>JBKQOA010000118.1:0-93205 GCA_052145735.1 Limisphaerales bacterium
CCCGAACTTTCGGATCACCGGCAAATCTTTTTCTCCGCAGACTACTCGCCCTGCGCCAGAGTTTTTACACAGCCTCGCGACTGGTTAGGCTGCATGACTCTCATCTGAAATCACAATCTTGGAAACATCATCATCACAAAAAAGCCAATCACGCATACTTCTATCAAACCAGCGATAGAAAACAGCAAGCGGCGGCTTAACTGTGGCCGAGACCTATAAAGAACAAACAACGGAGCAAATGCCAGCAATATGTATGCGCTCCAAAAGGCATAATCAATACCGGATGCGTTCTTAAAATCCTGTGTGCCGAATAAAAGCAAACCCATGAGTAAACCAATGGCACAGCAAACTGATGCTCCAATAATCAATGTAAGTCTCATGGCGCAATGCAGCCTAACTGTTATTCAACAACTGCCGGTTCGTTTATTCAATCCATTTCTTTTGCCAAATTCAAATGTTCTAACCCGTTCATAATCAACAAAACGTTGCCTGATTAAACGACCGCCGGTTCGTTGATTCAATTCAGGCTGACAGCTGAATCCAAAAGGCGCAAGTTGTTTATAATCAATGAATCTTTCTTGAATCAATGAACCAGCGGTTCGTTTATTCAAATAAATTTCCACCCACCCAGCAACTCGGAACGCTTCCCCTTGGACAGCCTTTGTCCAAGGACGCCTGCGATTCTCTCGATTTATTATGAATCTGCCTTTTGCCATCGAGCGGCTACGAAGCGTGCTTCGTCGTCAGCACAAAGCCCTTTCCACCGAATCCAATTATGTCTTTTGGCTGCGTCGTTTCGTGACCGCTCTGGAGGGCCTGCCCGATTCCCTTTCCAGTGGGCAGAAACTCGAACATTTCTTGACCGGCTTGGCTCGCCATCACGACTTGTCTGCCAGCAGCCAAAATCAGGCGCTCAATGCGATTCTTTTCTTTTACAAGGAAGTCCTGGGCCAACCCCTTCAAGGCATTGACGCGCTACGGGCCAAACGCCCGGCTCACCTGCGCCATGCGCCCACCGTCGCCGAAACCCAAGCTTTACTCCAAACGGTTCGAGACATGGCCGGTTATCCCACCAATTTGATTGCACGCCTGCTTTACGGCTGCGGGCTGCGTGTCGCCGAACCGCTCAATTTGCGGATCAAAGATGTCAATTTGGAGCGATTGAGTCTCTTCATCGTGGGTGCCAAGGGCGGTAAGGACCGGGTGGTTTCCCTGCCCCCGTCGCTGGCTCCGGAACTGGTCCAACAAATGGAATTTGCCGGGGCAGTCTGGCGGCGGGATAAACAAAACGGCATCCCCCTTATGCTCCCACATCAACTGGCGAGGAAATTCCCCGATTACCAGTTTGCTTGGCCTTGGGCCTGGTTGTTCCCAGCTCACCACACCTGTCGCCATCCGCGCACACGGACTGAGGTCCGCTACCGGATGCACGAAGCCAATGTCCAACGCGCCATCAAACAGGCCCGGCGCAAACTCGGCATCCTGGTTCTGCCACACGAGTTGCGTCATGGCTACGCCACGCATTGCTTGGAATCTGGCGCCAACCCGCGCGCCATTCAACAAGCGATGGGGCACAAGTCCCTGGAAACCACGATGGGATATTTGCACGCCGAAAGCCTTAGTGTTCGCAGCCCATTGGAAACGGGCCCTACCTCTGGAGCCAATCTTTGCCATCGAATGAACTACGATCCTGTGATTTCCGCCGGGCCTTATGGGGCAAAAGTGCGGGGCAGGTCCGCTTAAAAACATTGCCTGGGTTATCCGATTCACTATCCTAGATAACAATGAGATTGTCCTGTGGTGATTGGCGGCGACCCAATAAGCCGTTATGCAGTCTTGCCGGAAGAATCGTATCACTCATGGCAATCGGCAGTTTGGGTTTTTCGCTCCTGCGGGCGGAAGTGGCGGGCAACGAATCGCCGATCGTCGAACTGAAATTGACCGATTATCTTCAACAGGTCCTCCAGAACAATGAATCCATCCAGGCACAAATGCTTGAGGCTGAGGTGAACCGGCGGAAGGCGCGGGGCGAGTACGGCATTTTCGAGCCGGATCTGGAGGCTTCCATCATGCGCGTATCGAATCAGCGCACCAACAACGTTCAGCAACAGGCGGCGCAAAGCGGCCAGAGTTACTTTTCGGAACGGAACACGATTTACGATGGCGGGCTGGAAACGCTCGTACCGACGGGTGGAAAAATCCGGCTGGGGGCGACCCTGAGCGATTTGGGAAACAACGTGAATCCTTACGGCAATATTTTCACGGCAACGAACGTCTGGATCCAGCAATACCAGACCTTTGTCGGCGCGACAATCACGCAACCGCTCCTGAAGAACGGCGGTTTTACCACCACGCTCGCGGCCATCCGGCTGGCCGCGCTCGAGTCGGACATTGCCTTCCAGCAATATCGCCGGCAGTTGATGACGGTGATTTTTCAGGCCGAGGGCACGTATTGGAATTTGTATTTCGCGCAGGAGCAGATCCGTTTTTTCGACGATTCGGTGGCCGTCGCGCAAACGGTTTTGGACGACAGCCGGGGGAAATTGCAGGCCGGCCAGGGCGCGGAACTGGACGTGATGGAAGCGCAATCCGCCCTTGCCCTGCGGAACACCAAGCGCAACGACGCCCTGCAAAATTATTTTGACGCGCTGGGGCATTTGCAAATGCTCACGGGCCGCCCGCCGATGCCCTATCAGATGGGGTCGGGCAATCCCACCATCCGCGCCGCTGACACGCCGGGCGAGACCAACGCGCCGCTTTCCTACGCCGACAGTTTTGAGAAAGCGTTTTCGCTCAATCCGGATTACCTCATTCAAAATGAAAAAATGAACCAGGAGCTCGTGCGGCTGGGCTTCGCCAGGAATCAAATGCTGCCGGAATTGAATTTGAAAGCCGGCTACGGTTTCAACGGACTGGGGGTCACGCCCGCCGATGCCTGGAATGTGGCCGCATCTCAGGATTTTCCTTCGTGGTCGGTCGGCCTGGAGCTGACCGTGCCGCTGGGGGGCAACATCAAGGGACGCAATTTTTTCAGCGCCGCCAAACTGAGTTTGCAGGAAGCGTATCTGAACCTCAAAGGCGCGCAGACGGAAATCGCGAACGGCTTGAGCGTTTCCATCCAGAAAGCGCAGGCCTGGCAGCAGAGCATTCAGAGTTACAAAACCGTCGTGCACTATAACGAGGAATTGTTGAAGACGGAACTCGAACGGCTCAGGGCCGGCACGGTGGATCCGCAAAAAGTCCTCGAAATCGAGGCGGCCCTGCTCGACTCGCGGCAGGATCTGGCCAACGCGCTCACGCGCTACCGCCGCGCGCTGCTCGAAGTGGAATTGAGCGACGGCACCATCCTCAAAAACCGCAACCTCGACATCACGCGCGATGAACTGAAGCGGCAGACGGAGTGGCTGCTGAATCGCAACGACGGCATTTTACCCAGAAAAACCGCGTCGCCGCCGGGTAAATTGTTTCCAACTTCGACGCCGAATTGAATTTTCACCAATCCCTTGTTTCGCATGATAAAAAAAATAATCCGCCCGATGCCAATCATTCTCGCCGCAATTTTCGCGGGCATTTTTTTTTCATCCGCGCAAGCCGCCGGGCCGGTTGACATTTCCGGCATCACCGAGCCGTTCATGGACGTGACGCTCGGGCTGGCCGATGCGGGAATCATCCGCGAACAATTTTTCAAGGAAGGCGACGCCGTAAAAAAGGGCGAGGTGATTCTGGAACTTGACACCAATCTGGAAACGCTCGAAGTCCAGCGCCGCAAGGCCGTCATGGATCAAAACCGGATGGTGCTGGATTCCACGCGCCAGCTTTCGGAAACCACCAAATCCGTGAGCAAGGAGGCTTTGGCCAAGGCCGAGGCCGAGTACAACGTTTCCGCCGCCGAATACGGCATCGCCGTCCAGCAACTGGCCAACCGCCGGCTCGTCGCGCCTTTTTCCGGCAGCATCGCGGAAATTTTGCTCAAGCCCGGCGCCGCCTGCTCGCTCTACCAGCCGCTCGTGCGCCTTGCGGACACGTCGCGCTGTTATTTCATCGGCCACATCGAAGGCGTCGCCGCCGCGAATTTGCAACTCGACGAACCGGTGAAAATTGAAGTGGACGGCGGCCAGACCGTTTCGGGCAGGATTTGTTTCATTTCTCCAGTCGTTGACGCCGCCAGCGGTCTGGTGAAAGTGAAGGCCCTTTTTGACAACGCCGATGGGAAGATCCGGCCCGGTCTCGCCGCGAAAATGACCGTGGACTGAATTTATGGAAACGAACGACGGCCTGAACGCCGAATTTTCGCGCGCGCTGGATGAACTGGCCGCCCTGCGGCAGTTTTCCGGCGACCCGAAGAACTTCTGGCCGGACTTTTTGAGCGCCGCCGCAAAACTCATTTCGGCGGACATCGCGGTGTTGCTGGTTGGCCATCCGGACCAGGCCCCGCGCTGGACCCGGATCGGCGAATGGACCTCCAGCCCCGGCCCGTCGCACACCCGGACGGAATTCACGTCGCAGTTGGAACCGATTGCCGGGCGTTGCCTGGGCGGCAATTTTGTCGAACCAACGGATTCGAAGACGGGGTGTTTCACGCTGGCGGTGCGCCTGAAACTGGCGCGGGCCGGGGAGGAGTTGATTTTCGCCGCGCAACTCAAGGATTTCACCGAAGAGGCCGCGCGGGAATCGCTGGTGCGCCTGCGGCTCGCGGCGGATGTTCCGGCCGCTTATCAATTGAACCTGGCCGCCCGCCAGGCGCAACGCGATGTCGAAAAGTTCGCCGCCGTCCTGGATCTCAATGTGCCGGTGAACCAGGCGACGCAATTTCTCCCCGCCGCGCTCGCATTTTGCAACGGCATCGCCACGCGTTTCCGTTGCGACCGCGCGAGCCTGGGCTGGCTCGAAGGGGGCTACATCCGGCTGCGCGCCATGAGCCGCACAGAACAGTTCGACCGCCAGATGGCTGCCGCGCAAATCCTCGAAGCCGCCATGGAGGAATGCGTGGATCAGGATGAGGAAATTCTCTGGCCGCCGCCCCAAGGCGTGACCACGGTGGCGCGGGACCATGAAACCTTTGCCAGGGATCAAAAGGCGGGATACCTCTGCTCGGTTCCGCTGCGCCTGGATGGCCGGGTGGTTGCCGTGCTGACCTGCGAACGGCAGGAATCCGTCTTCACGGTGGTTGAACTGCAGCAGTTGCGTCTTTGTTGTGATCAGGTCGTACGGCGGTTGAGCGACTTGAGGCATCACGACCGTTGGTTTGGGGCGCGGTGGCAGGCGCAGGTGCGCGAGTATTGCGCCCGATGGGTCGGGTCGGAGCATACCTGGAGCAAGGTTACGGGCATTCTGGTCGCCCTGGCGCTGGCGGCGCTGTTTTTGATCCGGGTGACTTATCGCGTCGAGGGCAATTTCATTTTGCGCAGCGACGAGGCGGCCTATTTGACGTCGCCGTTCGACGGTTACCTGGAACAGGTATGGGTCCGCCCCGGCGACCAGGTGACCAACGGCGAGCCGCTGCTGACCTTGAATTGCAGTGAACTGCTGCTCGGTCAGGCTTCGGCGCTGGCCGATGTGGCGCGTTACCAGCGCCAGTCGGAAAAGGACCGCGCGGCCAACAGCATTGCCGACATGCGCATTGATGACGCGCAGGCCAATCAGGCGCAGACGCAGCTCGAGTTGGTCCGTTACCGGCTCGCCCACGCCATCGTCCGCGCCGGTTTCAACGGCGTCGTGGTGGAAGGCGATTTGCGCGAACGCATCGGGTCGCCGGTCAAACAGGGCGACGCGTTGTTCAAGGTCGCGCGGATCAACACGCTTTATGCCGAGGCCGACATCAGCGAAAACGACGTTCAGCACATTTTGGGGAAAACCAGGGGGGAGATCGCCTTTGTCACCGAGCCGAAGCTGAAGTATCCGGTGACCATTCAAACCATCGAGCCGGCGGCGATCACGAAGAAGGACGGGAACATTTTTCTCGTGCGCCTGCAGCCCGTCAACGGAGCGGCGCCGTGGTGGCGTCCGGGCATGACCGGTTTGTGCAAGCTTTCAACGGAGAAACGCACGTTGTTCTGGATTCTCACGCATCGCACCGTGGATTTCCTGCGGATGAAGCTCTGGTGGTGACATGGCCAACACGCCGCGAACATTCAGTGAATCGTGGTATCGCGTGGCGAACCAGCGGATTTGCCTGCGCCCGGTGGTGCGCGTGCGCCGCCAGAATTTTCGCGGCGAACGCTGGATCGTCCTCGAGAATCCATTCAGCAACCAGTATTTCCGCCTCCGGCCCGCCGCGTATGAATTCGTGGCGCGATTGCGCCCGGACCGCACGGTGGAGGAGGTCTGGCAACAGTGCCTGAACCGTTTCCCCGACGCCGCGCCCAGCCAGGAGTCGGTGATTCAAATGCTTTCCCAGCTCTATTTCGCCAACCTGCTGCAATATAACCTGGCTGCCGACAGCGCGCAATTGTTCGAGCGTTACAAGAAACGCCGGCAGCGCGAAATCGGTTTCCAGTTCCTGAACATCATGTTCATGCGGTTCCCCCTGCTCGATCCGGACCGCTTTTTGGTCCGCACCCTGCCGGTGGTGGGGAAACTCATCAGCCCGTTTGGCGCGTTGCTCTGGCTGTTGGTGGTCGGTTATGGCCTGAACCTCGTGGTGGACAATTTCGGCGCGTTGCGCACGCAGGGGCAGGGCATATTGGCGACGAACAACCTCTTCCTCCTCTACCTCGGGCTGGTCGTCGTCAAGACATTCCACGAATTCGGCCACGCCTGGTTTTGCCGGCGGTTCGGCGGTGAGGTCCACGTGATGGGCGTGATGCTGATGATTTTCACGCCGATGCCTTACGTGGACGCGACCTCGTCCTGGAGTTTCCGCGAGCGCTGGAAACGCGTGCTTGTCGGCGCGGCGGGCATGATCGTGGAACTCTTCATTGCCGCCATCGCGGCCTTCTTCTGGGCGCACACCGGGCCGGGAATCGTCCACAGCCTGGCCTACAACATCATGTTCGTGGCGTCGGTTTCGACGGTGATTTTCAACGTCAACCCATTGATGCGGTTTGACGGTTATTACATTTTGTCCGACCTGCTGGAAATTCCCAATCTCAACCAGCGCGCCACCCTGCACCTGCAGCATCTGGCGGAAACCGGTTTGTTTGGCGTCAAAAATTCCGAAAGCCCCGCCGGAACCCGCCGGGAAGCCGGGTGGCTGACGTTCTTCGGCATCACCAGCGGCATTTACCGCGTGATCATCTTCACCGGTGTCTTGCTGGCCGTCGCCGACCGTTTTCTCATCATCGGCATCGTCATGGCGGCCGCCTGTCTGATTTCCTGGGCGGTGGTGCCGGTGGTCGGGTTCGTGAAATATCTCGCCGCCAGCCCGCGGCTGGACCGCGTGCGCGCCCGCGCCGTCGGCGTGACCGCCGGCCTGGCCGGTTTTCTCATGGTTTTGCTCGGGGTCGTTCCTTTTCCCTGTTCCTTCCGCGCCCCCGGCGTCGTCATGGCGTCGCAACGAATCGTCCTGGCCAACCAGACGGCGGGCATCGTTGAGACCTTGCCGGCCAAACCGGGGAGTAACGTCAAGCAGGGGCAGCCGCTGCTCCAGTTGAAGAATCCCGAACTCGAAACCCAACTGGCGTCGGCCCGGGCGCACCTCAACGAAGTCAACGCGCGGTTGCTGCAGGCGATGAAAAATGACTCGGCGGACATCGCGCCCCTTACCAGGCTGCGCGATTTCGCCGGCGACCAGGTGGCGAAGCTCACGATGGACACCGAACATCTCACGGTGCGGGCGCCGCATAACGGGGTGTGGGTGTCGCCGCAAATTGAGGATCGCCGGGGAAGCTGGCTGGAACGCGGCAGCGACCTGGGATTGGTGGTCAATCCCGCTTCATTCAAATTTGTGGCGACGGTGATGGAAGAGGACGTGAATGCCCTGTTTGCCAGCGACATTCACGGCGCGAGTGCGCGGCTGTACGGCCAGTCCGGGACGGCCTTGCCGGTGACGAACTGGCGGGTGGTGCCCGGCGGACAACAAATTCTCCCGTCGGCGGCGCTCGGCTGGTCGGCGGGCGGGCAGATGCCGGTGGCGATGGAAAACAATGCGCAGGGCAACAAAACCGTGGAGCCGTTTTTTGAAGTCCGCGGTGATTTGGGCGCGCGCGACGGCGTCGCTCTGCTGGATGGTCGTTCCGGGAAAATCCGGTTCAAACTGCCGGCCGAGCCGCTGTTGCCGCGCTGGATTCGCAGCCTGTGGCAACTCCTGCAAAAGCGTTATCAGATTTGACCCATGCTGACCGTTCCCACGCAGGATTACCGGCGCAGCGATTATCGCGTGCCGCCGCGTCCGCTGACGGGATTGGACGCGCTGGTGAATGGTTTCGTCGGCAGCTACCGGCGGCGGGCGGGTGTTTTGGCGTCCCTCAGGCGCGAGGCCGAGGCCATCGTCGCGCAAGAACGGGACTGGGTTGAACTGTCGGACCATTTATTGCAACAGCGGTTGCTGGAGTATCGCGAACGGTTCCGTCGCGGCGGCAAACCAGTGGAGAATCTGGTGTTGTCGGCGCTGGCCGCCATTCGGGAGGCGGCGGACCGCCGGCTGGGTTTGCGGCCATTTCCAATGCAACTGATGGGCGCGCTGGCGCTGCAACGTGGTTTTCTCGCCGAGATGGCGACCGGCGAAGGGAAGACCCTGACGGCGGGATTGGCGGCAATCCTTGCGGGTTGGACGAAGCGTCCGTGTCACGTGGTTACGGTCAATGATTATCTCGTCCAGCGCGATGCGGAATGGCTGGAGCCGCTCTATCATTTTTGCGGGGTGCGCGTCGGTTTTGTGACCGCTGCCTCGGCGCCCCCGGAACGCGCCAAGGGTTACGGTTGCGACGTGACCTACGTCACCAGCAAGGAATTATTGGCGGACTTTTTGCGGGATCATCTGCGTTTGGGCCGGTTGCAGGATCCGACCCGCCGGCTGATTCGCCGGATGCTCCAGCCGCAAACGGAAGTTCAAGACGGTTTGGTCCTGCGCGGATTGCACGCGGCGATTGTGGATGAGGCGGACAGCGTGTTGATTGATGAAGCGGTCACGCCACTGATCATCTCGGCCAGCCACAAAAACGAGTCGCTGCGTGAAGCCGCCCGGCTGGCGCAGGAGATGGTTCAAGCGCTGGAACCCGAAGCCGATTACCGGACGAATCTGCGCTACAAGGAAATTGAACTGACCAAACCCGGCTTGCACAAGCTGGTCGAGCAGGCCGCGCATTTGCCGGGGTTGTGGCGGGGACATGACCGCCGGCTGGAACTGGTCATTCAGGCGCTCGTGGCCCGTGAATTCTTCCACCGGGACAAACAATACATCATCGAGGGCGACAAGCTGATGATTGTGGACGAGTTCACCGGTCGGCCCATGCCGCAGCGCACCTGGCGGGAGGGCATGCACCAAGCCATTGAGGCCAAGGAGAATCTGCCGGTTTCCGACCCGACGGAAACCGTCGCGCGGTTGAGTTTTCAGCGGTTTTTCAGGTGTTTTTACAAATTGTCCGGCATGACCGGGACGGCCCGCGAGGCGACGCGGGAATTGTGGCAGGTTTATGGCCTGCCGGTGATCCCCATTCCACCGAACCGGCCATGCATCCGGCGCCAGATGCCCGATCGGTTCTTCCTGACCGAAGAGGCCAAGTGGCAGGCGATAATTGCTGAAGTTGAGCGTCTGCACGCCACCGGACAGCCGTTGTTGGTGGGTACCCGAAGCGTGCAAGCCAGTGAAAGGCTCTGGGCAAGGCTGACCGAACGCGGTTTGGAGGCAAAAATCCTCAATGCCACCCGGCTCAAGGAAGAAGCTGGAATTGTCTCTCTGGCCGGTGAAAACGGCCGGATTACGATAGCCACGAATATGGCCGGGCGTGGAACCGACATCAAACTCGGACGCGGCATAACCGCCTTGGGCGGGTTGCACGTGATAGCGTCAGAATGGCACGAATCGGGCCGGGTGGACCGGCAACTGTACGGACGCAGTGCGCGGCAGGGTGACCCCGGCAGCGCACAGGCGTTTGTCGGCTTCAACGACGAATTGATTCAAAGATACCTGGCCAAGCCGGCCCGGGAAGCGTTGTATCAGGCATGGCAGCGCAACCTGCCCGGGAAGCAGCGGCTGGCCCGGTTGGCCTTCAAACTCGCCCAAAACAAGGCGCAGACACTCGCCTACAAGCAACGGCAGCAGATTCTCCGTTCCGACTTGTGGATGGACGAAGCCTTGTCCTTCGCCGGGGCAGACACGATTTGAGGATTTCGATGGTATTTGGGTCGCTTATTCATTTTTATAATATGGTGTTGACAAGCCCCTGGCAATGTTGGAAAACATGGCCAGTCAAACGAGGCCTTATAAGAATCATTTGGTGAAGGACCCATTGGAACAACGCAGGGATCGTTTTCAGCTTGAAGCGCTCGAGCCGCGGGTATTGCTGTCTGGCGACACCGTGCTGGCTGCGGCCTTTGCGGGTGCGGCCGCCCAGGCGCACAAGCCGATGACGGCGGTCCACGAGGAGGTATCTTCCAGCCAGGGAATTTTACAGGACGGAATCACCTATCAGGCGGCTCCAGGAGCGAATGGCATTTTTGACGGTGTTTCCGGTGAGGCGGTCCAGTCACACCCAACGGTGACTCAGGCGGCCAGCCAGGTCGGGAACCCGCCAGCCACCAGCGGCACGGCCACCGAGGGTAGTTCGGCTCAAAATTCCAAGGCAACGGTCCAGGCAACGACCGGGTCGGTAACGGTTGTTTCAAACGCATCACCGGCTAAAATTTCCACCGTCAGTCCGACGATATCGGCAACTGCGGTGGTTAATTCAGGCAGTGTAATGACGCAGCAATTAACTGCGTCTTTGAGGGCAGCCAACGCTCCACCTCAAGCTACAGCCGGTTCGCAGTCTTCTAATAATCAGGTAGTTGCATTAAATACGGGTTCTTCAAATGGGTCCAATGATGGTGGTGTGTCTTCGCAAACTCCAAATGGTACAACCAGCAGTGCAGGTGGAGATTTGCTTCAAAATATCACGACGGTTTTGGGCACCATCGCGGGCAATAACAACACCACACCTTCACCGGTTACCGTGGGAGATGTCACCCTGGGCGGGGTTTTGTCCCTTAATAGTGTTCAGCTGAGTTTTTCCAACCTGACCATTGTCGGCGGCGCGGTGACGGCTGGAACCATCACGCTCACCACCGGCGCGGCCAGCCTCAACCTTGGCGGAGCGGTGACGATCGCGATTGATTCGGTTTCGGGAACTTACAATATCGCCACGAAAACGTTTTCGCTGACGTTGGGGGCGGGCAAATCCGATTCGATCAGCATGGCCTTCTCCTCCTTTGTCAACATTACCGCCGCCAGCGCCAGCCTGACCTATAATGCCAGCAACACCACGACGGTGACTCTTTCCAACAACAGCACCGACGCAGTCAGCGTGCTTACCATCGGAATCAACAACGCCACCATCTTCGCCGGACTGAACGGGCCGGCGTCGAACTCGGGCGCAACGGGCGTGGAATTAAGCAGTGCCAGTCTGGCACTCGTGTTGATGGGGGCTTCGGACGGGACGACCTACTATGGAATGAAGACCACGGCGGGTGCCTTGACGGCGGTGGGATTGCCGGCCGGCTTCACGATGAGCGCCACAAATCTGGAGGTGGACATCAACGGGAGCACTAACAATAACGGAGCCAATGTTGTCAATTTTAACACTTCGTTTGGCGTCGGCACGGGTTTGGCCGTTTCAACCGGCGGTGGTTCGATCAACTTGGATTATAAGCAACCCATCATCGCCGCCTCGGGAACCATCGAATTGGACTTCAACAGTTTTGTTTACATCAATGGCAGCCTGGCGATCACCTCTGCTCCGGACACCTCGGTCTATTTGAACAATGGAACCACGACCGCCACCACCCCTACCAGCGTCTCGGAATTGCTGATTGGGGCGGATGATGTGACGATTTTTGTCGGTGTCAATGGACCTTCGACCAACTCATCGGCAACGGGGGTTGAGTTGAGTGGCGCCGGACTGGCTTTGGCGATCTTCAAGCCGGCGACGGGAACCGACATCTATTATGGTTTGCAGGCGACGGCGGCTTCGTTGTCCGGCGTCGGTCTGCCGAATGACATCACCGTCAGCGGAACGGACATCAACGTGGCGATCAACGGCAACTCGAATGCGTCCGGACCGGTGGTGGATTTTGTGGCCTCTTTCGGCGCCAATGGCTTGGCCGTGCCGACCGGCACCAACACGTCGGTGAACCTGGCTTTCACCTCCGCCGTGGTTCAAGTGGCGGCAGAAGTCACTTTTGACATCGGAACCTACATTCAAATCAGCGGCGGCTTCAGCTTCACCAAGAACAATACGGAAATAGACATTGAAGTCGGCACCACCGCCTTCACGAACGCGCAAGCCCTTTCCTTCTCCATCGGGTCGTTTGTCACCGCCACGGGCAGCCTCTCGATGGTGATTGATGCAAACAATATCACCATCAATCAGGCGACCCTGAGCGATTCGGGCACTTTCGCCATCGGCTCCATTTTGACGGCGGACACGCCGACGGTGATCATCTCGAATTTCGTGATCAACCGCGTGACGGGCGCCCTTACCGGTGACAACAATGGCGATCCGACCATTGAAGTCACCGCCGTTGGCGCCAGCCTGTTCCCGGGCAATTCCAGCGTGACCGCCACGATTTCGACCACCAACAGCAATCCCGGGTTGGACGCCACATTTGATCTGGTGACCAATGCGTTCAGCCTCAACGTCCAGCAATTCACAATGGTGGTCGGCTCGCTTTTGACCGCCAGTGCCAGCGGCTTTTCGATCACCTACAATCCGACCGACACCGATCCGCACCAGCAGTTGATGCAAATTGGCACGGGAACCATCACGTTTAATGCGTTCAACAACATCAGCGTGGGCCTGACGGGTTTGACGGTCTATAAAGACGGATTTTATTTTGACAGCGTGAGCATCAGTGAAGGCAATGCGAACAGTCCTTACACCTTCCAGCTTGGTTCGCTGCTATCCATCACCAATCCGACGATAATCCTGACGAACTTTGCCGTCACCTTTGGCAGCAGTGTTTCAGCCGGCTCAATCACCCTGAGCGCGACCAATGTGATGCTCAACATCGCCGGCATAACGGCGACGGCTGAAAATCCGTCCATCACGGTCAACTTGGCTCCGGGATCAAGCTTCGGCGCCCTGACTTTCACGGCGGATTCGCTGGATTTGACCTTGGGACCCTACGTCTCCATCCAGACCACCAGCATTTCCCTCAACACGAGTCCCTCGCAGCAGGACGATACGACCGCCCAGGGAACAGATCCCATCGCCGCGGCCGAATATCTGGTGGTGGGTTCCGCGACGGTCACGGTGACGCTGGGTTCGGCGCTGACGTTGTCGGGCACGGCCACGAATTTTTCCGTCATCAACACCAGCGGGGGGCCGGCATTGCATGAGGACAACAATTTTGGGGTTTCCATTACTGCGACCCCGGGTCAACTGAATCTGCCATCCTGGCTGGGTTTCCAGATCCAGAAATTTGAAATCATCTGGACCGGCAACACCTTTGTCGATGATCCTGCAGGCTTCACGGTCATCTTGTCGGCCAACATTAATTCCATCCAGGGCCTGCCTGACGGTGTGACGGTCAGCGGGAGCATTACGGACGCGGTTATAAGCTTTGACAAGCTGGAGCAGGGCCAATTTCCGATCACCAGCGTCGGCAGCATCGGTGGCGGGGTTACCGGCAACCTGTTCGGAATGGAAGTCAATGCCAGCTTTATTTTGGGCATTGTGAACTTCAATGCGCAGGGTCAAATCATCAACGCGGATGGCACGGTCACGCAATTGACGCCCTTGGACGGCAGCTTGACGGAAACTCTGGTGCCGAATGGCGACACGACGGTCAAGAATTCCGTCCTGTACGTGGGTGTGTCGGGCGGCGCGACGATACCGGGGGTTGGCGGCGTGCAGATTTACATCGGCTTTTCCTCCTTGGGACCGCTGACGGTCTATATGAGCGCCGAGTTTCCACTGATATTGGACCCGGACACCGGGATTGCCATCGGCGGTTTCAGCGGCGGGATCACTTTTGATTACTCGATTCCGACCCCCAGCCAGCCGCAGGATCTGGCCAGCATCAGCCTGTCGCCGTCCGGCCTGACCCTCAGTCAATGGCAGCAGCAATTGCGCGATCAAACGGTCACCCAATACACGGCCGGCAGCGGGGGCACAAATTTGTCTGCGGAATACAGCCAGCCGTTTGTGATTGAAGCCGGCGTGACGCTTTACGATGCCTATGCGTCCGCGGACTCCTTCACCATCACGGGCACCATTGCCATTCAAATTGATCCGGCCCAGCCGAACGAGACGAAAATTTTCATGGAGGGCACGGCGACGTTTGGCGGCAGTTTGAATTTCAATGCCTATCTTTACCTGAACGTCACCGTTGACCAGCAGACAAACCTCCCGACGGTCACCGTGATGTTCCTGGTGCAGGCGCCGGCGACCATCCCGGTTGAATCGTTCGGCGGCTCGCTGATGTTTGGGTTTACCGATGCTCAAGGCCACCCGCTCACCACCAACCCCACCACGACGGCGACGAATTACAGCGAATGGATTCCGCTGAGCACGGTTTACAACAGCGCCGGAACCGTCTCGATCACCAACCTGCCGGTGGGAAGCTATGTATGGACACCAGGCGCAAACGACTTTTCGTTGACGGTTGGCAACACCATCTATCTGGCGACCAGCGGCCCGGTTGTTGTCACCACCACTTCTCCGGGCGCCGTGACGTTTGCTGGAACTCCGAATACGACGATGACCGGAACTTTGGGCAGCGTCCTGAGCTCCGGGAGTCAGTTGCCGTCAGGCGCGCAATACATCACCACCACTTTCAACGCCCCGCCGCCGGCTGGAGGCTTCTACCTCAGCATCACCGGATTTTTGGAGTATCAGGTGCCCGGAGACTCCAGCATCAATGTCAGCATCACCGGCGCGATCACTTTGACCGTGACCGCCAGTCAGGCCACAATTGATCTGTGGGGTGATTTGAATGTCAGTTTTCTGGGCGAAATCGCGGTGGCCCAGGGCGAGTTCGTGATCAATTATGACAATTCAAGCACCCCGGAGTTTTATGGCGCGTTGCTGGTGAAGTCCGGTGCCGGACTAGCCGCGCTCCAGGCCTATGGTTTGACGGTGACCGGCGCCTTGCTGTTCCAGATCAACACCACCGGCACAGATCAGACGGTCAACCTGCCCAATGCCCCGCCAGCCTCCGGACCGCCCCCCACCGGCTTGGTGGCGCCTTTGAGCGTCAATCCGTTCACCATTCAAGGCAGCATCATTTTTGATCTGACGATACTGGGAACCACGGGTGCCTACGCCACGCTGGATTATTCCGTCGGCGGCACCACCCTTTTTGACCTCCAGGGATATTTTGATTTACGGTTGACCTACGACGCCACGGCCGGCCTCGGCCTGCAGATTTTTGCGGTTATTCACCAGTTAAGCATCGGCTCATCGGACACCACTGCCGGTTCCGGCGCCTCCAGTTCATCCACCACGCCGCTCATCAGCTTCACCGGATTCGGGTTGTTTGTGGTCAACAGTAACGGTTTTGCCGCGGAAATGGACTTGACGCTGACGACCGCCAACATTCCGGGCTTTTCATTAACTGGCAATTTTACACTGGTGCTCAATACCACGGGACAGGAAGTGATCTATACCATTCCCACGACGGCTACCCTGCCGCCAGCCAGCGGAGGACCGGGTGAAGGATCCGGCTCGCTGGGTGCGAGTTCCGTGCCGGGCGTGACCGTTTATGGCGCGAATAACAATCCGCTTCCCAACCTGGCGACCATCGTGGACATTCCGGCTGGCCTGCCCCAGGGGTCGCTGACGGAAACGGGTCCTGATGCCAACGGTCACTATACCGCCACCTTTGCTGCTTCCGGTGTGGCGGATCCTTACATCGTTATTGCCGGGGATGGCACGCTAACGCTAACCGGGTTGAGCACGCTCACCTTGACCGGTTCGTTCAATTTTGAACTGAGCTACAATTCAACCGATGGCCTGCTGATTTCGCTGCTGGTCAGCATGAACGCGGATCTGTCCGGGGTATCCGGAGCCGGTGGTGCGGGCATTAGTGGTTCACTCGCTGTTACCGGGGCCATCCAGATTGCTTCCGGCGGGCCTGACCAGGGCCTCGTCGCGCTGCTGTCCGTGGGCGGCGGCACCACCCAGACCACGGATTACGGCAATTATTCCGGCGGCTCCGGAGTGGAGCTGACAGCAAACTTCCAACTGGGCATTAATACCACCAGCGCAGACATCACCAGCATTGGCGGGGTGGCCTTGAAAGATTCCACCGGCGGTACGCTCACGCTCACGGCCAAGTCGTTCGAGATGCTCGGCACTGGCACTCTGGCCATTGATATTGGCGGCACCGGCTTCCTGATCACCGGCAGCATTTTTGCCAGTGGCAGTGCCAGCGTCGGCTTCACGATTTCAGTGGACGGTGTCCTGACCGCAACCGTGGGTGGAGCCACGTTGCTGACGATGAATGCCTCGGGCACCTTGACTGTGACCAGCGGTGGATCGGTCTATGGCGCTTTACAGCTGACCGTCAGTGGGAACAATCCCTTGAGCGGTTCGGGCTTCAGTTTCGGAGGGAACGGCGAGTTTGATTTGGAGCTCAACACCGATCCGTCGCTCACGCCGTCCGTGATGGTTGGCGGCAATACGTTCAACCTCGCCGCCGGTCCTTATGTGGAAGTCCACGCCAACGGAAGCCTGTTTTTCGGAACAAGCACCAACGGTTTCCAGATCCAAAACACGAATTTTTATCTCGTGCTCAGCACGAATGGATTGGCGGTCAGCGCCAGCGGGAATCTGGCCATCGTCATTAATAACACCACCCTGTTTTCGATCAACGGCAGCGCGGCGATGTTGATTTCGTCAGCCGGTTTTGCCGCCAGCCTGACGGTGACCACCGCCGTTACCGATCCGAATGGCAACTATGCCTTCAGCGGCACGTTTAATCTTCAGGTCAACACCACCGGCCAGCCAGTGGTCATTCCCAACGGTCCCACCATTTCCGCCAGCCCCGGATATGCCGGCTCCACGGCCGGTCCTTATTTCCTGCTCCACATCAACGGGGTAATGGCTCTGGGCGGAACCAGCACCACCACCAGCACCGGGTTGCTGATGACCGGCGACTTCTATTTGACCATCAGCGCCGGCGGTCTGGCCGTCACGGCCTCGGCCTCGCTGGGATTGGTCGTGGGGGGCACGAACATATTCACCCTGAACGCCAGCGGCGCGCTCCTGATCAACAGCAGCGGCATTGCCGCCAAAATCACGCTCACCTCCGGGAGCAATCTCACGGTGACGAGTTCCAATTCGCTCTTCAGTTACAGCTTGAATTTCCTGCTGGAGATCAACACGACGGGCGCGGCGGTGACGACCATCAACAATCAAACCGTCAACCTGCCCAGCGGCACCTACTTTGAGATTGCCGCCAGCGGCTCGCTGACGTTGGGCGGCCTGGTGACGTTGAATGGTTCCTTCACCTTCATTCTCAGCGGAACCAGCGTTACCATTTCAATGGACGCCCACCTTAATGTCATGGGTGTCATCTTTACGGCGGTCGTCAATGCCGGGATTTATAGCGACGGTATCGCGCTGGACATCGATTTAACGGTGGGCAACAGCAGCGGCAACCAGACCGTGACGGTTATTCCCGGAGTGCTCACCCTGATCGGAACCTTCGAGCTTCAGATCAATACCAGCCACAGCAATCATTTTGGCATCAGTGGCGTCAGCGGCGGCAACACGATTAATTTCAATATCGCCGTCAGCGCCGCGTTCAATCTCTTCGGGTTTACACTGGCCTCCACCAGTTTTAGTATTTCCGACGTCGGCGGGGTCTTTTCGGCCAGTGGCCAGGTGGGCTTTAACTTTTTTGGCTTTGCCACCATCACCCTGGACTTCTATTTCGATTCCCATGGGAATTACGCGTTTTACGGAACGGCGGGCGGCCGGCTGGGATCCAGCAGCTTCAACATTTCCGGCTCGATAACGGTTACCATCGCGAACATCTCGTATTCCTGGTCAGACGGCAACAGTGTGTCTTCGGGCTTCTCCCTGTCCTTGAGCATTTCGATTACGGCCTTTGGCCTGACCTTTGGCGGCATCACGGCAACGGTGTCCATCAACGGCTCCTCCGTGGATTTATACGTCACCCTTTCCATCAACACGTATATTTTTGGCACCATTCACAAGACGTTCCACATGCATCTCGGCACGTTGAATGTCATTCAACAGCCGCTGCCGGACCTGGGTTCTGTCATTGGGGGTGTTCTTACACTTAACACCGTGGAATCGGGTGATGAATATGAAATCACCCAGAACGCCAATGGCTCCATCACCTTGTATGACCCGTCCATTTCCACTCAGACCGAGACGTTGTCCGGGGCTGGTTCGATCAACATCAATCTGGGCGGTTACAGCAACTCAACCGTTGTCATTGACAGCAGCGTCACCTTGCCGGTGACGATCACCTCCGGCGGCGGCGTGAATAGCTTCAACCTCGGCAGCGGCCCGACTACGATCACCGGCACCTCGGGCAACGACACCGTGATTGGCGGTTCGGGCAATGTGACCTTCAACGCCGGCTCCGGCACGAGCGTGTTCCAGGGCGGCGGCACCGGCTCGACACACAATATCATCAATGATCCCGGCTCCGTGACAGTCATCGAAGGCGGTTACAGCGGCTATTCGCTGGTGGGCAGTTCGGCCACGAGCGCGACTTTGACTTACGGCGGCAACACGGATCAATTGAACGGCAGCAGCATCACCGTCGCGCTGACCGGCGTGGCGAGCGGAGCGCAAACCTTCTCCGTCTCAAATTATTCGGGCACTGCAACGCTGGATGAAAACGGCAACACCAGTGTCGTGACCTCGATTGAAACCGACAACGGCAATCTGTCCCTGTCCGGCAATGTGATTACCGAGTCAAACGGGCTCACGGGAACGATCACTTTGCAGAGCACGGTTGGAGCCACGACCTATGTTTATGGCGGCCCGTTGAACCTCACCGGCGGTTCCGGCAACAACACGTTTACCGTCAACAGTTGGTCCGGCAGCGGCGCGGTGAACCTGAATGGGATGGGCGGCAGCGACACCTACCTCATCAATTTCCAGGGCAGCGGCAGTTTCACCGCCAACGTGAATGATTCCGGCGCAACCGGCACGGATGCGCTGACCATCAACGGCACCACCGGCAACGACACCATCAACTTGAGCGGCAGCGCGGTTTCGCTCGGCTCGCAGACGGTCAATTACTCGGGCATTGAAAACCTGGCCGTCTATACCAAGACCGGCAACGATACGGTCAACGTCACCGGCACTTCTGCGATCACCAGCATCAATGCCGGAAACGGGAATGACGTCATCAACCTCCGGTCCATCAGCAATCCGACCACCATCAACCTTGGCGCCGGCACCAACACGGTGAATGTCGGCACGAACGCGCCCACCGAAACCGGCGGCACGCTGAACAACATTCAGGCGCTCCTGACCGTCACCGGCGGCAATGGCGGCACCGACACGCTTTATCTGGATGATTCAGCGGATAATTCAGCGGCGACGGCCACGCTCACCGCCACCAGTTTGACCGGCGTGTTCGGTTCGGGCGGTTCGTTGAATTATTCTGGCATTGCGACTTTCAACCTGTACCTCGGCAACGGCAATCACACGGTGAACGTGCAAGGCATGAACGGAATCGTGAACATCGCCCTGGGCAACGGCGCGAACCTCCTCAACATCGGCAGCAATGCCGGCCCGATGGTCACGGATCCGATCTCCGGCAACGCGACCAACACCGGCAGCGTGTTGACTCAAATCGTGGGCACTCTTAATTTTACCGGCACCGGCAGCAATACCGTCAACGTGGATGACAGCGGCAGCAATCAGGCCGTGGATGGCGCGATGACGCCGACCAGCATCGAATTTCTTAACCTCGTCACCATCAATCTGCCCAATGTGGTGGCCATCAACATTTCATTGAGCCAGGCGGGCGACCTGTTCGCCGTGGCCAACACCTTCACCAGTTCATCCCCTTCGCCGGTGATTGTGATTGATGGCAACGGCGGCGATGACACCTTCATTGTGACGGACACCCACGCGGAGATGATTATCAACGGGGGCGATGGCGGTGATACCTTCTATAATTTCGGCAATTCGTCTGTCCTGTACCTGAACGGGGATGCCGGCGACGATGATTTCTACATTTATGCCTCCGTCAGTACGAGTACTTCCACTTCAAACGTGGACCCGGGCGGGGCGGATTCCAACGGCAACACGGTTTATTCCTATCGTGTCAATGCGCCGGTATTTATTGATGGCGGCACCGGCAACGACAAATTGTTCATTTTCGGAACGGTGCTCAACGACGTGATCACCATCAATGGCACCCAAGTCACGGGTGCGGGCATCGATGTCACCTTCACGGACATCGAGCAATTGACCATCGAAGGATTGGGCGGAAACGACACATTCTATATTGAGTCCATCACCGTTCCAACGACGATCGTTGGCGATGGCTCGTTGATCACGGTGTCTCCCGCTGATTTGGCGGCCTTGGCCAGCCTGGGAGTCACCCTGCCGAATCTGAACGGCAACGCGCCGCCGGCGACTTCGTTCAACGATACCTTCTATGTCGGCTGGCAGGGCGCGTCCTACATCCCCGGCAGCCTCGCGGGCATCACCGCGCCGCTGACGATTGAAGGCGACAACGGCCCGAATGCCGATGGCACCACGACGAACACGCCGGGCACGGACGACACCATTTACGTGGACGATTCCGGTGACACGGCTAACCGGAATTTCACGTTGACCGCAAACACGTTGACCAGCAATGCCTTTGGCGTGGGCGGTTACATGACTTACGACAGCGCGGTCGAGAATCTGAACCTCTACACCAGCACCGGAAACAATCTCATCACGGTCAATGGCACCGGCACGGCGACCCAAACGAGCATTTACGGCGGCCCGGGCAACGACACCTTCGTGGTGAACGTGGCCGACGGCGGGTCGCTGGCCAGTCCGCTGGCGCTCTTTGGCGGGTTGAACACGTTCGCGGGCGACACCCTCACCGTCAACGGCGCGTCGGCGGGAAACACCTTTGACCTCACCGGCTTCACAATTGACGGCGCGGGCGCGACCATCAGCTACGAACAGATTGAAAAATTGACCATCAATGCCGGCGGCGCGACGACGTTCAACGTCAACGGCGACAGTATTCCGACGTATCTCAACGGCGGCAGCGGCGGCGACACCTTCAATGTCAACAGCAACGTGGTTCCGCTTTATCTCGCCGGCGGCACGGGAAACGACACCTTTACCATTAACGCCAACAGCGGCATGCTGACAGCCACCGATGCGGCGGGCGCCAACAGCTTCACCGTCAACGGCAATAGCGGCACCCTCACGTTGAGCGGTGGCATTGACAGTGACTCGTTCATCATCAACGGCAACAGCGGAGCGCTGACGGCCAACGGCGGCGCGGGCGCTGATTCTTTCACGGTGAACGCGCTCAGCTCGCCGGCCACGCTGAATGGCGGCCCGGGCAACGACAGCTTCACCGTCAACGCACCGCTGGCGGCTTCGTTGACCGTCAACGGCGGCGGCGACGCCGATGATATGCTCACGGTCAATGGCACCGTCGGCAACGATTTTATTACCATCACCGGCAGCGCGGTCAGCGGCCTTGGCGCGACCATCAATTACAGCGCGACCAACCTCACGGTCAATGGCCTGGCAGGCAACGACGCGTTCTACGTGCTTTCGACCAGTGCGGCGACGTACATCAACACCGGCGGCGGCATCAATGTCGTGGAAATCGGCAGCAACGAACCCTATCCGAACAGCAGCATATTGGATGGCATCCAGGGAGCCGTGACGGTGAACGGCAACGGCAGCGACACGCTCAACATTGACGACTCGGCCAGCGGCCTGGCCAAAACGGGCACGCTGACGTCAAGCACGCTCAATGGCCTGGGCCTGGGCGCGGGGGGAATTACTTACACCGGGATTGCGACTCTGAACCTGTTGCTGGGTTCCGGCAATGACACATTGAATATCCAAAACACCAATGCGGCAACGCGCACTTACGTGAACACCGGTGCCGGAGCCGATACGATCAACGTTGGCAGCCTTGAGCCGATGACTGGCGGGACGGTAGCCGGAATCCAAGGAGTGTTGATTATCGCGGGCGGCGGCGGGGATACGCTGAATGCGGACGACACCGGCAATTCCAGCGGCGAGACAGGCTTGTTGACGGCGACGACGCTGACAGGGTTGGGGATGGACGCGGCGGGAATCACCTGGTCCGGCCTGGCGGCTTTAAACATCAATCTGGGTTCGGGTAATGACACCTTCAACGTCCTGAGCACAAATTCAACCACGGTGACGACCGTCAACACCGGCCCGGGAACGAACACAGTAAATGTGGGCAGTCTGGCTCCAGCGACCGGCGGCGTGGTGGGCGGCATTCAAGGTGCGCTGATGATCGTCGGCAGCGGGAGTGATACGCTGAATGTGGACAACACGGGCAGCACCACGAACCAGACTGGAACGCTGACGGTGACGACATTGACTGGTTTGGGAATGGGCGCGGGCGGAATCACTTACTCCGGCCTGACAGCTTTGAACATCCATCTGGGCTCGGGTAATGACACCTTCAACATCACCGGCGTCACCAATTCAACGGCGACCACCATTGATGGCGGACCGGGCACAAACAACGCGGTCCTGAATTTCAGCGGTGATTTTGCGGGGCAAAACCTCACCGTGCTCAATTTTGCCACCGCCACCCTGTATGTTGGCGGCAATTTCAGCGGTCTGTTGAATGACCCTGGCGCAATAACGGCCGCAACCATCGTCGGTTCGCTCACGAATACCGGGGTGCTGAATGCGGGTTCTGTCGGCACCATGACGGTGGGCGGCAATCTGGCCGGACTGGTGAATGTTACGGGTCTGCTCGGTACCTTGACCGTGAATGGAGGAACCCCGGGCGAAATCATTGCCGGTAACATCCATGTCATCACCGTGCTGGCCGGTTACGGAAACAAGGTTTTGCAGGTGATTGAAGGCGGCATCGAGCGGGAAATCCTGGCAACGCCGGTGAATGGCGGCGCGATGCCCAACACCGTGCATTTTGCCTTTGTCTATGATTCGGAATCGGCGGTTGATCCGCAACTGGCCATTCGGATTACCGACACCAATCCCGCGCCGCGTTCCTATAATCTGGCGCTGGTGGTGGTCAACAGTTCCACCGCGAAGTTCAATTTGTCCCTCGTGGATTCCTATTTGAATGGCAAAACCGGTGTCAGCAACATCAGTTTGCAGGGTGATTTGCTGACCCAGTTGAGCATTCCTGAATTGCAATTCTTCACCGATCTGACTG
Source organism: Limisphaerales bacterium (assembly GCA_052145735.1). Classification (GTDB taxonomy): domain Bacteria; phylum Verrucomicrobiota; class Verrucomicrobiia; order Limisphaerales; family UBA11358; genus UBA11358. Next base: position 23,488 of record JBKQOA010000118.1, read on the forward strand.
CCAGCAGCCGGGCTGGGGTGGTGTTGCCGGCGGACAGCATAACCGGCGTGGAAGTGAGCGGCATGCTGCCGATTGGATTCATAGACGTTGCCGGCATCGAAGGGCTGGCGTTTGCTGTTTTGACCACGGCCACCGGAAAACCGGTTACTGTATCGGCCACACTCGGATCGGCGGGCAATCCGCACGTGCTCTGGACCTTGCTCGGAAGCAATGCCGCGTTGAATCCGGCCACCGACGCGTTCGTCATTCCGTTCAACGAAACGCACAGCGTAACTCTGTTTGCGCACGACAATCTTAACAACAATCTGCAACTGGTCATGACCCTCACGGATGCAATGAACGACAACACTCCCATCACGGCGTATGTCCAGATGGTGCCGGCGTTGGCCAAAAATTTGAGTCCGCTGGTGGAAAGCATTCAATTGATCGGCGCGGGCGGCTCAATCACCAGTTCCGTTTCCATTGACAACATCACCAGCACCGGACCGCTGGGCAACGTTGTCATCAACGCGTCAACAGGCGCCACCGTCGGCGGTGCCGCCGGCCTGGGCAATGTCACGGCACCAAGCATTTTTGGCAGTATCACGGTCAAGGGCAATATTTACGGAATCATCCAGACGACCGGCGGCGACATCGGAGAAACCATCCTCGGTCAGAACGGAGAAATTACCGGCGTTACCACGATTTCTGCGACCGGTACGTTGACCGGACAAATCATCGCGCGCGGCAATCTGGTCAGTTCGGTGAAAATCAATGGTGCGTTCAGCGGCGTGATTGCCGCGCAAGGTGACATCGGCGCGATTCAGCGTGACGCCAATGGGAACGCCGTGATGACGGCTAAAAACGCGTTGACTCGTTTTGGCGGCATTTCCATCGGCGGCAATGACAGTGGCCAGATCATCGCCTTGGGCGACTTTTTCGGGGATGTCAGCGTTGGCAAAACCATGACGGGACGCATTGCCGTGGCCGGACAGGCTGTCGCCGGATTGGCCGCTGCGCGTTGCGGAATCCTGGGCAATGTCACCATCCACTCGTTTGCGCCTGGCAGTGCGATTATTTCCGGTGGAATGGTTGGCGATCTGACTGGCAACACCATTGTTACCGTCGGCGACGCCAAAGGATTTGTGGCGGCGAAAGGCGGCGTCAATTTGAAAAAATCCACGAATATTGCCGCCGCCAATTTGCTCCAAAATATCCAGAGCGGTTCAAATTTGGCGGCCCTCAACGCCATCTTTACCAACGGCGGTTCTTCGCTCCTTTTTGACACTGGCGGCAGCCTGCATGGGCTGGCATTGATTGAAACAGATTTGACACATGTTCAAGACAACAACGGTGTTCTCAGCGGCTCCATTCCATGAGTGTAAGCTAAGTTCTTACGGAGTAACAATGTGGTGTCCGTTTTGGTGTCCTTTGCGGACCCCGCGTCTCCAATGTCCTTGCTGCATAGTCAGTTAAGACTGGAGGCGAGGGTCGGAATCGACCGAGTCTCGTCTTCCACAAGCCACTCGAAATCACTCGTCTATGGCATCGCTTACTGTTTTACTATAAACGAGTTACGTTAATTGTCAACACATATCCGGCCATATCTTTTTGTGCCGGTTTTTACCCTGTTAAAAGGGTCCGTGCTGGCATTTTTGCTGGCACTTTTCCTATCAGATTTTAATTGAGGCCAGCGAATTTAAGAATTATTCCATTTGCACAATGAAGCGAACTTCGCTACAATGTGCAAACGTAAATAATGAAGCAAACCCAATCCAAATCCCGAATGGACCGGGCGGCTGATGGTTTTATCACCAAGCGTCTGGCCTTGGGGCGCGTCGCTTTCCCGCTGGCGGATTTGGTCAAAGCAACCGGGCTGTCGGTGACGGCAGCCAGAAATCAGTTGTTGCGGTTGAAAGACCGGGTGACGAGGGTTTCACCACGTCATCAATTCTTTCTGATCGTCACGCCTGAACACCGTGCGGTGGGAGCGCCGCCGGTGGCGTGGTGGCTCCATGATTATTTTCAATGGTTGGGTGAGCCGTATTATCTGGCGCTTCAGTCGGCAGCCAGTTCACTCGGTTCAAACCCGCAGGCATTGCAGGTGACACAGGTGATGACCAAGATTCCGCGCCGTCCGCTTGAGATTGGCCGCATCCGCATCCAGTTTTTTGTGAAACGCACGGTCGAGCAGACGCCGACACAACCACTGGCTAATGCCTATGCGCCGTTGCAAGCCAGCACCCCGGAGGCAACCACGTTCGATTTGGTTCAATATGCCACACGCATCGGAGGCATTGGCCGGGCGGCGGAAACCATCGCTCCGCTGTTGCCACTGATGCGCCCGGCTGAATTACGGCGGATGCTGAAAATTGAAGACGAGCCGACCACGGCGCAGCGGCTGGGGTTTGTGCTGGAAAAATTACGGGCGACTGACTTGGCCAAGGTCGTTGAGAATTGGTTGCCGTCGAATTTGACTGTCGTGCCGCTGGTTCCGGGTGCCCGCCGTGACGCGCCTGAAATCAAGCGGTGGAAAATTCTTAACAACGCCGTGGAGTTTGAACGATGATGGCACCAATTACACGCCGGGATGTCATCGCCCACCAGTCAGTTGTTCCGTGGCCGAGCCAGATTCAAGTCGAACAGGATTTATTTTTGTGCCGGACGATGGTCGCGTTATTCGATGATGCGTTTCTGCAAAGTCAGATTGCCATGCGCGGCGGCACGTTGCTGCACAAGGTTCATCTCGCGCCGCCATCACGATACAGTGAGGACATTGATCTGGTCGTGGTTGGTGAGCGCCCGGAAGGTCACATTCGCAAGGCGCTCAATCGCGTATTAAGCGGTGTGCTGGGTACCCCGAAGCAGTCCGTGTGGGAAGATCTAAAACTGGCCATCCGTAACACGGTGAAACCCTCACGTGTGCTGCGCATGACTTACGCTATTCCGTCCCTCGTGGAGACGGGAACAAACCTGGAAATTGTGGTTGAAGTCAATGTCACCGAGCGCATGCCGCATCTTCCGGTGATTAAAATTCCATTTGAATTTCCATTTCAGGATACGGTGGTCAGCGCGAAGGTCTGCGGCTATGACATCCATGAAATGCTGGGAACAAAGATGCGAGCATTGTTTCAACGCCGGCGCGGGCGGGATTTGTTCGATCTGTATTGGGCGCTGACGCTGGCCAAGCCAGCGGTTGCTCCCGCCCGGATCATCGAGTCGTTTCAGCATTATCTCAAATTGGAAGGCAGCGTCGCCGAACGGGCAGAATTTATTTCACTGCTGGACGGGCACTTGGCAGACCGGGGATTTTGTTCGGACATGAAACAATTACTGCGAGCTGGAATTGATTATGACCCACAGCAAGCCGGAGAATATGTGAAATCCAAACTGCTCGCCTTGCTACCGGAACGCTGACGTTCAAAGACATTTTCCGACGAGCGTGGCGTCCAGAGTGTTAAAAAACACCCTGGTTTACCACCTCGGTCTTAAACCAGACATGCAGACCCCGAGCGTGATTCCTAAGTGCCAATCCTGGGCGAAGCGAACGCGGTCAAGGTGGAGGCGCCTGGTGTAGGGCGCACAACCTTGACGGCCTGAGCGAGCCATATAATTAGAGGCACGAGGCACGCTCGTTTGCGGATGCGAAAACTTAAAACAAGTTTTTGTTCCATTTTTTTCCGCAATACTCATGGTGTCCAGCAATCTGACCAGACAAAAATTTGGTCCACCGCTTGTCAACGAAAACGATTTGCAACACTATGGGAGTCGAACCATGGGAGCATGCCCTAAAATGATGCTGCCATTCTAGGCACGGGTTTGGATGGTATCGCTTTTCCTGACCTCGTTCGCCGCTTTCGCGGCCAGCCCGGAGCGGGTGCTCATCCTGCCCCATTTGCAGCGAGTAGTTGCCACGACTGCATCCCAATCCACCCTTCCGGCATGATGTTGGCCATGCTTCAGCAGACTGGTCTTGCCGACGATGTTTTGTTAGCTTTCCCGCCGTATGAGCTGGGTCACCGTCATCTGGTCCATGATAGCGTCCGCCTGCCTCACGCTGGCGGCGATCTATTCCCTGGTCTGGTGCCAGCGGCGCACGGTGTGGGCCGCCCTGCTTTTTTCCCTCACCTCGGCGGCCGTCGCCGTTTACGCGGTGTTTGAGCTCTCGATGATGCGGGCGGAGACTCCCGCCCAATTCGCCACCGCGCTGCGCTGGCTACATGTCCCGGTTTGGGGGATCGTCTTGGCCTTCGTCGGTTTCGTCCGGCTCCACTTGCGGGCCGGGCGGCCCTGGCTCGCTTGGACCATCTGCGCCCTGCGAACGTTGGCGCTGCTGCTGAATTTTCTGGTGGGGCAGAACCTCAACTACCGCGAGGTTACCGGCCTGCGACACTTTCCGTTCCTCGGCGAATCTGTCTCCAGTGGCATTGGGGTGTCGAATCCGTGCGTGCTGGTCGGCCAGTTGGGTTTGTTGTTGCTGTTGTTTTTCGTTGCGGACGCCGCGATCACCGTCTGGCGGCGCGGTGAACGGCGAAAGGCGCTAGCCACAGGTGGCAGCTTCTTATTATTCGCGCTGACTGCCGTCGTGGACTCCGTGCTGGTATTCCAACAGATCGTGGACTGGCCGCTCACGGCAAGTTTCTCCTTCCTAGGCATCGTCGTGGCGATGGGCTACGAGATGAGCCGCGAGACGCTGCGCGCCGCGAAATTATCCGACGAACTCCAGGACAGCGAAGAGCGATTGACCCTGGCCGTAGAAGCGGCGGGAGTTGGCGTTTGGATATGGAGCGTCGTCCGCGACCAGGTCTGGGGTTCGGAGATTTGGCTCCGTCTGTTCGGGTTCACTCCCAATGCCACCGTCAGTCTTGAAAACGTCATGCAGCGGATCCATCCGGACGACCGTGAGACTGTGGAGGCCGGACTGCAGCGGGTGTTGGCGGACCGAAGCCATTATGTGGTGGATTTCCGGTTGGTTTTGCCGGAAGGCACCCAACGCTGGCTTGTGGCTCGGGGCCGAGTATTTGCGGACGCGCATGGGCAGCCGGTTCGCATGGTTGGCGTGACGGTTGACATCACCGAGCGCAAGCGAACCGAGGCGGAGTTGCGTGACTTGAGCGGACGTTTGATCAACGCCCATGAAGAGGAACGGGCCCGGCTGGCGCGTGAGTTGCACGACGACCTCACGCAGCGACTGGCGGTTATGGCCATTGAGGCGGGGCGGGTGGAACGCGAAATTTCCAAGCTGCCGGCAGCCGAGACCCTGCGCGGCATCCGGGAGGGGCTGGTCCGCTTGAGCGAGGATATCCACGCCTTGTCCTACCGATTGCATCCGTCGGTGCTGGAAGACCTTGGTTTGGGCGACGCGTTGAAGACCGAATGCGAGCAATTCTCACGTCGCGAATCCATACCGGTCGCAGTGCAACTGAAAGACCTGCCGGAGATGATGCCGCGCGGTGCGGCCTTATGCCTCTTTCGAGTGGCGCAGGAAGCGTTAAGAAATGTCGCCCGCCATGCCCGCGCGAGCTCGGTGGATGTTTCGGTCTGGCGGAATGATGGCGGCCTGCAACTCTCCGTCCGTGATAACGGTGTGGGATTTGATTCGACAGGGCATCGCCATCAGCCCAGCCTTGGTCTGGCGAGCATGAAGGAACGGGTGCGGTTGCTCGGCGGTGAACTTAAAATTGAAAGCGCACCGGGACGAGGAACAAACATCCTGGTCTGGCTGCCAGTGAAAGAAAAATCCTTATGACCCATCCACGCGTGTTACTGGCCGATGATCACCGCATGGTGGCGGAGGGTTTGATCCGGTTGCTTGCCCCCGAGTTTGAAGTGGTGGGCGTGGTGGAAGATGGCCGCGCCCTGATTACCGCCGCGAAAAAGCTGAATCCCGATGTCATCGTGGCGGACATCAGCATGCCCCACCTCAACGGCATCGAGGCACTGGTGCAATTGGAGAAGCAAAATCCCGAGGTCAGGGTGGTTTTTTTGACCATGCACAAGGAAGTGGCCTACGCCCGCCGTGCGCTGGAAGCGGGGGCGTCGGGCTATGTGCTGAAGCACTCGGCGCCCGAGGAACTGGTCATGGCCGTCCGAGCCGCGCTGGCGGGGAAGATTTTCATCACGCCGGCGCTGGCAGGCGAGGTATTGCACGCCGTCGGAAATGACCCGCAGTCGGCAAATGACCCGGCCACATCGCTGACACCGCGACAGCGGGAGATTCTCCAATTACTGGCGGAAGGCCGTTCCGCCAAGGAGATCGCCAGCACACTGGGAGTCTCGCCACGCACGGTCGAGTTCCACAAATATCAGATGATGGAATCACTGGCCTTGCACAACAGCGCGGAACTCGTGCACTTCGCGATGAAACATGGCATCGTTGGCATCTGAGCGGTTTCAGCAAACCTCCGCGATTGCTTGCCGCTCACGTCCGAACGAAGTTAAATTTTTTCGCGTGAATCATTTTTACCAACCGTAATCTTTCTTGTGAGCACGACTGAAGTTGGAGAACCGTGGTGGCGCGAATGGCCGCTCGCCCTCGCCGTGTTTACGCTGACGATGACATTGCTCGGCAAAAGCTGGGTTGCGACCGCGCTCGGCCATCCCGTGATGTTGATCGTGTATCTCGCAATCATTTGCGGCGTCATCCTGGCGGCCGCCATCGCCATCGTGCGCCATGCGGATGTGCTTGCGCACCGGCTGGGTGAACCGGCGGGCACACTGCTTCTGACGCTGGCGATCACCGGCCTGGAGGTGGCGATGGTGGCGTTCGTGATGTCCACCGGCACGGACAAGCCCACGCTTGCGCGCGACACGATGTTTGCCGTGGTCATGCTGGTGCTGAACGGCTTTCTGGGGCTGGCCTTGCTGCTCGGCGGGCTCCGCCACCACGAGCAGCGCTTCAATCTCCAGAGCGCGAATGCGTTTCTCGTGATGATCCTGCCGCTCACCGTGCTCGGACTCATTCTGCCGAACTACACGCGTTCCACCCCGGGGCCGACGCTCTCGACATTTCAAATGGTTTTCCTCTCGTTGATGTCCGTTGGGATCTATGCCGTATTTCTGTTTGTCCAGAACCGACGGCATCGCGGTTTCTTCATGGCACCCGAGGAAGTGGCTGAAGCAGCCGCATCAGAACCAGCTCGCGATTCCGCATGCTCGACACTCTATCACGCGGTGATGCTGGGGTTTTACGGCCTGCCGTTGGTCTTGCTGGCCAAGCAAATGGCCGCGCCGCTGGATGCGGTCGTGATCAAGCTTGGTGCGCCGCCGGCACTCGGCGGGTTCCTGATGGCGTTGCTGGTGCTTACGCCAGAATCCATCGCGGCCATCCGCGCCGCGCTGGCCAACCAACTCCAGCGATCGGTAAATATCCTGCTCGGCTCGGTGCTGGCGTCCATCGGACTGACCATCCCTCTGGTCATCACGGTGTCGCTCGCCACCGGGCGCGCACTGGTGCTGGGGGTGGACGCCGTGGACACAGTCATGCTTCTGCTGACATTGCTCACCAGCATCCTGACCTTTTCCCTGCCCCGAACGAACGTGCTGCTTGGCTGCGTCCACTTGCTGCTCTTCGGTGCGTATCTGATGCTGATTTTCGAACGTTAAACGAGCCAGATCATTTTCGGACCGGCGATACTCGCCGTAAGCTTCACGCTCCTGAGCGCGTGGATTTCAAGAGGGAGAAGGTCACGGCAACGGAAATGAAAAACTGAGCATGGAAAGTCGTTGTGAACGCGAGGGTCGCCACCAAGCAAACGCCCCCGCCGGTCCGGCCGTTTGCTGCGCCCGGTTGGCTGGCCGATATGTCAAGGCCTGGCTGAGCGGGCAGTCGTCGATTGCAAAAGCGGAAATCAAAGTTCGGGTCGAGACAGACATTCGTTCCAATTTTGAAAACGCCATACTTTTCGCCGGCTGCATTTCCACCCTTCACCGGCTGGTAATTTTTTGTTGCCGAACCCCGTAATTTTACGAGTTCACACCCATCCGGCAATCCGGCATGATTTCCCCAACAATCACAGTCTCGGGCACAAAACGGCAGGGTGTTCTGTCGGCGTGACGACGTGCCCGCCGACACCAAACCCGGCGTAATGCACCAAATGACCTGAGAAATTGACAAAAGTAAGGATCCAGCCATGAAACGCACCGTACAAATCCGACGAAAAAACGCCAAGTCGCCGGCGAAGATCAAGCTGCCGCTGAAAACCATGCCGCGGGTGACGCCCAGTTGGGTGGGACGCATCCCCCAGCTCAAGCCGGGCAGGTATGCCGATGGCCTCCCACTCCATCAGATCGAGTACGTCTGCTGCAAGCTCATCCTGAGGCCCAACCGCTTCACGTCGCGCCAGAGCCTGTTCGATTTCGCCAAGGTGATGAAGGCGCCGGCCGAGCAGAGCGGCGTGGGTCTCACAACGAAGGGGTTCCAGAATGAGCCGCTCAAGATCCGCGAGGTGCTGTTCATGGATACGGCGGACTTCCGGCTTTACAACAACGCCTTCATTCTGCGGCGGCGCATTCCTTACCAGGATGGCTTTCCGGTCGGCGAACCGGAGATCGTGTTCAAGTTCCGCCACCCGGACCTGCGGAAAGCCGCCGAGACCGACGTCCGACCGCAAATCATCGGCGACCACCGGGTCAAGTTCAAGTGCCAGGCCCTGCCGCTCAAGGACCGGCTCGGCGGGATCCGCGTGCTCTTCTCCCACAATGTCCAGTTCCCGCGGTCCAGCGTGGCCCAGAACCTGACATCCACGTTTGAGACGATGAGCACGATCTTTCCAGTGCTCCAGCGGCTCAAGCATGCGCCGGACGAGAAAATTCAACTGGTCAGCGAAACCATCGTCGAGGAGGTGCTCCAGGACATCGGCCTGCTCGATTTCGGCAAGGGGATCACGGCGAAAACCAACGTGTCGCTCTGGCGCACGCGCGGCCAGCACCGCCCGCTCATCGGCGAGTTCGCCTTCCAAATCCGGTTCAAGGATCGCAAGGATCTGGCCCGGGAGGCGATGCAGCGGGCCGAGGCGTTCTTCATCGCGCTACAATACGCAGCTGAGAGCTGGATTACGCTGAATGCCACAAAGACGGGCGTCGTCTATCGGCTGCTCGGCAACCCGCCCAAGTCGCACGAATGACCGCGCGGCGAACATTATCTCACGCGGTCGAGACGCTCATGGAGCGGCTTGGTCTTGAGTACGACCATCTCCTCGGGATCCGGTTTGCCATCAACGTCTTCATCGCCACGACGATCGTCTGGTTCACCCTGAAGCTGATCAGCGACACCAACCCGATTTGGGCGATCGCCTCGATGGTGGCGGCCTCGGAGCCTCAGCCGGAGGAGGCGCGCCGGATGTTCCGGAGCCGGCTTGCCAACGTGCTGGTCGGCTGCACGGTGGGATTCGGCCTGCTTCTTGCCGGCGGCCACAGCGACTGGATGATCCCATTCGCGCTCGCCGCGACGGTGCTGATCTCATCGTATGTGATCCGCATCAAGACGATGTGGCGCCAGGCCCCGATCACGGCCGCCATCGTCATCGCCGCCGGAATCTCCCGCAGCTCCAAGATGGTCGGCATTGAGAGTGGGTTGCACAAGGTGGCGGAGGTGATCTTCGGGTGCATCGTGGGGCTGATGGTGAGCTGGCTGATGTCGAAGGTCTGGCTCGTCAAGCCGAAGAACGCATGAAGACCTTGGGCACCAAGCCGAACGGCATTGACCGCATCACCACCGTGGCCGACGCGGTGGAAAGTCCTACCCATGACGCCGCTGCACCCCTGGATAAACCTACAAGGTAGTCAGTGAAAAATCGAACCGTTGACACTCATGACGAACGACCCCATCAAAACCTCCAAGCGCGTGCTTGAGCCGCATGAACGCATCGCCGAAGTGTTGTTCGGCTTGATCATGGTACTGACCTTCACCGGTTCGTTGAGCGTGGCCGAGGTGGGCCGTTCTGAAATCCGCCACATGCTCGTCGGCGCGCTCGGCTGTAACCTGGCCTGGGGGGTCATTGACGCTGTGTTTTATCTGATGACCTGCCTGGCGGACAAAGGCCGTAACTTGATGACGTACCGTGCGGTGCGCCAGGCGACGGATCCGCAAGAGGCGCAACAGCTGATTGCCGACGCGCTGCCTCCGGTGATGGCCTCCATCCTCCAACCGGCAGAATTCGCGGCATTGCATCAGCGGGTGCAGCAACTGCCCGAGCCGCCCGGGCGGGCGCAGTTGAGCGGCTCGGACTGGCGGGGTGCTGTGGGCGTGTTTCTGCTCGTATTTCTGTCCACGTTTCCCGTGGCGTTGCCCTTCATCTTCATGCAAAACGCGATGAGGGCCATGCGCGTCTCCAACGCCATCGCCGTAGTGATGCTATTCATTACCGGTTATGCTTATGGACGCTGCGTGGGTCGGTTTCCCTGGGGGTTCGGTATTTTGCTGGTTCTGGTAGGTGGCGCACTGGTCGCCCTCACGATCGCGCTGGGAGGATGAAAGCTTTGCGCGCAGTTCAAACACACCTGAAGGGCCTGACAAACTTGACCAACCGGAACGGATAGCTGGCGCCCATAATTTTCGCCCTTCACCGGCTGGTAATTTTTCATCGCCGAACCCCGTAATTTTACGAGGTCACATCAATCCGGCGATCCGGCATAATTTCACCTAGCCAATCACAGTCGCGCTCCCAGAGGACGTTTGGAAGCAGAAACAATTTCAAACGTGAAATGAAGAGGGTAACATCCGGAGACATTTCATGAGCACAAAACCAGAATCCGACCAGGAGAAGAAATTGAAAACCAAAAAGTATGCCAAGGAACTGCGCAAGCTTCAGGCGCAATTGTGCCAGCTTCAGGATTGGGTGAAACACAAGGGGCTGCGCGTGATCGTGATTTTCGAGGGCCGCGATGGTGCGGGCAAAGGAGGCACGATCCGCGCCATCACGGAACGCGTCAGCCCGCGGGTGTTTCGAGTGGTGGCGCTGCCCGCCCCGTCCGACCGCGAAAAGACGCAGATATATCTGCAGCGTTACCTTGCGCATTTCCCGGCGGCGGGTGAGGTCGTCATCTTCGACCGGAGCTGGTATAACCGCACCGGGGTGGAATATGTGATGGGCTTTTGCAGCAAGGAGCAGCACAACCGTTTTCTGGAACTCTGCCCGGAATTCGAGAAACACATCGTGGGCAGCGGCATCCTCATCATCAAGTTCTGGCTGGAGGTGAGCGACAAGGAGCAGAAGCGCCGGTTCGAGGCGCGCATCACCGACCCCCTCCGCCAATGGAAATTAAGCCCGATGGATCTGCCGTCGCGCACCAGGTGGTTTGAGTATTCCCGCGCCCGCGACTTGATGCTCAAGGCCACGGACAAAAAGTGGGCGCCCTGGCACATCCTCCGGTCGGACGACAAGAAGCGCGCCCGGCTGAACTGCATCCGCCACCTGCTGAAACTGATTCCGCACAAGAAAATTCCGCGTGAGGAGGTCAAGCTGCCGAAGCGCTCGATGAAAGGCGCCTACGATGATCTGGCCGCGCTCAAGGGCCGCACATTTGTGCCGGAGAAATACTGATTCCGTCACGACACAACCAAAATTATTTCAGTCATGACCCCGACCGAATCATTCGACCTGACCCGCACCACGCTGGCGGTGCTGTTCATCGGCATCCTGATCGCTGCGTGCTTCTGGGTCATACACCCGTTCCTCTCGTCGCTGTTGTGGGCCACCATGATTGTCATTGCCACGTGGCCGTATTTTCTCAAGCTGCAAACCCGGCTCTGGGGCAAACGCTGGCTGGCAATCCTGGTGATGACCATCCTGCTGTTGCTGGTTTTGATTGTCCCGATCTGCTTCGCCGTCCTGACCATTCTTGGCCAGAGCGACGAAATCGTAGGGTGGTTCAAATCATTGTCCATGGTCAAAATATCGCCGCCGCCCGGCTGGCTCGAAAAAATCCCGGTGGTCGGCAATTCCGCCGTTGAGCGATGGCAGCAATTCGCCGCTGTCAGCCCGGAGGAACTTTCCAATCTACTGTCGCCGTATGCCAGCAAGCTGGTCACCTGGTTCGTGAGCCAGGCCGGCAACTTCAGCCTGCTCGTTCTGCACTTCCTCTTAAGCATTGTCATCGCCGCCGTGCTTTATGCGAATGGCGAAACCACGGCCGACGGCATCCGTAAATTTGCACGCCGGCTCGCCGGTCAGCCGGGCGATGAAGTCGCGGTTTTGTCGGCGAAGGCCATCCGTGGCGTCGCGTTGGGCATCGTGGTCACGGCGTTCGTGCAATCCTTGTGCGGTGGCATCGGCCTCTTTGTGGCCGGCGTGCCCGCCGCCGCGTTGCTCACGGCAGTGATGCTGATTCTCTGCATCGCCCAAATCGGACCTGCGCTGGCATTGATTCCTGCCGACATCTGGCTGTTTTATAACGGGCATAGCCTGGCCGGTTCCCTGTTTGCAGTCTGGGCAATTTTTGTCTGCACCATTAATAATTTTCTCGGCCCGGTGCTCATCCGCAAAGGGGTGGACCTGCCGATGCTGCTCATCATCACTGGCGTCATCGGCGGTTTGATCAGTTTCGGCATCATCGGCCTGTTCATTGGCCCGGTGATTCTGGCCGTGAGCTTCACGCTCTTGCGCGCGTGGATTTCAAGAGGGGAAAATCTCGCGGTGCCGGTCTCCGCAGAAAGTGCGCCGCCAGCAGTGGGTAAATGATTTTGGGCGTCACCGTGATTTGAATTGAAAGCAGCGGACAAAGCGGTTGATTTCCGCAACAAATCGTAAAGGTCTGCCCGGCTTTGGTGAAGAGCTGGCTGCTCATTAGAATAGCGACCATGAAAAAATGTTTTCTGAACGGCTGTAGCGGCTTTCGGCAGAAAGCCGCACAATTCCGATTTTTGAGCAACCAAGGCGGTCTGCCGACGCGCCGCTACGTTGGTCGGAAATTTTCCAGCGGTCTCTTGTCTTGGTGTTGCTTGACAGTTGCCCTGTTTGTCCTCACGGGCTGCTCGACGCCCATCGGAGCGGACCTGGCGACGCCGCGAAATGCCTATATCCACCTGCACCAGAATGCGCTCAACAGCAGCGATTGCAGCGGCGACGCGCTGGTTGTGCTGCATCGTTACAATCTGGAGAAATCGTTTGCGAAGAATCCGGACGCCACGCTGGAGCAGCTCCAGGTCATCGCCTGCGCCGACGATCGGCGGGACCTGCTCTATGCGCTCTCCGAACTGAACTACCTGAACGCCGACCGCCAGGGCCGGAGCGTCAAACCGGGAGTGCCGCGCCTGGCGAGAAACAGTTATTTTGCGTCGGCCATTTACGCCTATCTGTATCTATTTGGCGACAGCCGCGAAGCGCCGCCCAATCCGTATGATCTCCGCTTCCGCGCCGCTTGCGATTTCTACAACCGCGGCCTCGCCCTGGGCTTGATGGTGAACACCAACGCGCTGGTCGAGCTGGACAGCGGGGTGCGCCACACCCCGCCTGGCCCGGTGGAGGTAAAATTCACGCAACCGGGGTTTCCGTGGGATCTGGCCCTGGTTGAGAATTACTATTCCGCTGACGAATTCATCGTGCGCGGCCTGGCCACGCGCAACCGCGATTCGGGCCTGGGCGCACCGCTGATCGTCGTCACCAAAAAGATGGGAAGTTTCCAGGAACGGCGGCGGGTTCCCGTCACGGTTTTCCTCCGCGTGACCGGCGACGTGCGCGCGTGGAGCGCCGGGAAAATGGATGCGGTACTCGAGCTGTTTTCCGGGTACGACGCCACGCAGGTGGAAGTGAACGGCAAACCGGTGCCGCTCCAGACCGACACCACCGCGCCGATGGCCTTGGGACTGAACAACAGCGCGGTTTGGGATCTGGGACTGGCCCAGTTCTTTTCGTCCATCGGAACTGTCAAGACGGGCATTCGTCTCGCGCAACCTTACTCGCCAGGCCGGATTCCGGTGGTCTTCGTGCATGGCACCGCCAGCAGTCCGGTCTGGTGGGCGGAAATGTGGAACACGCTGCGCGCCGACCCGGTGTTGCGCGAGCGGTATCAGTTTTGGGCTTTCAATTACGCCAGCGGAAATCCCATCACTTACACGGCTGGAATCCTGCGCAGCGACCTGATGGACCAGGTCAAGACCCTCGACCCGGACGGAAAGGACCCGGCCTTGCGGCAGATGGTCATTATCGGCCACAGCCAGGGCGGTTTGCTGGCGAAACTGACTGCCACCGACACCGGCGACAAACTCTGGCGCGTCGTTTCCCAGACCAACATTGACGGCTTGAAGGTTGACGAAAAAACCCGCGAGTTGCTGCGGACCAATCTATTCTTCAAGCCGTTGCCCTGCGTCTCAGAGGTCATCTTCATCGCCACGCCGCATCGGGGCAGCTACAAGAACACCCGGTTTGTTCAGCGGTTCCTGAACCGTTTCATCAAACTGCCCGGCGACCTGATTGACGCCTCCGCTAGTTTGCTCAAATTGAACGAAACGGATCAGCTTCTCGAATCATTGCGCAAAGGCGTGCCTTCCAGCCTCAATGGCATGGCCACCGACAATCCGTTCATGCTCACGCTGGCCGACATTCCGACGGCGCCGGGCATCAAGGCTCACTCCATCATTGCCATCCAGGGTAACGACCAGCCGCCCAATGGGGCCGACGGGGTCGTGAAATACACCAGCGCCCACGTGGATTACGCGGAGTCGGAATTCATCGTGCGCAGCTTTCATTCCTGCCAGGGCAATCCGCTCACGATTGAGGAGGTCCGACGGATACTGCTCGCCCATCTGGCCCAGCCCGGACTGGCGAAATAAGCGCCGCTAGCCTCGGCGACACGTTCCGGAAAACTCCAGTATTAAAGACTGAGGGAATTACGGAGGTTTGGAGGAGTGATAGAAATGGGCGGCCCCCGGAGGAAAGGAGGCCGCCCGCCGGCAATGTTACAATCCGGCTTTGTCTGGTGTGTCCGTGCAGAATCGAGTCGCTTCGCCGGCTTTTCATTACCGGACAGTTCCCACCCCGCCAACCGGATCACATTTCGCTTTTATCTTCCGAGCTGACGCGCAACTTCTCTAGCTTGAAGGCACATCGCGTCGACCAGTAATCCATGCACAGTTTTACATCACCAAAGGTGCCGTCGAACTTCGTGCGCAGCGCCTTGGTACCAGCCCGGCGGTCCACCGCTTCACAGACGATCTGGCCGTTTCCTCCATCCATGAATTCGGCTTCGACCTGGCATTCACCCACGCCGAGGCCCGTGCCAAAAATGACCCGCTTGAGAAGGCTCACGCCCATGCCCATGGGAACCACACTGGAAACCAAGTTGGAAACCGGCCGGGATTTCTTGGCCTCGGTCAGCGCGCCATGAATCACCAAAGTGTCCGGGCCAACCTGATCTGCGATCGTATAATCCTTGCTCAAGGCATTGCTCAG
This sequence comes from Limisphaerales bacterium, assembly GCA_052145735.1. Taxonomy (GTDB): domain Bacteria; phylum Verrucomicrobiota; class Verrucomicrobiia; order Limisphaerales; family UBA11358; genus UBA11358. Next base: position 38,856 of record JBKQOA010000118.1, read on the forward strand.
CGCGGTGTGAAAATAGCTTACGAGCAATTTCTGGTCTTCCTTGTCCAGCTTGCCCAGCTTCGAGTCCGGGTCATCCGAATGCCAGAGGGTGATGGGTTTGATGCAGACCTTGGTATATTTGGCCCAGTTCACGTCGGGGGCAAAATAGATCAGCTTGGCTTCGTCGCTCTTGCCCGGCTGTAACAGGGAATAATCTTTCAGGAAGCCCGATTCGTCGGGGGTCCCCCGCACCTGGTGCGTTGAGCGGCAGGCGGTCGACCCGCCGAGTAGAAGTGCGGCGGCTAACATTCCGATTAGTAATTTCCAGCGGCGGCTGCCACTGGGTTGGTTCATGGTCATGGATGTGTTCATTTGTTTTTCTTTCAATTTATGTTGTGGTTAAAATCCGGTGGGTACGTGAAGTGGCGGACGGACTGTGGCGAGTAATCAGTATTCACTGACGACAGATAGCCGATTACTGACAACCGGTCATCAAACACGGATGATAGATAACTGATCTGTTTCATGATGCCGGTTTGTGGGCCAGCGCCAGTTTGATGGCATCGAGCAGCGCCTGGTCGTCCACGGGTTTGCGGAGATAAGCGATTGGCCGGCCAGCCAGCGCGTGGTCATGCGTCTTGGCGGAATCCTGGCCGGTGATGATAACAACGGGCACGGGCGTGACGGACTCCGCGAGCCGGGCCTGGACCTCGAAACCGTTCATGACCGGCAGGTGCAGGTCCAGCACCACGCAATCGGGCCGGCGGGTTTCGATGGATGCCAAAAAGGTGACGCCGGAATGGAACGTCTCCACGTCCAGCCCGACGGACTGCAACAGGCGAGTCAAAGCTTTGCGAATGGGTTCTTCGTCGTCCACGACAGCGATAAATGGTCGGGGTTTGGTCACGTAAAAGGAATTTTATCAGCAGCGGGTGGCTGGTGGAAATTGGCCTTTGGTCCAAGAGCGGAATAGATGGCTGGTGGCTGAGGGCTAAAGGCTGAAGGCTGAAACGGGATGGACAGTTTGTAGGCCAGACGACATTTCAGTGTTTCATTCATTTTAGTTCCAGTGTTTTTCAACGGCCCGCGTATTTCATTCAGCGCGGAGTTAGTTATCTGTTTTGTTTCATTGAGAATTTCTGTGCTGGACAACTCCGGGTCCATTGGTGACCTATCATGCCGGATGTTTGGAATGATGTGACCTCGTAAAATTACGGGGTTCGGCGATGAAAAATTACCAGTGGGAATGGTGTTTAGAGAGTCGAGGAGCTAGTTGCCGGTGATCAGTGATCAGTGACCGGCAATCGGTAAACATCGAAATTAACAACGAAGGCGCTAAGGCGCTATCTCCTTGGGAATTATATTGAAATCCATTTACCTTGCAGAATACTTCGACCATGTCATCACCACGGTTTTCTGAGTTGGTGGAGCGAACGATCTTCACCCCGACAGTCTTGGCCACCCTCACGCTGTTTCCAGTTTCCGCATCGGCGCAGACCGCCGGTCGTGTCGAGGTCTATGCCCACCGCGGGGCCCGGGCCTTCTCTCCCGAGAACACCCTTCCCGCCTTCAAGACAGCCCTCCGCATCGGCGCAGACCGGGTCGACATGGACGTGGTGCTCACCAAGGACAACGAGGTCCTGGTCTGCCACGATTTGGTGCTCAATCCGGATATTACCCGAGATGAACGCGGCAAGTTCCTGGCCCAGAGCAGCGAGGCTTTGGCGAAACGCCCGCCGGTCGAGCGCCTCGAATACGACCGGAAGTTCGCCGTCCTGGATCTGACCCTCGAGGAGCTGGCGCGTTTTGAAGTGGGCCGCCTCAACCCGGACAGCGCCTACTCGAGGTTCTTCCTGGACCAGTTCCCTGTGGATGGGACCCGCATGCCAACTCTGCGTGAAGTGGTGCGTCTCGCGGAGAAGGCGGCTGGGAAGAAGATCGGGTACCAAATCGAGATGAAGACCGACCCGTCGCATCCCGAATACAGCCCGCCACCTGGGGCCTTCGCCGCGGCCGTGTACAAGGTGCTCAATGAGGAAGGTGTCATCGACCGGGTCGAGGTGCATGCCTTCGATTACAGGTGCCTCTACGAACTCCAGAAGCTCGACAAGCGTGTCAAGACCGCCTACCTCACGTCGCGAGACAACGAACACGGGGGCGCGGACAGCTTCTTCGCTTCGGACCCGAATAACGCCGGCCTTTGGACGGGGGGCAAGCTCGTAAGCGATTACGGTGGCTCCATTCCGGCGATGGTCAAAAGCTTGGGCGGATACGCTTGGGACCCGGAAGACGCCGAGCTCACCAAGGAGTCGCTGGATGAAGCCCACCGCCTGGGCCTCAAGGTGGTGGTCTGGAGCTGGCCCGAGAAACTGGGGACCACCTTTGATTCAGCGTTGACGGCAAGGATGATCGACTGGGGCGTTGACGGCATCATTACCGATGATCCCGGCCGACTCAGTTCCATGCTCGCTGCGCGCGGATTACATGTCCCCGACCGCTACTGACGACTGACTTAGCCAACTGAGAAAAGATAGTTTTGTTCGCGTTCCGTTCGAGGAAACCTTCATCTCCCATTGTGAGCAAAAAAATCAGAATCGTCACTGGCGGCGGGGATTGCTCCGGCTTGAATGCAGTCATTTGCGCCGTCGCCGAGGCGGCCGCCATGCGCAGTTGGGAAACCCTCGATATTTCCCCCGGTGATTGACCTGGCACAGTTACGAATCCATCATTTGAATAACCTCCAAACGATTATGAATGTAAGACTACGACATGTTTCCGTTGTCACGCTGGCAACGCTGCTTTGTTCGTGCGCGGCGACTTCCCTCGAGTCGACCTGGAAATCGCCGGATTACCGTGGCGGGCCAGTTCGCAAAATCGCCGTGCTGGCAGTAGATGATTTGAGCGACTACCGTCCGATGTTCGAGGGGCAATTTGTCGCGCAACTTCAGCAGCAAGGCCAGCCGGCGTTCAAGACGATGGATTTCCTGACGTTGCCGGAAATCAAGGCCGACAAGCAGGCGGCAGTGGCGAAGGTGCGCACGTTGGGCGCGGATTCCGTCCTCGTTGTGCGGCTGGTGGACTCGGTTCATCGGTCTGCATTAGTCCCGGCCACGCGAACGACCGTGACGACGGATTCTGGAAAAATGGGATGTTTCGACTACGTTGCGGTCTATGTTTCCGGACCGGGCGGCATGCAAAGGAGCCTGAAGCTGGACGTCTATCTTGAAACCAGCCTCTACGATTTGCAGTCGGAAAAGAAAATCTGGTCCGCTCAGACGAAAACCGTGGTGGATGAAGACACGGACCGGATAGCGGTGATCGGGCCGCTGGTGACCAAGCTGGTGACAGCCCTCCGCACCGACGGTTTGATCCGCTGAACTTCAATTAAGGACCGTTCCTGGCCAGGAAACATTCATCGAAAACGGCGCGATGAGCGGACGGCGTCGATGCTTGGGAATGCGGCTGCCGGCAATCCTGGCGCAAAACTGAATGCAAGTTTCGTCGTGCGGGCTGCATAACTGGCTGGCGCGGCGGCGCAAAGGCAGTTGAATTACTTGCGGGTAAAGTGCCCGTCAGCCTCGTTTCCACCATTCCTACTGGTAATTTTTCATCACCGAACCCCGTAATTTTACGAGGTCACAGCATTTCAGCTCTCCGGCATTATTGCCCACACGAACCATAAGCGCGCTTGGATGGCAGGCATGGGAACCAAACACAATTCAAAAGCCAGATGAACGACGAAAAACAACTGATCATTTATTTCAATAACGGCACAAAAATGGAAGTGTCGTTTCCCGTCCAGATCAAAAACTCCGTTGGGGCGGTGATTGAAGCAGCCAAGCGGATTTTGGAGTCCGACAAGCTGGTCATCCAGACGGAACAGCAGCTTATCATTGTTCCTTGGTCCAGTGTCAAATATGTCGAAGCCGCCTCGGTCCCGGCGGCAGCCCTTCCCTTTGGAACCATCAAAGGAGCCCGGATTATTACCCAAGATAAAAGCGGTCAACCCCAAGACGCGCCACCGTCATAACTTGAGACCAACCAATCATGAAACCAAGAAATGTCAGATGTGTGGTTCTGGCCGACCGGCATCAAGGTCTGATGGAGGGCGTGCGCGGGATGTTGGAAACGACATTCGATGCGGTGGTCATGGTGGCGGATGAAGCCTCCTTGATCGAGAGCGCGAAACGAATTCAGCCCACCGTGGCGGTGGTGGACCTTTCGATGGCGCAGGGAGACAACCTCGAATGGCTGAAACGGCTCCGAACCGCTTGTCCGGAGCTGAAACTGATTTTGTTAAGCGTCCATGACGAACCGAATATCTGCCGGTCGGTGATGGCGGCCGGAGCGGACGGTTTTGTGCTCAAACGGGAGATCGGCACGGAACTGTTGCCGGCCGTGGATGCGGTCCTTGCCGGGGGACAATTCATATCGCCGCACCTTATAACCGGCAAACCTCGAAATTAACATGATTCAAAAATCACTCCAGCAATGAAAATTGAATCACACAATTCAACCCCATAATCATTATGACCTGGCCCTTCATGACCTGGCTGTTTGAAACGTTGAGGAGTTATCCTGAAATCGCCATTTTTCTAGCACTGGCCCTCGGTTTTTTCGTCGGCGGCGTCAAGTTTGGAAAATTCAGCCTCGGCAATGTGACCGGGGTGCTGCTCGCCGGCGTCTTGATCGGCCAGTTGAACATCACGATTTCACCCAATGTGAAGTCGGTGTTCTTTCTGATGTTCCTCTTTGCAGTCGGTTACAGCGTCGGCCCGCAATTCTTTCGCGGGTTGAAAAGCGACGGGCTGCCGCAGGTTTTCTTCGCGATCATCATGTGCGTTTCCTGCCTGCTCGCTACCTTCGTCGCGGCCAAACTAGCCGGTTACACCATTGGCCAGGCCGCCGGCCTGCTCTCGGGCGCCTGCACGATTTCAGCCGTGCTCGGTGTGGCCTCGGATACCATGGGCCAGATCGGCCTCACCCCCGAGCAACACAAGGCGATGGTGGATGCCATGCCGGTGGCTTATGCGGTCACCTACCTGTTCGGCACCGCCGGATCGGCGTGGTTCCTCTCATCCATCGGCCCGAAACTCCTGCGGGTGAATCTCGCCAAGGAATGCGCCGAATATGAAGCGAAGATGGGCGGCGCAATGAGCGAAGAGTCTCAACTCTCGGCTTACCGCCGGCTTACGACGCGCGCCTACGAGGTGGACTCGAATTCAAAATGGGCGGGGAAAACCGTTCGCGACTTTGAGGCGCAATTCACCATACCACGCGTGTTTGTCGCCCGCCTGCGGCAGAATTCGAAAATCGTGGAAGCGGGTCCGGACACGAAAATCCAGTCCGGTGATGTCCTCGGGCTGGCCGGGCCGCGTGACCTGCTGTTGAAACATGAATCCGACATCGGTCACGAAGTGGCTGACCGGGAACTGTTCGACGTCCCCATTCAGATTCTCGACGTGGTCGTCACCAGCAAAACGATTGCGGGCATGACCTTGAAGGAACTTGGCGAAAGCGAGGCCGGCAAAGGGGCGAGAGGCGTTTTCTTGCGCAAGCTGATCCGCGCCGGCCAGGAAATGCCTTTCACTGCCGACTCGAAGGTGGATCGCGGCGATGTGCTGCAGATCGTTGGTTCCGTCAAGGACGTGGAACGCGTGGCCAAGGAAGTGGGTTATGCCGATCGGGCGACCGAGAAAACCGATGTGGTGTTCATGGGGTTGGGCATTGTGATTGGCGCGCTGATTGGCGCCATTACCATCCACTTTGGCAACGTGCCGCTCAGCCTGAGCACCAGCGGTGGTTCGCTGATGGCAGGACTGGTGTGCGGTTATCTGCGCGCGGTGAACCCAACCTTTGGGCGCATACCGGCGCCCGCGCTTTGGGTGTTCAACAACATTGGCCTGACCGCCTTCATCGCGGTGGTCGGCATCACCACCGGGCCGAGTTTCGTGGCGGGCCTGAAGGAAGCCGGACTGAGCCTGTTCCTGTGGGGGGTGTTTGTCACCACCCTGCCGTTTGTCGTCGGCATTTTCACCGGCAAATACCTTTTCAAGATGCATCCGGGCATCGTGCTCGGCTGCTGCGCCGGCGCGCGCACGACGACCGCGGCGCTGGGCGCCATTCAGGACGAAGCGCAGAGCAAGGTGCCGGCGCTGGGCTACACCATCACCTACGCCGTGGGCAACGTGCTGCTCATCACCTGGGGCGTGATCATTGTGCTGCTGATGAAATGACCTTCAACCGAAAACAAAATAACCCATAAAATCTATGCCTGCCAAAACCCAAATTCCAGTGCCGGCGTCCGGCTTGAAACACGGCATGTTCAGCGCGTCCGAAGCGCGATTCGATGGCTGGTGCGAACTTGGCCACGCCGCCGAAGGGCTCGCCGTCACGGCGCAAGCCGGCAAACTCTCGCCCGAGGCGTGGGCGCAAATCGAGCAATTGCTGGCCGCCTTCGAACCCATGGAATCCCTTCATGCCTACCCGGGCGATGTCTTGATGGCCGCGCTCAAGGATTTGAAGGAACGCGGCAATGCCGCCGGCTTCGCCCAGCTGGCCACACGCATCAGCAAGGCGCTGCTCAACGGCACCTATCGCCGGAGCACCAGCGTCTGGCAGGCGGGGGAAGAGGCCGAGGGCGAATCGGGCGAAAGAATCCTGAAGGATTATTTCGAGGGCGAAGATATCACCAAGCCCTACTTCGAAGTGCTGGTGGTCAGTGATGACGGCACACCGGAAAAATTCCGCCAGGTCCGAAACGAGATGCGCAAACTCCGCCGGCCTGAGGATCCATTCGTCTATGAACTCGTGGTGGCTACGAGCTTCGAGGATGCCTTGCTGGGCGCAGTGTTGAACCCGAATATCCAGGCGATCGTCATCCAGGACAACTTCCGCTTTCAGACGCGTCTCCACGCGCCGAACCTCCGCGAACATCTGCAACAACATTTCAAGCTAAATGCCGCCGAGCTCGCGCCGCAGGACTACGGCGTAACCCTCGCCAAGACCATCCGTGCATTCCGTCCGGAGCTGGATGTTTACCTGGTGGTGGACCGCGACATTGAAAAACTTGCCAGCCAGCTCGACTCAAAAAACATCCGCCGCATTTTTTACGGCATTGAGGACCTGATGGAACTGCACCTCGCATTGTTCGAGGGCGTCAACGAGCGCTACGACACGCCGTTTTTCAACAACCTGAAAAACTACGCGCGCAAACCCATGGGCACGTTTCATGCCTTGCCGATCGCGCGCGGGAAGTCGGTCTTCAAATCGCATTGGATCCGCGACTTCGGGTATTTCTACGGCGCAAATATCTTCCTCGCCGAGTCCTCGGCCACCACCGGCGGGCTGGATTCGCTGCTGGAACCCACCGGCAACATCAAGGTTGCGCAGGAGAAGGCTGCGCGTGCGTTTGGGGCACAGAAACTGTTCTTTGCAACCAACGGCACCTCGACCTCGAACAAGATCGCGGTGCAGGCGATTGTGCGCCCCGGCGACATCGTGCTCGTGGACCGTAACTGCCATAAGTCTCACCACTACGGCCTCGTGCTCTGCGGCGGCCAGCCGCTCTATGTCGAGGCGTATCCGCTGATGCAGTATTCGATGTATGGCGGGGTGCCGCTCCGCACGATCAAACAGACACTGCTCAATCTCAAGGCGGAAGGGAAACTTGACCGTGTGCGGATGCTGCTGCTTACCAACTGCACGTTTGACGGCCACATCTACAATGTGCCGCGTTTCATGGAGGAGGTGCTGGCTATCAAGTCCGACATTGTTTTCCTGTGGGATGAGGCCTGGTATGCCTACTCGCGTTTCTCCCCGTTCCACCGCCGCCGCTCGGCCATGGGCGCGTGCGAGGCACTGCGCGAACGTTACGCCAGTCCCGCCTACCGCGCGGAGTATGAAGCCTTCAAGAAGAAACATGGCAAGCTGGATCCCAAGAATCCCAAGATGCTCGACACGCATCTGCTGCCCGATCCCGACGCCGTCAAGCTGCGCGTCTATGCCACGACCTCGACACACAAGTCGCTTTCCTGTTTCCGGCAGGGTTCCTACATCATGGTCAACGACGATTGCTGGGAGAGCACCGAAGCGACGTTCGAGGAGGCGTTCTTCACCCACACCAGCACCTCGCCCAACCTCCAAATCATCGCTTCGCTCGACATCGCCCGCCGCCAGGCCGAATTGGAGGGTTACGAGCTGGTGGTGCGCTCCATTGAACTCGCGCTGATGCTGCGCCGCGAAGTCAACAGTCATCCAATCATCTCGAAATATTTTCACATCGCCACGAACGCGGAAATGGTGCCAAAGGAACATCGCGCCAGCGGCTTTGAAGACTTCCATGCACCCGGTGTGACCTGGAAAACCATACATGACGCCTGGGAAACGGATGAGTTCGCCCTCGACCCGACGCGCATTACACTGCTTTGCGGCACCGCGGGATTCGACGGCACAGCGTTCAAGACCCTGCTCGCGGACAAATTCGACATCCAGCTTAACAAGACTTCGCGCAACAGCATCCTGCTCCAGTCGAACATCAACAACACGCGGAGTGACATCGCCTATCTGATCAAGGTGCTCACGGACATCGCGCGCGAGCTCGACCGGCGGCTGGCCAAGGATCCTCAGGAGAAGGCTGCGTTTGACGCCCGCGTGAAAAGTCTATGTCACGACCTGCCCGAGCTGCCGAACTTCAGTCGCTTCCACGACGTGTTTCGCGAGAACCCGAAGTCGAAAACCAACGAGGGCGACATGCGCACACCGTTCTTCCTGGCCTACGACGAAGCCAATTGCGAACACCTGACTTTGGACAGCAAGGAGCTGGACGCGCGCGTGAAGCGCGGCGACGCCGTGTCCGCCAACTTCGTCATCCCCTATCCGCCCGGCTTCCCGATCATGGCTCCGGGCCAGGTGATCACGCCCGAGATCATCACCTTCATGCGCAAGCTCGACGTGAAGGAAATCCACGGTTACCACGCCGCGACCGGTTTGAAGCTGCTCAAACCGGAGGTGCTGAAGAAAAAGAAGACCCGGTAACGGTCGTTGAATCCTTCCCTCATGGATACGCTCAACCAAATCTTGAAGTCCGACCCGGAGATCGCGCTCTTTGCTGCGCTGTTCCTGGGTCACGCCCTTGGCAGGGTGAGGGTCAAAGGGTTCAGCCTGGGCGGCGTGGCGGGGTCGTTGATAATGGCGCTCGTAATCGGACAGTTGGACATCGCGCTGCCAGACTCACTCAAAGCCGTGTGTTTCGCGCTGTTCATCTATTCCGTCGGTTTCAAAAGTGGACCGGAGTTTTTCGGCGGCCTGAACCGTTCGTCATTCAAGCTGGTGCTCTCGTCGGTGGTGCAATGCGTTACCGCGTTGATCGTCATCCTCATCTTTGCGCGGGTCTGCGGCTTCGGCAAAGGCTATGCCGCCGGGATCGGCGCCGGCGCGCTCACGGCCACGGCGATGATGGGTACCGCCGGCGACGCGCTCACCCGGCTGGGTTTGGCCCCGGAACAAGTAGCGCAATTGAACAGCCAGATGGCCGTCGGGTTTGCCATCACCTATGTGTTCGGCACCATCGGCGTCATTATATTTGTGCGCAGCCTCGCACCGCGTTTGCTGGGCGTGAACGTGAAGCAGGCGGCACGGGAGCTGGAAGTGGAATTGTCCAAGGGCGGACAGGTGTCGCGTCCCGGTTACATCACGCCTTATGTGCCGGTGGTGGCGCGCGCCTTCGAGGTGGAGGCGAACATGGCGGCCGGCAAGACAGTGGCGGAACTGACGAAACAGTTTGGCCGCGCCTCCATCGAAAAAATTCTACGGGGTGAAACGGATGTTGAATCCACGCCGGACACCATCTTGCAAGCGGGAGACATCATCGGCCTCGCGGGAAAACTACAGGCGGTTCTGGACGCCGGAGAATTGATCGGCGCCGAAGTGGAGAGCAAGGAAGCGCTGTCGTTCGCGCTGGAAGTGGCCACCGTGGTGGTCACCAACAAGAAAATCGCCGGCAAAACGATTGAGCAGATTCGGGAGAGTTTTAACGAAACGGATTTGCAAGGCGTTTATGTGCCCAGCATCAAGCGCCAGGGACTACCCCTGCCAATTCTCCCCAACACTCAAGTGCGCTGGGGCGACGTGGTTGAACTCGCCGGCCGCCCGGAAACCCTGCAGCGGGTCGCGGCGGCGGTGGGCCACATTGAGGCTCCCGGCGGAAAGAGCGATCTGGCATATCACGCCCTCGCCATCGTCGTGGGCACTTTGGTCGGTCTTATTTCCATCAAGCTGGGCGGCATCCCGGTCACGCTGGGAGTCGGAGGCGGGGTGTTGGTGTCGGGCTTGTGCTTTGGGTGGCTGCACACGCGCTATCCAATTTTCGGCGCGATGCCGCAGGCGGCGCAATGGATTCTTTCCGAGTTCGGCTTGAGTGCGTTTGCGGCGGTGATCGGACTTTCGGCAGGACCGAAGGCCCTGGCCGCAATTCATGAACAGGGAGTCATGTTGCTGATCGTCGGCGCCGTGGTGACAGTAGTTCCGCTCGTCGTGGCGCTTTATTTTGGACGCTGGGTGCTGAAGCTGCATCCGGTTGTCCTGCTCGGCGCGCTCTGCGGCGGACAAACGGTCGCGGCGGCCTTGAGTGCGGTGAACGAGGAAACCGAAAGCATGACTCCCGTGCTCGGATTCACCGTGACCTACGCGATCTCCAACGTACTGCTGGCGGTATGGGGACCGGTAATTGTCGCTTTTACGAGATGAACAATAACCACAAAAAAATTATGCCTAAACAATCCACCACCACCCGCGCCCACCAAAAGGCGCTGCTCAAACTCAGCCCGTTCGAACTGAAGGATGAACTAATCAAACTCGCCAAGGTCGCCGAACGCGATGATGTGGCCCAGTTCCTCGACGCCGGCCGCGGCAACCCGAACTGGATCTGCACCACGCCGCGCGATGCCTTCGGGACGCTCCTCCGCTTCGGCCTCGAGGAATCCCGACGTGGCATCATAGTGCCCGACGTGGGCCGCCAGATTGCCCGGACTCCCGGCCTGGCCCAGCGGTTTGAAACCTTCCTGAAGGCAAACTCCAAGGCGCCTGGCATCAAACTGCTCCGCGATACCTGGAACTGGGGCGTCAACAAACTCAAGTTCGATCCGGAAGCTTTCGCTTACGAACTCGCCCAGGGCATCATCGGCGACCTGTATCCCGTGCCCGGCCGGATGCTGCGCTGCTGCGAACGCATCGTGCATGAATTCCTCACCCGGGAGATGTGCGACAACCACCCGCCGGCCGGCAAATTTGACATCTTTGCCGTCGAAGGCGGCACCGCGGCGATGTGTTACATCTTTGACACGCTGATGCAGAACGAGCTGATCCATCGCGGCGACACCATCGCACTGGCGGTGCCGACGTTCACGCCGTACATCGAGATCGCCCACATGGACCGCTTTGCCTTCAAGGTAGTCAACATCGATGCGGCGGTGGAATGCCGGAAGGACGGCACCCACACGTGGCAGTACTCGGATGCGGAGATCGACAAGCTGAAGGACAAGCGCATCAAGGCGTTCTTCCTCGTGAATCCCAGCAACCCGCCTTCCGTGGCCGTGAGCGGCAAGTCGATGCGGCGGCTGGTGAACCTGGTGAAGAACAAGCGGCCCGACCTCATCATCATCACCGACGACGTGTATGGCACGTTCGTGCCCGGCTTCCGCTCGGCGATGGCCGAACTGCCGCAGAACACGATCTGCGTCTATTCCTACTCGAAGCACTTCGGCTGCACTGGCTGGCGTCTGGGCGTCGTGGCCGTTCACCAGAACAACATCTTCGACAAGATGATCGCGAAGCTGCCCGCCAAGGTGCGCGCCAGGTTGAACCACCGTTACAGTCCCATCACGCTGGAACCGGAAAAGGTAAAGTTCATTGACCGCATGGTGGCGGACAGCCGGATGGTGGCGCTGAACCACACGGCCGGCCTGTCGCTGCCGTCGCAGATCCAGATGATGCTGTTCTCGTCCTTCACGCTGCTCGACAAGGCGGACAGCTACAAGAACCTCTGCCAGCTCATCTGCCGCCGCCGGTGGCATGCGCTGTTCGACGGGCTTGGGCAGACCTTGCCGGAGGACAACACCCGGGCCTTCTATTACGTCGAGCTGGATCTGATGGTGTGGGCCGAGAAGACCTACGGGCCGGATTTCGCAAAGTTTTTGCGGAAGAACTACGAATGCACCGATGTGCTCTTCCGGCTGGCTGAACATAGCGGCATCGTGCTCATGCCCGGTGGCGGCTTCGGTGGGCCGGAATGGTCCGTCCGCGTCTCGCTCGCCAACCTGGCCGAGGACACCTACCCGAAAATCGGCCAGTACCTCCGGGAAACAGCGCAAGCCTACGTGGCCGAATGGAAGGCCGCGGAGAAAACGAAAAACGCTTAAAAAGCAACTGACGCAATCGTAAACGAAATTAACAAAACAAACTGCAAACCAAAAACCGATAGAATGAATATGAAAACGACCCGATACCTGTTCTGCCTTGCGATGGTGATGGCATTGATGTTTTCCAGCGCCGCCCAGGCCAAACCCAAAATCAAAATCCTCGCCACCGGCGGCACCATCGCCGGCGCCCAGACCAGTTCGACCGAAGTCGGCTACAAATCCGGCAGCTTTTCGGTGGACGACCTCATCAAAGCCGTCCCTCATCTGGGTGATCTCGCCGACCTGAGCGGCGAGCAGGTGGCCAACATCGGCAGCCAGACGATGAACCACGAGGTCTGGCTCAAGCTGGCCAAACGCGTCAACGAAGCTCTCGCGGACAAGGACACCGACGGCGTCGTCATCACCCACGGTACCGACACCATGGAAGAGACCGCCTATTTCCTCAGCCTGGTGGTCAAGAGTGACAAGCCGGTGGTGCTCGTAGGTTCCATGCGCCCCGCCACGGCCACCAGCGCTGACGGTCCTGCGAACCTTTACAATGCCGTGGCGCTGGCCGCAAATCCCGAAGCCCGCGGCCTCGGCCCGCTCGTCGTGATCAACGACGAAATCCATTACGCCCACGAAGTGCAGAAGATGAACAGCACGTCGCTCAACACCTTCCAGTCACCGAACCGCGGCCGCGCCGGCGTGATGAACGTGGGTACCGTGCATTTCTTTTCGAAAGACACCACCCGGCACACCACGAAGAGTGAATTCTCCGTGAGCGGCAAGGGTACGAACGACCTGCCGCGCGTGGAGATTGTTTATTCCTATGCCAACGTTGGTCCGGAGATCGTGAACTTCCTCGTCAAAGACGGCGTCAAGGGGATTGTGCTCGCCGGCGTGGGCGACGGCAACAGCACCGATGCAGTGATCGCCGCGCTCTCCGAAGCCGCCAAAAAGGGCGTCGTGGTGGTGCGCGCCACGCGCACCGGCAGTGGCCTGGTCGTGCGCAACGTCGAAGTGGACGACGACAAACTGGGTTTCATCACCTCGATGGAATTGAATCCGCAGAAGGCCCGCATTCTCCTGATGCTGGGTCTCATGCAAACTAACGACACCAAAAAACTGCAGCAATATTTCATGGAGTATTAAGCCGTTGACACCAGAAACCGATGACTGACCACATCAATTACCAACTATAAAAATCAACGTTATGAAGACAACCATTACCCAACCCCACCTCCGCTATCTGAGCGCGGTCGTGCTGGCCGTTTCACTGTTCGCGTTCACGGGTTGCGCGCAGGTTCCCGCCACCAAGGAAGCCGCGGCCCCACCGGCCGCGATGCAACCGATTACCCTTCAATCCGCCCCGGCCCCGGCGCCAGCCGCCAGCGACTTGCAACGCGTGGTGAACGAGGCTTATGACAAATTCAAAGGCGACACCACCGGCAAGAATGCGGACTATATTCCGTACCTGGCCAGCGTTCCGTCCAATCTGTTTGCCGTCGTTATCGTCACCGCTGACGGTCAGGTGTTCAGCGCGGGCGACATTGACTACGCCTTCTCCATCCAGTCCTGCTCGAAGGTATTCACGATGTGCCAGGTCATGGAGGAATCAGGCGACGATGCCGTCTTCAAGAAAATCGGGGTGGAGCCGACCGGAATGCCATTCAATTCCGTGGTGGCCCTCGGTATGCACAACAACAAGGCGGTCAATCCCTTGGTCAATGCTGGGGCGATGGCCTCCGTCAGTTTGGTCAAGGCCAGCAGTGCGGCGGAACGCTGGGACAAGATTCTCGCCTACCAGAGCAAGTTTGCCGGCGAGCAACTCAAACTGATTGACGAGGTTTACAAATCCGAATCCGACAGCAATTTCCGCAACCGCGGCATCGCTTGGATCCTCTTCAATAACGAAAACCTCTTCTGCGACCCACCCGAAGCGACGGATGTCTATACCAAGCAATGCTCCATCGGCGTAACTGCCAAAGAGCTGGCCGTTATGGGCGCTACGCTTGCCAACGGCGGTGTCAATCCCATCACCAAAGAACGTTGTCTCGAATCAAAGTATGTCCCGCGCGCTCTCGCGGTGATGATGATGGCGGGTTTTTACGATGAGTCGGGAGCCTGGGCCTACAATGCCGGATTGCCAGCCAAGACCGGTGTCGGCGGCGGCATTTTCGCCGTCGTGCCGGGCAAAATGGCGATTGTTGGTTTTTCACCTCCGGTGAACGACGCCGGCAACAGCGTCCGCGCCTCCGAAGCCATTGATTACATCGTCAAGCAACTCGACCTGGACCTGTTTGGCTCGCTCAAATAATACGTAAAGCAACCCGTAAAACTTCCACCTGGGAATTATTTATGAAAACGACAACGATGAAATCCTATTCCACGATCATTGCGTTGATTGCCGCTGGCATCATCACGGCACCGGCCCAGTCAACCGACCTCGACCAACTCAAATCCACCATGCAAACGATGCAAAAGAACATGGAGGAGATGCAAAATAAAATCAATGAACTGGAAGCGGAGAAAGGCGCGGCGGCCGCGACGGGCACCAATGCCGCCGGCGAGGTCACCTTTACGACTCCGCCGAAACCCATCGCCGGGCACGCCAACCCGGTACCTGACCGTGACAACATGAACGATATGCAGGAGGCGGCCCCCCGGCTGAATGACCTCACGCTCGACCCCCAGTATCGGGGCTTCATTCCCGTTCCCAACACGGATGCGCTGATCAAGTTCAACGCCAAGCCGCGCGTGGACATGATGGAGGACAACCAGAATTCCGGCAATGCGGACCGGTTTGTCACCGCGACCATCCCGATGAAAAATACTCCGGGATACGGCGGCGGTGAGCAGTTTAACATGACGGCCAAGGGTTCATCGTTGAGTCTGGATGTGCGGGCGCCGAACATGCCGGGCAACGTCCGCTTCTATTACAACAACGACTTCTTCGGGAGCGGCAGCGGCATGGCGTACCGCCTCAAGCAATTGTACGGGCAATTCTACAACGTCACCGCCGGGTTTACCTACAGCATCTTTGAAGACCCGGACGTTTGGCCGGACACGGTGGATTTCGAGGGTCCGAACTCGATGATCTTCGCGCGACAGGCCACGGTGCGCTACATGGTGCCGCTGAACGGCCAATGGCAGTTGAACTTCGGTGTGGAGCAACCCTCATCGGAAGTGGATAACGTGGGCATAGGCGCGGACGCCACGTCGGTGAATCATCTGCCCGATGGCGGGTTCAACATCCGGTGGGAGGATGCCAAGCGGGGACATGTGCAGTATGCCATGATCTTCCGTGATGTGGGAGCCAACAGCCCGACCCTCGGCGAGCAGAACGTATTTGGCTGGGGTCTGAACCTGTCCACCAGCCTCAACGTGTTCGAGCATGACTCGGTCCAGGCGCAGTTCACCTATGGGCAGGGCATCTTCCACTTCTGCAACGACAACTTCACCTACTCGGCGAATAATGGGGCTCTCCAATTCAACGGCGGTGACGCCGCGTACAATAACGCCGGCGAGTTGCGGGCGCTGCAATACGTTGCCCCCATGGCCGGTTATACCCATCAGTGGTCGGAAAAATTCCGTTCCACCGCAACATTCGGCTATGTGAATCTGCAGAACGAACAGCAGCAGGATTCGATTGCCTACCACGAAACCTACTATAGCAGCGCCAACCTGATGTGGCAGTTGCGCAAGCGCCTGAGCATCGGCATGGAATGCCTGTACGGTTACAATAAACAGAACAGCGGTGAGCACGGGGACGTCTGGCGGGTTCAGACCGGCTTGGTTTACTCGCTATTCTGACAAAGGAATATCGCCAGGGGGGGGCGTGTGCCGGATGCGCACGCCCCCTTGGCCCCTCAAAGCTTGATCTGCACCCCGTGACCGTTAGACTCGAATCTCAATTCAAATTTGCGCCATGCTTACAGGTCAATTCACATTACCCGTCGAAATCGACCTGGCCGCCACGTTTCTGTTTGGGCTCACCGGAGGGCTGGCGGCGCTAAAGCGCGGCTACGATGTGATTGGTCTGTTCGCACTGGTCTTTGTAACCGCCGTCGGTGGCGGATTGATTCGCGACGGAATCTTCATCCAGCAGGGGCCCCCAGCGGTGACCACCCACACGGGTTACATCCAGATGGTTGGTTTGGCGTGTTTGGCATCGGTCCTGTTTCGGGGGCATATCATCCGTTTCAACAAAGTCATCGCCTGGCTCGATGCGCTTGGTTTGGGCGCCTACGCGGTGGTGGGGGTGCAAAAATCCCTGAACGCGGGACTGACCGAGGGGACGGCAATCCTGGTGGGCATCATCAACGCCTCGGGCGGCGGCTTGCTGCGCGACGTTTTGGTGCGCGACGAACCGTTGCTGTTCAAACCAGGTCAGTTTTATGTCCTGGCCGCATTCGCGGGTTGCGTGCTGTTTGCCTTGCTCGCCGTGCAATGGAAGATGGTGGCGACAAGTGCCGCGGGGATTGCTATCGGGACAACCTTCGTCTTCCGTCTGTTGGCAATCCAGTTCAACTGGAAATCGTCACCCGTCTGGCAGGAGCCGCCAGCCCCGTTCCAGCCCACAGAAACCAAACCCGAACCACCAGAGCAATGAAACGGATTCCAATTCCGCGGCGTTCAGTTTCACCAAAGGTCCATTGAAAACATGACAACCCATCCCGATTCCACGCCGCACCGGCATCCCAGCTTATGAAATCAAAGCCACAACCTGACCCTGCCGGACAGCATTCGCTGGCATCGTGCGGGCGCGTGACCCCGGCCCTGCTGGCGTTGCTCGCCGCCGGCTTAACGCTCATAACCACCTCCTGCAAAAAACAGGTGCCCGCTGCTCCGCCGCCTCCGGTCGTGCTGGTGGCGGAAATTGCCGCCGTCAACGCGCCCGCTTCCGCCGAGTTCATCGGCCAGCTGGATTCGCCGCAAAGTGTCGAAGTGCGGGCGCGCGTCGAGGGATTCGTGGCTAAAATCATCTTTACCGATGGCACGGAAGTGAAGGCGGGCGACCCGCTCTTCAAACTCGATGACCAGCCGTATCAGGAAAAACTCGCCGCCGCTAACGGAGTGCTGGCCGAGGCCAAAGCCGCCCTGAACAAATATCAGAAAGACGTCGCCCGCCTGATGCCGCTGGCGGAGAAACACGCCGTGCCGCAACAGGATCTCGACAATGCTGTCGCATCCGTGGACGTGGGGAAGGCCAGCGTGGTTTCGGCCGAAGCTCAGGTGCAATCGGCCACACTGGATGTGAGCTATTGCGACATGAGCGCGCCCATCAGCGGATTGATCGGCGCCTCGGAGGTTCCCATCGGCGCACTGGTGGGCAAATCAGAACCGACGCTGCTTGCCACCATTTCCGAACTCGACCCGATCTGGTTCTACTGCAACGTCAGTGAAGTGGATTACCTCCGCGCGACGGCGGAAACGCAACGCTCGGGCAGACGCATACAGGATATTCCCGTCAGTTTGATTGTGGCGGACGGTTCGACACACCCGGAAAAGGGGAAAATTATTTTCATAGACCGCGCCGTGGATACGAAGACCGGCACCTTGCGCGTGCGCGCTGAATTTGCGAACCCTACCCGATCGCTCCGTCCCGGAATGTTCGCTCGCGTGATCGCCGACCTGGGTGTGCGGGCCGACAGCATCCTTGTGCCACAGCGCGCGGTGGCGGAATTGCAGGGCAAAAACTTTGTGTGGGTCATCGGCCCGGACAACAAGGCTGCGCAGCGCCCGGTCACAGTGGGCCGGCAGATTGAGGATAATCTTCTCATCCTGGAAGGCCTCAAGCCCGGCGACCGCATCGTCGTCGAAGGATTGCAGAAAGTCCGTGAAGGCGCTTTGGTCAGGCCCATGACCGCTGAAGAAATGAAGCTGGCGCAGGCAGCCGCCCAAGTCGAGGCCGACCGGGAAGCCGAAACCAAACCAGCCAAGCAATAATTGTTATGGCTGATTTTTTTATACGCCGCCCCATCGTCGCGATGGTCATCGCCATCCTGACGGTGATCGTTGGCTTGGCTTCGCTGAAGCGTCTGCCTATTTCAGAATATCCGCCGGTCAGTCCGACGATGATCCAGGTCACCACGACCTATCGCGGTGCCGCCGCAGAGGCGGTCATGGAATCCGTTGCCACACCCATCGAGTCCAAGGTGAACGGCGTGGACAAGCTCCTGTATCTCCAGTCCTACAGTGCGAATGACGGCAAGCTGACGTTGAACGCTTATTTCGACGTGGGCACGGATGTTGACATCATGCAGGTCAATACACAAAACCGCGTGGGCCAGGCCGATGCGCAGTTGCCGGAAGCCGTCAAAAAGGAAGGCGTCGTCGTCAATCGCTCCAGCCCCGACATTCTGATGGTTGTTGCGTTGTCATCGCCCAAGGGAACCTACGACGCCATTTTCCTCGGCAATTACTGCGACATCAATCTCGTGGACTCGATCAAACGCGTAAAAGGCGTGGGCGACGTGAAGAATTTCACCGCGCAGGACTACACTATGCGTATCTGGCTGCGACCCGACAAACTTGCGTCGCTGGGAATTACGCCACAGGACATTCAGAACGCCATCAAAGAGCAGAACGCCCAGGCTCCTGCCGGCCGCATCGGGGCTGAGCCGGCGCCACCCGGCCAGGAAATGCAGTTCAATGTGCGCGCTCAAGGTCTGTTGAAAGACCCGAAGGAGTTTGCGGAAATCATCATCCGCTCGAATCCCGACGGTTCGCAGGTGAAGATCAAGGATGTCGGCCGCGTGGATCTTGGCGCGCAGACTTACGATCTACGCGCGCGGCTGAACAAATCGCCCGCCGGTGCCATCGGCGTTTATCTCGCGCCCGGTGCGAACGCGCTCGATACGGCGGCCAACGTGAGAAAAATTCTTGAAAACGCCAGGCAGCAGTTCCCGCCGGACATGGATTACGACATCGCGCTGGATTCCACCTTGCCGATCAAAGCTTCCATGAATGAAATCGTCCACACCCTGTTTGAAGCCGTCATTCTCGTGCTGCTTGTGGTCTATATCTTTCTGCAAAGTTTCCGCGCCACCATCATCCCGATGTGCACCGTCCCGGTTTCGCTGCTGGGCGCGTTTATCATGTTCCCGGTGCTGGGTTTCAGTGTCAACGTGCTGACGATGTTCGGACTGGTGCTCGCCATCGGCATCGTGGTGGATGACGCCATTGTCGTCGTCGAAGCCGTGCAACATCACCTGGAGCATGGCATGACTCCGGTGGAAGCCACCCGTCAGGCAATGAAGGAAGTGTCGGGACCCGTCGTGGCCATCGGGCTCGTCCTGTGCGCCGTGTTTGTTCCGGTCGCGTTCATGGGCGGTGTGACCGGGCAGCTTTACAGCCAGTTCGCCCTCACCATTGCCGTGGCGGTGGTTTTCTCGGTCATCAATGCCCTCACGCTCAGCCCCGCGCTGTGCGCCCTGCTGCTCAAGAAACCAACGCCCGGACGCGGGCCGATTGCGAAGTTTTTCAAACTGTTTAACAGCTCCTTTGATTGGGTGATCAAACACTATGGCAACATCGTGGGCGGATTCGCCCGCAAGGCAACCCGCTCCATGCTGATGCTCGTGGTTGTGCTCGCCGGCATCTGGGTGATCGGCAAATTCGTGCCCGGCGGTTTCATTCCCGAAGAGGATAAGGGCTATCTCTTTGTCGCCGTGCAGTTGCCGGAAGGCGCGTCGCTGCAACGAACGGACGAAATTCTCAAGCAGGTGGAAACCATCGTCGGCAACACGCCGGGCGTACGGTCGGCGGTGGGAATTTCCGGCATGAACATCCTCAACATGCTGAATTTCCCCAACAGCGCGCTCATGTTCGTGGGGTTGGAGCCGTGGGAGGAGCGCAAAAGTCCCGCGTTGCAGGCCAGCGCCATGGCCCGCGAGTGGACTAAAAAGTTTGCGGCGATTCCCGGCGCGCGCGCGTTCGCCTTTGGCCCGCCGCCGTTGCCGGGTTATGGCAACGTCGCGGGTTTCACCATGCAGTTGCAGGATCGTTCCGGGGGCAGCATCGCGCAACTGGCCGGCTATGTGAAACAGCTTAACGAGGCGGTCGCCAAGCGCCCGGAGATTGGCCGTTTGAGCGCGACCTTCGACCCAGCCACGCCGCAGGTGAAGGTGGAACTCGATCGCGAAAAGGCCCGGACGCTTGGCGTGCCGGTCAACGATGTCTTTGCGACATTGCAAGCGTATTTGAGCGGACTTTACGTGAACGACTTTGTTCGCTTTGGTCGTGTCTACAAGGTGTTCCTCCAGGCCGAGCCGCAGTTCACGGACCAGCCGGATGACATCGGCAAATTCTATGTCCGCAACAATACCGGCGGAATGGTGCCTTTGAACACGATGGTGAAGATCAGCAAGATGTCTGGCCCGAATTTCGTCACGCGCTTCAATCTCTACAATGCCGCCGAGATCATGGGCGCGCCCGCCCCCGGCTACAGTTCCGGCCAGGCCATCAAGGCCATCGAGGAGGTTATGAAAAACATGCCGCCCGAAACCGGCTACGAATGGTCCGGTCTGACACTCCAGGAAAAGAAATCCGAGGGCCAGGCGCCAGTCATATTCGGCATGGCGATTCTGTTCGTGTTCCTGCTGCTCGCGGCGCAATACGAAAGCTGGGGCCTGCCCTTCGCGGTATTGCTCGCCACGCCGACGGTCATTCTCGGCACACTGGTCGGCATGCTGGTCCGGAACTTCGACCTAAACGTCTATGCCCAGATCGGCCTCATCATGCTTATCGGCCTGGCAGCCAAGAACGCGATTCTCATTGTTGAATTCGCCAAGATGAAGCGCGAAGAGGGTGTCGAGATTCTCGATGCAGCCATCCAAGGCTCGAAGTTGCGCTTGCGGCCGATTCTCATGACCTCGTTTGCCTTCATTCTCGGCTGCGTGCCGCTGATGCTGGCCACCGGTTCCGGCGCCGCCGCGCGCAGCACGATGGGCACGGGCGTGGTCTATGGCATGACCATCGCCACGGTGCTGGGCTTGTTCATCATTCCGGTCTGTTATGTCTTTGTGCAAAAGATCATCGAACGCGGCAAAAAACCGGAGCCGGTGAAAGCCGCACCCG
Source organism: Limisphaerales bacterium (assembly GCA_052145735.1). Taxonomy (GTDB): domain Bacteria; phylum Verrucomicrobiota; class Verrucomicrobiia; order Limisphaerales; family UBA11358; genus UBA11358. The sequence goes on from JBKQOA010000118.1 coordinate 60,314, forward strand.
CCAGTCCCGCAGAGAAAGGAGGGGCGCACTGATGAAAACCATTTCCAAGTCATTGGTGGCTGGCGTGGGCACCCTCGGCGTAGCGGTGTTTTTCCTGTCCAGTTGCGCCGTGGGGCCGAATTACAAGCGGCCGGCCATTGATACGCCTGACGCGTATCGCACGGCCGGGTCGGATACCAACGCGCCTTCCGGCACAAATAGCCTCGCCGACCTTGGCTGGTGGCAGGTGTTTCAAGATCTGCAAATGACGGCCTACATCAGCGAGGCGCTCACGAACAATTGGGACGTCAAGATCGCAGCTGCGCGCGTGCTGCAGGCCCAAGGCGCATTGGGTGTCGCCCGTTCGCAGTTCTTCCCCACCATCAACGCCGGCGGCGATCTCCAGTACAGCCGCGCTTCCCAGAATGGTCCGGCAGCCCCGGCTGCCGGGATGAACCCGGAGGCGAAGTATGGTGACGCCTACTTGTTTGCGCCGAGCTATGAAGTGGATTTGTGGGGCAAGATCCGCCGCGCCAATGAAGCGGCGCGCGCCCGTTACCTCGCGTCACAGGATGCGCAGCGCATCGTGCGCCAGACGCTGGTAGCGCAGGTGGCCGCGGCTTACCTCGGCCTCCTGGAACTGGACTATGAACTCGCCATTGCCCAGCGCACCTATGCGGCCCGGACCAATTCGCTTGTCCTCACCGTCGCGCGCGAGGAGGGCGGCGTGGCGGCCATGCAGGACGTGAGCCAGGCAAAAATTCTCGTCTACGGTGCCGAGGCCAGCATCGTGGACATCTTGCGCCAGCGCGAGCAGCAGGAAAACGCGCTCTGCATCCTGCTCGGCCGTAACCCCGGCCCGGTTCAGCGCGGAGAGGGATTCACCACCCAGGTCGTCCGTCCGGAAGTGCCCGCCGGCTTGCCCTCGTCCATACTGGAGCGCCGGCCGGACATCCGGTTGGCGGAGCAACAACTGGTCGCCGCTAATGCGGACGTTGGCCAAGCCAAAGCGGCGTTCTATCCCCAGCTCACGCTGACTGGCCTTTACGGTGTCCAGAGCGTGGCGTTTTCGGATCTGTTCACCCAGCCGGCGCGGAGCTGGCAGTTCGGCCCCACTGTGACCCTGCCGTTGTTCACGGGAGGCCGCCTGCGCTCCAACCTGAAAATCACCCGGGCGCAATACGACGAAGCGCTGGCCACCTACCGGAAGACAGTGCAGAACGCCTTCGGTGAAGTGTCCGACAGCCTCATCGCCTGCCAGCGAACCCGTGAATTTGCGGCCCGCCAGGAACAACGCACGCAGGCCAACCGCGAAGCCGCCGACCTGGCCACGATTCGCTACGATGGCGGGGTGACGAGCTACCTGGAAGTGCTCTACAATGAACAGGAGCTGTTTACTGCCGAGTTGAACCTGGCCCAGGCTAGGCTCAACGAACTCCTTTCCGTCGTCCAGCTCTACCGCGCGCTCGGCGGTGGCTGGCAAAACACCAACACCATGGCGAAATAATAGTAATTGAATGCTCGGCAGCCGGCCTGCCAAGGCCACTGGTTTCGATTGTGAAGACATTTGTTTTGAGAAGAAGTTAAAACCAAACGACGCGAAGGCGGACCCGGAATGTATTCGCGTGCCGGCGACCGGGTCGTTCAGGATGCTCGTCGAGGAGGTCAAGGGCCAAAACGGCAGGGTGTACTTCCGGCGCCTATGCCGTTCGCCGCACCAACGGCGCTCTCACGCTGCTCGTCATCAACAAAGACATGGTCACGAACCTTGATGCGCAAATCGTGCTGACCAATTTTGTTCCGTGGACCAACGCCACGATTCAATCCTACGGCATCCCGCAGGACCAGGCGGCGGAAAACAATGCCGCGGCGTCACTACAAGACATCGCCATGACGAACTTTCCAACCGCCGGCGCCAACTTCACCTATGTATTTCCACCTTTGTCGCTGACGCTCTTCACGTTTGCGCCGGGACCTTCGGCGCTTTCCGTATTGGGCGTTTCGCCCGGACAGGTGGAGCTCCTGCTGCACGGCCAACCCGGCACGCCTTATGTACTTCAAAGTTCGCCGGATTTGAAGGCGTGGACCCCGGTTTCCACCAACAAACTCGTGGGGAACACTTTGAACATCACCGTCCCGGTTTCCATAAGTTCCCCGCGTCAATTTTTCCGCGCGGTCTGGCAGCCGTGAAAAATCAACTTCACGGCAGTCGTTAAGAATGCGCACACATTGAGCATCATTCACCCATGCTAAGCGGATAATTCCAAACCATTTTCGAACGTCACCATTGCGCCGGGCATTCTTGCGCCGCCAAACTTGGCCGATGGTTTTCGTCGCCTCGTCCAGCCACCCACGATCAGCCACCCACACGATAAATTCGACGGCGCTAGAAAACTTCGCGGAGCAACTTCTTGGTTTCGGACAGCCGGACTTCTTTTAGGAATTGGTGGAAGGTCACGCCCGTCGTTTGACTGAACAGGGCGGAAAGATGCTGATAAGAATTCGCTTTTTTACCACGCCGCCATTTTTTGACGCTACGGAAGGAGCCGGTCCCGGGTGGCCTGCTTTTGAACTCGCCGCTTCTTGATGGCTAGACAAAGCACTCCCAAGCCAAGCAGCGCGAGGCTCGACGGTTCAGGGGATGGGATCATTTCCTGGGTAAAAGCGTAGTCAGTAGTATTCCAACCAATCCAACCATCGTTATCGGTGTCCGTGCCGTCCAAGAGGTAATTCACCCCTGGAATAGTGAGAGCGTTAGGCGGCGGGTCCTGCGTCCAATTGCCCGATGCTGGCACATCGAATTCTCCACTGGTATCAATTGGGCCACTCAGGGACCCGTAATGGACGTCAAAATACACGTCGAGAGTGCTTGAGAATATGCCGTCAGAATTGATGGTAATGGTCCCGTCACTGGTGTAATTGGGATCGAGGGTAAGGTATCCCAAATCGCCATTCAGATCAATCGGAGTTGTGCTCACCAGTGTCATAGCGTTCACTTGCAAATTAACGGTTTGGCCGTTCCCGCTGGTGCCAAGACGCTGTATGATTGTGTCCGTGGAGCCCACGTTTTGCACTCCGATCGAACCGCCAAAATTATAAGTGCCCAAGGGAACGCCCGCCCACGTAAACCCGTTCAGCGAGATGCCATCCGGAACCGTTGTAAAAAGATCCCAACCAGGCAAGACAGTAGTACTAGCCCTGCTTGAAATTTGAAGCAAGAACACGCCGCACAGGCCCGCAAGCGCGAGCATTGTGGAGTGTTTGATTGGTTTATTGTGCATATTGTTGCCTTTCTGTTTATGTGACGTTTCCCCAACGGCCCACACGAAATGATTCATTCCAAACTTCATTCCATCACCGAGGGCGCAGTTCCGCAACGGATAAGATTTTGGAAAAGCGGACGTTTCTTTGGATTTTGGTCTATAAAAGACCAAACTTATTGCCATGCCCGCCAGGCCTCTGGCGAAAAGCCTTCATGGGCCTTGAAGGCATGACGAAAGGAGTCTGGGCTGGCGTAGCCCGTTGCGCGGGCCACTTCGCCAACGCGGTTTCGAGGGTCGCGGAGCAACTCCCTGGCCTTGGACAACCGGACTTCTTCCAGGAATTGGTGGAAGGTCACGCCCGTCGTTTTACTGAACAGGGCGGAGAGATAGGAGGCATTCATCTTCATGGCCGAGGCCAGGTTGCCCAAGCTGATTGGGCGGAAGTAACGCTGATACACGTAGTCGAGCATCGCTTCAACGAGCTTTTGGGCGTGGCTTTTCAAACCAGGTTGGACTGTGGATTCCGGAAGGTCAGGCAACCGATGACGCAGCTCTCCGCGCAGGCGCGTGGCCTCGATTTGAGTGTTGTTCAACCTCCGCAAGGCGTTGTCCAATCCGCTCCGGGCCATCCGAGCTTGGGCGGTGGATTCCAAATCGTGAAGAATCAGGCGCACCAAAGCCACCGCGTCATGGAAGGCGGCGGGGCGAGGACGAGAACGAGAACGAGAACGAGGAGGAGACTGCAAAACCAGTGTGAGCGGGCAGACCTTGTCCACCTGAAGGCAGGCACAGAAGTTGGTGGTGCCACACTGCCCGATGAACCGCCGGCCCCGGTTGGCCGGGGACAAGGCGGGTTTCCAACGACGCTTCAAACAGGACGCGCAGCACTTGGGCTGCCGGCTTTTCACGACCGCTCTTTGGCGCACCCTCGGGCACAGGACGGGCATTTCACCGGGTTTCTGGAAGTCCATTGGGCGATGCCACAAGACGTGGAGGCGCAGGCCGGTCAGTTGGGCAGTAAGTCTCAACAGCGGCTCGGTTAGCCGTGCTCGGAACAGGTCCTGACACTCCTTGAAGGCGAACAGCTCCGAGGGTTCGACCTCTGCCACCCATTTTAACGACGCAGCCTGGCTTCCACTTGGGCCTTGGGCCGAGGCTTCGGCGTCCGGCGCCTTTGTCCGAGCCAGCCCTGCCACCCTGCAGCTTTTCATGTCGGTTTTCATAAAACCTCAAAGCCAGGCTCTTGCGAGCCCAACAGCATCTGCGCGCCAACGGAGCCTGGACAGTGGCAACTTTCAGGAGACGAAGGCATTTAAGCATGGAACGCTTGCCAAAACAAGCTCCAGTCTGCCAGCGCGAGAAAATTTTTACGGTCTTCCGGTCGCACCGGCGATGCAGGCATTATCATCCGTTTGGTTTTCGGTTGTTAAATCATGGCGCCGGGCATTCTTACGCCGCCAAACTTGGCCGATGGTTTTCGTCGCCTCATCCAGTTACCCACGATCAGCCATCAACACGATAAGTTCGACGGCGCTGGAAAACCTCCATGAAAAAATGGCGGTTTTGGGCTTTTCCAGTCTTCTAAATAGCAGACATTTATGGAACGGTAATTGCTCTTATGCGCTTGGGATTTTGTTTTATGAACTCTCATCTTTTTGAGTCGTTTTCGAGGATGATCGACAAACTGCCGGCCAAAGGGGTCATCTCGGCGATGGAACGCGAGCATCAAATGCTGGAGAATGACCTGGCCACCAACCGGCCGGTGCCAAGAAAAGAGGCGCATTCGATCCTGAACTTTTGCCGGTTCCTGGCCGCAATCAAATCGGGTCTTAATGTGTCCCCCGCGATCCTGCCACCGGCGGACACGGCGTTTTATCGCCGGACTACGGATCGGTTGATTAAAGCGGGAGAGTTGCCGGCGAACGCGCACGAACTGTTTGATGAAGCTTTTACCGTCCCGCTCTTGCAGTCGCTGGAGGATGTCTATTGACGCCCGTGCTGTGAGGCGGTCAGTGCCATGAAGGACGCAGCCCCGGCGCACGGGAGTGCCGCAGCACCGCCGCCACCCAATCAGGACACCACCAACCATTGACTTTTTTTCAGAGGAGGTGTTATGTGTGGATAACGTAACATGCCTGCAGGAAACGGAGAGAAAGTCGTCTCTTGGGTTGCCTTGGCTGTGCTGTTGCTGCTGGGGCCGCCCTTCTCGGGGTGTAATTCACGCCCGGAGCCGCCGCGCGCGGAACCGCGTGCCCAACCGGCCGATGCGGCCAGTTCCACCAACCATCCGCTGCGCGTTCGCGCGCCCGCCGTGGCCGGACTGTTTTATCCGGCGGATGCACCAACCCTTTCCCGGATGGTGGATGGATTGCTGGCCGACGCGGCGCCGCATGACGTTCCCCGCCTGAAGGGTCTGGTTTGTCCGCATGCAGGATATCCTTATTCCGGACCGACCGCGGCAATTGCGTACAAGACGCTGGCCGGGCGCAAGGTCCATACCGTCGTCATTCTCGGCCCCAGCCACTATGCCGCGTTTGCCGGCGTGTCAATCCCGGACGTGGACGCCTACCAAACACCTTTGGGAATCGTTCCCATCTCGGCCAGGGCGCAAGCGTTGGCGCGGACCAGCCCGTTTGTCCTGGAACCGAAATGCCTGGTCCAGCGGCCGTCGTGGTTGTTCCAATCGTCCAAACCCGCGCCGGCGGCCGGCGAAGACACGCCCGATACCTGGGAACATTCCGTCGAAGTCCAGATTCCGTTCCTGCAAAAGGTGTTGACGAATTTCGACATCCTGCCGGCCGTGTTCGGCGACGTTGACCCGGAATCGGCCGCCCGGGTTTTGGCCGGCGTGATTGACAACCAGACCATCATCGTGGCCAGTTCCGATCTGAGTCATTACCATCCCTACGATGAGGCCAAGGCGCTGGACACCCGTTGCGTCCAGGCGGTTTGCAATCTGGACGTTGACGCGATGAAAACACAGGAAGCCTGCGGCAAACTGCCCATCCTGACACTGATGTACCTGGCCCGGGATAAAGGCTGGAAGGCGCAGTTGCTGGATTATCGCAACAGCGGCGACACCGCCGGTGACAAAAGCGGCGTGGTGGGCTATGCCGCCATCGCCTTTTATGAGCCGGTGCCGGAGAACTATGCGGCGCCGGAAAGAAAATATCTGCTGGACCTGGCCCGCCGGACCCTGACCTGCGTGACAACCAATCCGGACCTGTCAGGGTTCGAGGTCAATGCCAGGGATGCGTCGCCAAAATTATCCGAAACCAAGGCTTGTTTCGTGACGTTGACGGAAAATGGCGAGCTGCGCGGTTGCATCGGGCACATTCTGCCCCAGGAACCGCTTTACCAGGCCGTCGAGGACAACGCCCGGAATGCCGCCATCCGCGACCCGCGCTTTCCGCCGGTGCGGCCCGGCGAGGTGGACAAAATCAAAATCGAAATCAGCGTGCTGACCGAACCGCAGCCGTTGCACTTCAACTCGCCGGAGGACCTCCTGAACCGGTTGAAGCCGGACGAAGACGGGGTGGTGTTGCAGATCGGCTCGAGCGGCGCGACTTTTCTGCCGCAGGTTTGGGAGCAGTTGCCGGACAAGGTGGAATTCCTCAATCATCTCGCGCAAAAAGCCGGTTGCGCCCCGGATGACTGGCGCGGACGGAACGTCAACGTCTCCATCTACCACGTCGAAGCGTTCAAGGAGTCGGAGTGATTTCCTGCGAGCGCCGGCGTCTCGCCGGCAAGTTTCGTTTGTGCCGGCGGGACGTCGACGCTCGTGGCTTCGTGAAAAGAGAAGGCCATCGCTGATTCCGGGATTGAACCCGGGCTTCCGACGCGATAATTGTTCGATAACCACATGACCTCCAACCCTGAATGTCCGCGGCGGCAGATCCTGTTTGCCGTCGGTGCGCTGGGGGTTTCCTGCGTGATGACGCAACTGGCGCTGATGCGCGAATTGCTGGGAGCATTCTCCGGAAACGAGATGGTGCTGGGCGTCACGCTCGGTTTGTGGCTCCTGCTGATGGGCATTGGCACCCGGTTGGGACAGACCGCCGACCGGCTGCGAAATCCGCTGGCGGTCCTGTTCGTGGTCCAGGTGCTGGTCGCGCTGCTGCCGCTGGTGCAGGTGCTGGCCTTGCGCGCTTTGCGGAACGTGGTTTTTATCCGGGGCGCAGAAGTCGGGGTTGCCGGGATTGTCATCGGCGCCTTCGTCCTGCTGCTGCCGTATGGCGTCGTGGCGGGTTACGTGCTGACACTCGGTTGCTCGATCCTGGACCGCCGCGGCGACACGTCGGGAGCGGGCCGGGTGTATGTCGCCGACAGCCTGGGCAGCATCGTGGGCGGCGTGCTGTTCAGTTTCGTCCTCGTCCGTTTTTTCGACCACCTCGCGCTGCTGGTGGTTCCGGCGATTTTGAATCTGTTGGCCGCCGCCGCGACGGGTTTGGGGTGCGGCCGAAAATCGCTGGCGACCATGGCCGTGGTTTTGGCAATGGTGATGCCGGCGGCAGCGTGCCTGGCCGATTGGGACGGGATATCCACCGGCTGGCTGTTTCAGAAACAACACGTCGTGGCGCGGGCGAATTCACCCTACGGCAAACTGGTGGTGACGGAATCCGACGGGCAGTTTGACTTCATCGAGAACGGTGTTCCGCTCACCTCCACCCGCGACGACCAGCATGTCGAGGAAACGGTGCATTATGCCATGGCCCAGCGGCCGGATGCCCGCACAGTGCTGCTCGTTTCCGGCGGCATCTCCGGCACGGCCAGGGAAATCCTCAAGTACGGCGTCGGCGAAGTGGATTACGTGGAACTCGACCCGCTGCTCCTCGAGCTGGGCCGGAGATATCTCCCGGACAACCTGGCGGACAAACGGATCCGTGTCATCAACACCGACGGCCGCCTGTTCATCAAACAGAGCGGCGAAAAATACGACGTCGTCATCGTGGACGTGCCTGATCCGTCCACGGCGCAGCTCAACCGCTTTTATACCGTGGAATTTCTGGCTGAAGTCAGGCGGGTGCTTTCCCCAAACGGGGTGTTGTCGTTTTCCCTCGGCCATTATGAAAATTACGTCAGCCCGGAACTGGCGCGCCTGCTGGCCTCGGCCCGCCGTTCGTTGGCGCCATCGTTCCAAAACGTGCTGGTGATTCCCGGCGGCCGGGTTTACTTCCTGGCCTCGGACGGCCCGCTTTTCAGCGACATCGCCGCGCGGATCGAGCAACGGCAGATCCAAACGAAACTGGTGAACCGCCATTACCTCGACGCGATGCTGGCCTCCGACCGGAGGGCGGACATCCAGCGCGCCGTGTCCCAGCCCGCCGCGTTGAACCGGGACTTCAGCCCGATGCTTTACTTCTACCACCTGCGTCATTGGATGAGCCAGTTCAACGCCGGGTTCGGGGTGCTGCCGGCGTTGCTCCTCATTTTGTTTGGTGTCTATCTCGTCCGGTTGCGCGGAACGGCCTTTGTTTTGTTCGCTTCCGGCTTTGCTGGTTCGGCTCTGGAATTTGTGTTGCTGCTGGCGTTCCAGGTCCTTTGCGGTTCGGTCTATCATCAGGTGGGTGTCATCGTCACCGTCTTCATGGCCGGCCTGGCGCTGGGGGCGTTCATGGCAAATCGATCTCTGAACGGTAGGGACGCGCTGCCGCGCGTCCCGGCCGACCGGCAGGTCGGCCCTACCCAGTATATGGATCGCGGTGGGAAAAGTCTGTCCCGCCTGGCATTTGCCATCACCGGCTATGCCGTCCTGTTGCCGCTCCTGTTGCCACGGCTGAATCAAGCGGGGGGCGCGGGCGGATCGCTTCCCGCCATCAAAGGGGTCATCGCCCTGCTGACGTTGGTGCTCGCGGTGCTGGTGGGCATGCAATTCCCGCTGGCGAACCGGCTCGAATACAACGGTTCCGTGGCCGGCGCGTCCCGCCTTTACACGGCGGATTTTGCCGGCGCCGCGCTGGGCGCGTTGCTGGCCAGCATCTGGCTGATTCCGTTGCTGGGCGTGACCGGGGTCTGCCTGCTGACTGCGGCGTTGAATTTCCTGGGCGGCGTGCGGATCCAATTTCGAAAGGCTGCGATATGAACAAAATCAACCTGGTTTCCCTCAAAATCCTGCGCTGGAGCGGCTGGCTGTTGCTGCCGCTGGTGCTGGCCTTCCTGCTGACCGGTTACATCATGGACGGCCGCTACGGCTTCGGCAAACTGCTGGACGAGAAATCCGCGCTGACATTCCACCGCCTGCTGCACCTGCCGCTGATCATTCTCGTGGTGGCACACGTCGTGCCGGCGGTGTATCTTGCCTTCCAGCGTTGGGGCTGGATCAAAACGCGCGCATGAAAGCCGAACACCGAAATCCGAAGCCCAAAAGAAGCCCGAAGCCCGCAATTCGAAACCAGATGCGGGCCGGGAACAGGCGCCCGCTCCATGAACTGCCGCAAATCATCCTACGAAACTTTGTCGCATATGCGACAAAGTTTCGTAGGCCTTGGTTCCCGGTCGCGATGTATGCAAAAATGCGAAAGGAAATTTTCTGGAACCCCTTTGCGAAGATTGGTCAGCTTCAATCTTTCGGAATTCGGATTTCGAGCTTCGGCTTTTGGATTTCCGCATGAGCCATTACCATTATGATCCATTTTTTCGTGGCACCGTCGGTAAACGGCGCAGTGCGCGCATTTCGCGTCGCGCTGCCATCGGTTTGGGCGCGGCGGGTGTCGTGGGGATGGCGGGCGCGGCGTCGTTTTGGGATTTCTTCAGCCGGTGGCGCGAGGCCGAGGCGCCGGCGGACATTTTCAAGGGCGACGCGCCGTCGGGCGAGCTTTGGGACCTCTGGCAGAAACGCGGCTGGGTGAAGGAAGGCCGACATTACCTCAAGCTGGGCCGCAACGTCCAATGCAAGGTCTGCCCGAACAACTGCATTCTGGCGCCCGGTGACCGGAGCCATTGCCGCAACCGGGTCAATCGCGACGGCACGCTGTACACGCTGGTCTATGGCAACCCCTGCACGTTTCACGTTGACCCGGTCGAGAAGAAACCGCTGTACCATTTTCTGCCGGGCAGCCGGACGTTTTCGCTCGCCACTTCCGGCTGCGTCTTCCGCTGCCTGAACTGCCAGAATTGGGAGATTTCGCAGAAGAAACCTGAAGAAACCAAGGATCCGCATGGCGGGGAACTTCGCCTGCGCCCGCCGCTGCCGGAGGTTTTCACGATGGAAGAAATGTCGCGCCTCAGTCTGTTCCCCGAAGATGTGGTGGCGGTGACGACGGCGCTGGGTTGTCCGTCCGTGGCCTACACCTACTCCGAACCGACGGCGTTTTACGAATACACCCAGGATTGCTGCCGCGCCGCGCACGGGCGGAAGCTCAAAAACATCGTCGTCACCTGCGGCTCCATCGAGGAACGGCCGGCGCGCGACCTCTATCAGCTCGTGGACGCCGCGCACGTGGACCTCAAGGGATTCGACGAGGACACCTACAAAAAGCTGAACTCCGGCAAACTGTCCGCCATCCTCGGCACGATCGAAGTGTTAAAGGAACTCGGCGTGTGGTTCGAGATCATCAACCTCGTCGTGCCGACCTACACCGACAACCTCGACACCATCCGCCGGATGAGCGGCTGGATTGTGAAGCAGTTGGGGCCGGACCAGCCGCTGCATTTTTCACGTTTCCACCCGGAGCACAAGCTGGCCCACCTGACGCCTACGCCGGTCGAAACGCTGGTCAAGGCGCGCGACGCCGCCCGCGTCGAGGGGTTGCACTATGTTTACATCGGCAATGTGCCCGGGCTCGAAGGCGCCGGGACCACCTGGTGTCCCAACTGCAAAAGGGCCGTTGTGGAACGCGACATCTTTGCTGTCACCCGGCTCGACATCGCCGGCGGCAAATGCCGTTTTTGCGGAACGAAGATTGCAGGGGTGTGGGAATGAGCCGCGGCGCATGCTTGCCACAGGCGGCTCTTCAGCCGTAAAGTTGGCCGGCGATGGACTGGCTCGACAAAATTGCCCGGTTCTGGCCGCATCTGGCCGCGGGCTTCGATTTTCTGGCCTGCTTGCTGGCCTCGGGCCACGCCCTGCTGCACAAACGCGATTCCCGCGCCGCCACTCTCTGGCTGGGTGTCATCTGGCTGCTCCCGGCCGTCGGCCCGTTGCTTTATCTCGCCCTGGGCGTCAATCGCATCCGCCGCCGCGCGCTGGTGCTGGGCGTGCATAAAACCCGGCTCCGCGGGATGCCCGAAAACCTTGGCGAGCCGGAGCATGAAGGCGCCGAACACCTGAAGTTGCTCGCCCGCGTCGTCACCCGCGTTGTCACCCGGCCGCTGACGCCCGGCAACCACGTGCAGCCGCTGGTGAATGGCGACGAGGCGTTTCCGGCGATGCTGGCCGCGATCGAGTCCGCAAAGAAATCCATCTCACTGGTCAGCTACATTTTTGACAACGACGCCAGCGGGAGACAATTCGCCGAAGCGCTCGGCCGGGCGGTGAAACGCGGGGTGGCGGTGCGGGTGTTGATTGACGCCGCCGGGACGCGCTACTCGTGGCCGCCCATCACTCACCGGTTGAAAAGTCTGGGGGTTCCGTGCGTAAAATTTTTGCCGGCGTCCCTGTTCACCCCGTGGCGCGTCGCCACCATCAACCTGCGCAATCACCGCAAAATCCTGGTCGTGGACGGGCAGACGGCCTTCACGGGTGGCATGAACATCCGGCACGGCAACGTGCTGGCCGCCCGGCCCCAAAGCCCGGTGCAAGACCTGCACTTTTGCGTGGAAGGCCCGGTGGTGACGCAGTTGCAGGATGCGTTTGTCAACGACTGGGCGTTCACCACCGGTGAAGTGCTGGATGGCGAGGCCTGGTTTCCCGAGCCCCGGTTCCATCACCGGGGCGTGGTGGCGCGGGTCATCACCGACGGGCCGGACGCCGATTTCGAAAAATTGCGCTGGACGCTGCTGGCGGCGCTGGCCGAGGCGCAGACGTCGGTGCAGATTGTCACCCCGTATTTTCTGCCGGACCCGCCGCTGATTTCCGCGCTCAATCTGGCGGTGTTGCGCGGGGTGCGGGTGGACGTCATTTTACCGGGCAAAAACAACCTGCCATTTGTCCACTGGGCGTCGCGGGCGATGTGGTGGCAGGTGCTGGCGCATGGCTGCCGCATCTGGCTGACGCTGCCGCCGTTCGACCACTCGAAGTTGATGGTGGTGGACGGGCATTGGGTGCTGCTGGGGTCGGCGAACTGGGACGCCCGCAGCCTGCGGCTGAATTTTGAGTTGAACGTGGAAGGCTATGGCCGGGAACTGGCGCACGAGCTGGCGGCGGTGGTTGCCCGAAAGCTCCACGGGGCGCACGAGGTGACCAAGGCCGAAGTGGATGCGCGGACGGTGCCGGGGAAATTGCGCGACGCCACCGCCCGGTTGTTTGCGCCGTATTTATGAGTTTCCAAGTGCAGAACAGGATTTGTTCGGAGGGGCGAGTTCCACGAGCCCACACTTCACGTTGGTTGGGGCGTCGCAGAGCTCCACCCTCCGAGATCATTGAGATTTATGAAAACGTTTGACAGTCTGACCGAACAGGAGGTCCTCGCGCTGGCCATCTCGCTGGAGGAGGAAGACGCGCGCATTTACGGCGATTTCGCCGACGGTTTGCAGGAGAATTATCCCGAACAGGCCGAGAAGTTCCGCACCATGCGCCGCGAGGAGGACGGCCACCGCCACCGCCTGCTGGAACTGTATAAAAGCAGGTTCGGCGAACACGTGCCGCTCATCCGGCGGCAGGACGTGCGCGGGTTTGTGGACCGCCGCTCCGTCTGGCTGGTGCGTCCGCTGGGACTGAAGACCGTCCAAAAGACCGCCGAAAGCATGGAAGTGGAAACCCGGCGCTTTTACGAAGCCGTGGCCCGGCGCACGACCGACACCGGCATCCGGCAACTGCTCGGTGACTTGGCGGAGGAAGAACGCGGCCACGCACATACGGCCGAGCAAATTGCGCTGACGAAACTGAGCGAAGACGACAAGTCACAGGCAAAGCGGTTGTTCCTGCTGCAGGTCGTGCAACCGGGATTGGCCGGGTTGATGGACGGATCGGTTTCGACGCTGGCGCCGCTGTTCTGCGCGGCGTTCGCCACGCACAACAGTTGGGAAACCTTTCTCGTCGGTCTGGCGGCCAGCGTCGGGGCGGGCATCAGCATGGGCTTCGCGGAGGCATTGTCGGATGACGGCAGCCTGACCGGGCGGGGACATCCGTGGGCGCGCGGGTTTGTGTGCGGACTGATGACCACCCTCGGCGGCATCGGCCACACGCTGCCTTATCTGATTGGCAACATCAAAACCGCCACCTCGGTCGCCGTGTGCGTGGTGCTGGTGGAACTGGGCGTGATTTCGTGGGTGCGGCACAAGTACATGGACTCGCCGCTGGTGTCGGCGGTGTTGCAGGTCATGCTGGGCGGCGCACTGGTTTTCCTGGCGGGAATATTGATCGGAAATTCGTGATCAAGTGAAACGTGAAACGTAAAACGTGATGCGTGACAAGCGATGAACAGTCACGCATTACGCATCACGTTTCATTGCTTCCAATCAAACGCCTTTTTCTTCACGGCGTAGAGGTAGCCGGCGAACAGAATCCCGAGAAACGAAATCATCGAGGCCAGGATCAGGTTCCGCGTGGCCGGGTCCTTGAGCATGTCCTTGTACACCACCGCCCACGGGTAAAGAAAGACGACCTCGATGTCGAACAGGATGAACAGCATCGCCACGAGGTGGAACTTGACCGACATCCGCGGGTTGCCTTCGCCCACCGGAGTCATGCCGCACTCGTAGGCGGTGTCCTTGATCCGGCTGCGTTTGCCGCGTTTGCCAATCAACGTGGAAATCAGAATCATCCCGAACGGCGCGGCGATGGCCAGGCCGAGCAGCATCAGCACCGCGATATACTGGGCGAACTGTGACTGTTCTTCCATGCGCCAAAGGATAAGGGAGCGCGGCGAGTTGGCAATGTGAATTACGATACAGTCAGAGCCTTGTTACCTCGGCCTCCACGGCTTCATTGCACACCGACGCGATAGAAATAGGGGCCGCCGTTCGTAGCGGTGGTGTCGGTGTAACTGGTCGTGCCAGCCTGACCGGCGATGCCGGTGGCGATGGTTTGAAACGCCGGTTGCGACAGAAGATTGGTGCTGCTTTGGAGGAAGTAAGTGATGCTGCTCACGCTTTGCCAGGTCACCGTGATGCTGGAAACATCGTTGGTGACCGCCGTCATTTTCAGAAGCGATGAAGGATCGAGGGGACTGGTTCCAGCCCGCCATTCGTTATAGTTGTTGAACCCATCGCCGTCGGTATCGGCGAAATCGGCCGAGCCGTCGGTCGGGAGGCCGTATTGCTGGAGCCAGGCGTAGGAGATGACCGAGGTCGGGTTTTGGAATTCGTATGCGCCGATGTCCACCGTGCCGCCGGAGATGCGCGGATTGCCGTCGAGATCGACGCTGGTGACGACATAAGCAAGGGCTCCAGAATTGATGCAGGGTGAGCTGGACTGGAGGTGGAAGTCGCCACCGACCTGATCCACGACGAGCGGTGCATTGGTGAAGTTGTCAATCCCATCGTCAGGCATTGGGGTTGTGCAACAATAGTTCAAGGCACAGCCGGGATAATATTGCGTGGGTGGGGCAAAGTTGGGTCCGTCCGGAGCGGTGTTGAAATAAACAAGGCAGTTGTTCAATGTGCTTTGAGAGGCTCCGCCACCGGAGCTGCTTGCCGAATTACCGGCGAGCGTGCAATTGTTGAACGCGCTGCTGTCGGCCCCGCCCCCGATATAATCGGCTGAATTGCCCGTGAGCAAGCAGTTGGCAAGGTTACAGTAGTCTGCCCCGCCTCCCTCGCCGCCTTCATAGTGGAACAGAACGGCAAGATTATTGGACAACGTGCAAATGTTGAGAGTGCTGCCGCTGGCGCCGCCGCCATACGATCCGGAATTGCCAGACAACGTGCACTGATTCAAGGTGCTCGAATCCGCACCGCCGCCGCCGAGCGCAGCGGTATTGCTCGAAAGCACACAGGATTGCAGCGTACTGTTCTCCGCGCCACCGCCGTAGTAGCCTGAATTGCCGGACAACGTGCAGTTGGTCAAAAAACAGGAGTAGGCGCCTCCGCCATTGAAGAATGCCGAGTTTGACGTCAGCACGCAGTTGTTCAACGTGGCTCCGTATGCCGCGCCGCCGCTGTCGCCGGTGAAACTGCCTGCCAAGGTACAGTTGTTCGCGGTGCCATAGCAAATCGCGCCGCCCACGCCGCCGGCGAAGTTGCCGGACAGCACACAATTGGCGAGCAGGCTATTGTAGGCCGCACCGCCGTAGTAAGCGGTCGAATTTGCGAAGAGGGTGCAGCTGTTCAGCGTGCTTTGATAGACGCCGCCGCCGTAGGAAGCCGAGTTGCCGGCAAATGTGCAATTATTCAGCGTGCCGCCGGATGCCCCGCCGCCAACCCAGGCGGCCGAGTTGGCCGTAAGCACACAATTGGACGCGACTCCGCCCGTGGAATCACACAACAGACCACCGCCGCTTTGTTCCGTAACCCCATCCCCATCATTTCGAGTGGCACCGCCGCTCAGGGTAAACCCCGCCAGATGGGAGCCATTGCCCAGAAGCACACACCGCACTGCATCGTCGCCGGTGGTCGTGACCGGATCCTGATAGCCTTGGATCACTGTTGCCGCCGGGCCGTTGACGCTTTCCACGGTCACGGGCGTCAGCCGGTTGATCACCACGCGATTCGTCAATATCCCATAAACCACCCGTCCGCCGTCGCCATAGACACCGTTGGTCACCAGAATCGTGCCGCCGGGGAATGCCGCGTCCACCGCATCCTGAATGTTGGTCGCCGCCGTGGCCCAGGAAATATACGGCGATACCGGGCTGGCATTGCCGGGAGCGACATAATGAATTGCTTCGAGCACATGAACCACCTGCGTCGCCGAGACACCGTCCGGATTGCTCTCGTTATAGGCACGCAAGATCACCGGGTAATCGCCCAACGCCGCCCAACCATGCGCGGGGTACAGCTGATTGCTCACCCCGGTTCCGTCTCCAAAATCCCAGGTGTTTGAGCCGGCATGCCCGCTGATCTGCCCGGTAAAATTTACGAGGAACCCCCTGGCCACATTGGTGTAGGAAGCCTGAATGGCAACGGCCAACGGCCCGGTGATCGCGCCCGGATGAAATTCATCGCAACCCATGGACGGCGGGCTGGCCCAGACCTCGTTGTCAATGTCCATGCCGGTCGAATAGTCGGTGCTGCCTGCGGCGCGGCACGGCGATCCGGCGGTGATATGGGAAAAGTCAGCCAGTTGCGGGTCGGTCGTGATGTTGTTGGTGCCGTTGCCGGGTAGCGGCGTGGTGCAGGAGTAGTTGAACGTGCATGGGACGTAATAACCGTCCTGATAATTCCCGGCGGAATTGAAATAGACGATGCAATTGTTCTGCGCCGAGGCAACCACACCCACACCGGAGTTGCCGGTCACGGTGCAATTGTTCAACGTGCTGTATCCCGCGCCGTATCCGGTGTTGCCGGTGAACATGCAATTGTTCAACGTGCTGCTGTCCGCGCCGCTTGTCCCGTTGCCGATGAACTGGCAGTTGTAATAAGTCCCGCCTTGAGCGCCGCCGCCGGAATCGCCCGCCGAGTTATTGATGAAGAGGCAATTGGTCACGACGCCGTTGCCCGACGGACAATATAATCCGCCGCCCCAGGACTCCCAGACGGCGTCGCTGCCGCCCGGTCCGGTCGCGCCGTTGGTAATCGTGAAGCCGCTCACCGTTGCGCCGTTGGCCAGATAAACGCCCCGCACCGCGCCGTAGTCATTGATGGTTCCGGGAGCCTGATTGCCCACAATAAACGTCACCGCCGGTCCGTTGACGCTTTTCAATGTGAGCAGGTTGGTCACGATAACGCGGTTCGTCACGATGGGCCCAAAATCCGGCAGGCTGATCGGCCGGCCGCCGGTTTGATAAACGCCATTGCTGACCAGCACCGTCCCGCCGATGATCGCCACATCCACCGCGTCCTGAATGTTCGTGGCCGCCGTGGCCCAGGAATCGTAGGGAGCTGCCGGATTAGGGTTGTCGCGGGCAACATGGTAAATTCCTTCAATCACCTGCACCATCACCGTCGCGCTTGTCCCGCCGGGATAACTGTCATTATACGCCCACAACACCGCCGCATGGTCACCTGCCGAGGCCCAGGAATGTGAAACGGACAAGGAATTGGTCACCAGGGTTCCGTCCCCAAAATCCCAGAAACTGACGGTGGCATGCCCGGCAATCTGTCCCGTGAAATTCACTGCGAACCCCGCCGCCACACTGGTATAATTCGCCTGTGCCGCCACACTCAATGACCCGGTTGCGCCCGGGTAGTATTCATCACAGCCGATGGATGGCGGGTTGAGCCACGGCTCGCCATCAATATCCACGCCGCTGGCATACGCAGCGCTGCCGGCGCCGCGGCAGGGGGAGCCGGTGCTGAGATGCGCGCTATCGGTCATGAGCGGTGCCGCGATGATATTATTTGTGCCATCCGGCGGCATCGGCGTGGTGCAGCAGAAATTCATGACCCCATAAATCTCGCCATCGAATCTGAAGTTCGGTCCGTCCGGCGACGTGTTATAATAGACGATGCAATTGTTCATCACACAATCGGCTCCGCCGCCCCCGTAACCGCCGGCCGAATTGCCGACCATGGTGCAATTGTCGAGCGTGCCGCCTGCGGCCGCACCACCCCAGTTTGCCGTGTTGGCCGTGAACGCGGAGTTGTTCACCGTGCTGAATCCAGCGCCCCCGCCGGCATTTGAATAATTGTTGGTGAAAACGGAATTGTTCGCCGTGCTGGCGTAGATGCCGCCACCCGATTCAAAAGCCGAGTTCCCGGAGAGGAGACAGTTGTTTAGCGTGCTGGAATTTGCTCCGCCGCCGCCGTCCCCGGCAGAATTATTGGCGAGCGTGCAATGATCAAGCGTGCTGAACACCGCTCCTCCGCCTTCGCCTGCCGAATTATTAAAAAGTATCGAATCATCCACAATGCTTGAAGACGCGCCGCCTCCTGCGCTGGCCATATCGTTCGACAAAGAACAATGACTCAGTGTGCCTTGATAAACGCCGCCGCCGTACACCGCGGCGGAACAGCCGGACAAGACACAATTGATCACCGCCGCATTCGTGGACTCGCACCACGCGCCGCCGCCGCTCTGTTCGAGATCGCCGTCTCCGGCATTGCGCGTGCCACCGTTGGTCAGAGTAAAGCCAGACAAAACAGAATGGTTGGTCAGATACACGCAACGCACGGCACTGTCACCGATGGCCGGGATGCCTTGGATGATGGTCACCGCCGGGCCGTTGACACTTTGTACGGAAACCGCCTTGTTGATGACCACGCGGTTGGTCAGTGATCCATAAACCACGCGTCCACCAGTTTGATAAACACCGTTGGTCACCAGAACTTCATCACCATTACTCGCGGCGTCCACCGCGTCCTGGATATTCGTCGCGGCGGTGCTCCAATTGGCGTAGGGCGGGGTGGGGTTGGTGCTGTTCAAATCCACATAGAGCACCGCCGCCGAGGTTTTAAATACCAGAAGCGCCAGACCAGCCGCCACGAGTCGCTGGTGGTAAAATTTCATAGCCGTATTTTTCTGAGATTGCTCATTTTCAGACTTAACCTGACTGGATTCAAGCCAAAAAGCGGGTTTCCCGGTGACGATGGGAAACCGCCCGCCCTACTTTTTGAAAGGCCAGAAAATCAGCGTCAAAATCGCGCTCAACAGCAGGCAGGTCACAATGGGGAAATGAAAACCGAAGCTGCCCTTGGATTAGTTGATGTCGCCGGGCAGGCGGCCCAGCCAGCTTTTGCCAACCCGGACCACAACAACACGCCCACCACCGCCAGCACCCGGCCGGTCAGCGCCAAAAATTCGCCCGGATCGTTCATCTCGCGTGCTGATCAAGAAATTTCACCATCGCTTCACCGAACGCGGCCAGGTCGCGCGGAGTGCGGCTGGAAATCAGGTTGCCGTCCACCACGACCGGTTCGTCCACCCAGAGGGCGCCCGCGTTTTCGAGGTCGTCCTTGATGCCGAGTGAGCCGGTGGCGCGTCTGCCGTTCAAAATCTTTGCGGAAGCCGGAATCCAGCCGCCGTGGCAGATGAACGCGACCAGTTTGCCCGATTCGAAAAACTCCCGGGTCAAGGAAAGCACCTTCGGGTCGCGACGCAATTTGTCCGGCATGAAACCGCCGGGAACAAGCAGGCCGCAAAAGTCCCGGCTGCGCGCGTCTTGCAGCAGCAAATCCGGTGACGCCGGATAACCGTGTTTGCCGGTGAAAATTTTGATTTCCGGCGCGGCGCATTTCATTGCGTAACCCGCCTCCTCCAATCGCAGCCTGGGATACCAAAGCTCCAGGTCTTCGTAAACATCGTCCAGAAAGGCCAATACCGCTTTGCTCTTTTTCATGGCGGAATGTTTCCCAAACATTGTAAATTGACAACTTAATTCACTGGCCGCGATGAACGACCTGAAACCATCGGCGCATCCACTCGGCCGGATGAAATCACTTCTCTGGCTGGCGTTCGCCGTGACGTGTTTTCATCTGGCCTACGCTTCCATCCATTTTCCCCCCGCGGGCCTGTTGATTTTCGGGTACGCCTTTTTCCTGGTCCGGTTGACCGACCAGCCCACCGTCCGCCGCGCATTTTATTTCGGACTGGCCACCGGATTTCTCTGCTATGCGCCGCAACTGTTTTTCTTCTGGCATATTTTCGGCCCGGCGGCGATTGCCCTGTGGTTCGTAGTCGCGTTTTGGATCGGACTGTTCGCGGCCATGGCCTGCGGGTGCATCCGGCGCTGGGGCCGGGCCAGGGCGGCCTGGCTGATTCCGCCAATCTGGATCGGCTTGGAGTATTTCCGCAGCGAACTGTACTACCTGAAATTTTCCTGGCTGAACATCGGGTATGCACTTTCCGATTTTAAAATTCTGTCGTTTGGCTTTTGGGGTATGTATGGCGTGGGCTTTCTCGCCTTTGCCTTGGCCGCGGCATTTTCTTCTCTGCGTTTCAAAATCAGGTTGGCAATCGTCCCGGCCGTTGCCGCGCTGCTGCTGGTGGCAGCCTCGATTACGTGGGTGGGAAAACCGCTGCCAACCATTTCCCTCGCCGGCATCCAGATGGAATTTCCTTCATCGGGTTCCCTGCCTGAAGCGCTCGACAAAACCCTGGCCAAAAGTCCCGGCGCGCAGATTTTTGTGCTGAGCGAATACACTCTCGACGGTCCGGTGCCGGAATCGTTGAAGGCGTGGTGCCGGGAACATGCGCGTTTTCTGGTCGTTGGCGGCAAGGATCCGGTGGGCACCAACAATTATTACAATACCGCCTTCGTCGTCGGGACCACCGGCGACGTTGTTTTTCACCAGGCGAAGTGCGTGCCCATCCAGTTTTTCAAGGACGGTTTGCCGGCCCCGGGGCAGGAAGTCTGGGATTCGCCCTGGGGAAAAATCGGCATCTGCACATGTTATGACCTGAGCTACACGCGGGTTACCGACCGGCTGGTGGAGGAGGGGGCGCAACTGCTCATCGTGCCGACGATGGATGTGGAAGATTGGGGCCGGCACGAACACGCGCTGCACTCCCGGGTCGCCCCGGTCCGGGCGGCGGAATATGGCATCCCGATTTTCCGACTCGCCAGTTCCGGCATTTCACAGGCTGTCGCCGGCGGAGGCCAGGTTGTTGCCCATGCCTCCTTTCCCGGCAGCCTGGACATTCTCCCGGCCCAACTCGGGTTGCCGTCGCGGGGCGCTTTGCCATTGGACCGGTTCCTCGCGCCGGCATGCACCGGCATCACGGCCATCGTCCTGGCGGTGTTGCTGTTCCTGGCCTGGAATAATAGGCGCGTCCGGCCGAAAGGTTGAAATTTTCCTTTCGTGGGCCGGCATTTGCCCTTTCAATTCCGCGCCATGTCGCGCGATTACGTGATTGAACCGTTCCGTTCCGAAATCAATCTGCAGATTGATTACCCGCGCGAACTGAATCCGCAGCAGCTCGCCGCCGTCACCGCGCCGCCCGGCCCGGCGCTCGTCATCGCCGGCGCGGGTTCCGGCAAGACGCGCACGCTCACCTATCGCGTGGCGTATCTGCTGGAACAGGGTGTTCCCCCCGACCGCATCCTCCTGCTCACGTTCACCAACAAGGCCGCCGGCGAAATGATGCAGCGCGTGGCCGGTTTGCTGGGCCGGCAACTGCCGTCGCTGTGGGGCGGCACGTTTCACTCCATCGGCGCGCGGATTCTCCGCCAGCACGCCGATGTGCTCGGGTTTCGGCGCGATTTCACGATCCTCGACCGCGACGACGCGAAGGACCTGATCAAGACGTGCATTGCCGAGGCCGGCATTGAGACGAAAGGCACGCACTTTCCGAAGCCCGAGGTGCTCGGCGAAATTTTTTCCCTCGCGGTCAACACGCACCAGACCGCCGGTGACATCCTGGCCGAGCAATACGACTACTTTGAGCGGTTTGCCGCGGAGATTGCCGGGGTGCAGGAACGTTACACCGCCCGCAAACGCGCGAACAACGCGATGGACTTCGACGACCTGCTCGCGCTCTGGCTCCGGCTGTTGCAGGAGCACGCCGAGGTGCGCGAACATTACCAGCGCCGGTTCCAGTTTGTGCTCGTGGACGAATACCAGGACACGAACCGGCTCCAGAGTGATTTGATTGACCTGCTGGCGGAGCGGCATCACAACGTCATGGTGGTGGGCGACGACGCGCAGAGCATCTACGCCTGGCGGGGGGCGAACTTTGAAAACATCTTCAAGTTTCCGAAACGCCATCCCGGCACGAAGGTTTTCAAGATTGAGACGAACTACCGCAGCACGCCGGAGATTCTCAAGGTGGCCAACGCCGCCATCGCCGCCAACACGCAGCAATTCACCAAGGAACTCGCGCCGGCGCGCCAATCCGGCCTCAAACCTGCGCTGGTCGCGTGCCAGAACGCCGCGCAGCAGGCCGCGTTCATCGCGCAAAGGGTGGGGGAACTGTCCGGGGAAGACGTGAACCTGAACCGGGTGGCCGTGCTGTACCGTTCGCATTTCCATGCGCTGGAATTGCAGCTGGAGCTCACGCGCCGTCACATCCCGTTCTCCATCACCAGCGGCATCCGGTTTTTTGAACAGGCGCACATCAAGGACGCCACCGCGTATCTCAAGCTCGTTGCCAATCCGCGCGACGAAATTTCCTTCAAACGGCTGGCGCAATTGCTGCCGGGCATTGGCACAAAGGCGGCAGGCAAACTGTGGCAGGTTTTTCAAAGCAGGAGTCGAGGTAACGAGACTCAAATGCCTGACAGCAATCGAAAGCCAGAGCCTCCCCACGTCGGCTCCTACAAAGTTGCGCCTGCCCTCCAGGCCTGCGCCAAATCCGTTCCGGGCAAGGCGCTGACGGCCTGGAACCAATTCGTCGAAACCATTTCGCAACTCGAAGACGAGTCCATCCGGAAAAGCGCGGGGAAGATGCTGCGGCTGGTGTTGGACGCGGGCTACGACGATTATCTCAAGGAAAACTTTGCCAATTACCTCAACCGGGTGGAAGACCTTGAACAACTCGCCGTGTTTGCCGCCCAGTTCGAGTCGGTCGAGGATTTTCTGACGCAACTGGCGCTGCTGACCAATGTCGAGGCGGAGGACGGTGAGGCCGCAAACCGCGATGCCGACCGCATCCGGCTCTCGACGATTCACCAGGCGAAGGGTCTGGAGTTCGACGTGGTGTTTGTGATCATGCTGTGCGACGGCCTGTTTCCGTCCGAGCGTTCACTGAAGATTGAGGAAGGCGAGGAGGAGGAGCGGCGGTTGTTTTACGTGGCCATCACGCGGGCGAAGAACGAGCTGTATCTCTGTTACCCGCTGGAGCGTGCCAGCTTCGGCAGTTCTGGCGGCGACGCCATGCAGCACCCATCCCGATTTCTGTCGGAAATCCCGCGCGATTTGTTGAACGAGTGGAACCTGCGCTCGCGGTATTTCTGAAGTGTAGCATTTGGCCGGTGGCCGAAACGACGAGCCGCCGGCTCGACGCTGGCCGGACGATTACTTGATGACGCCGCGTTTGCTGCTGCGGACGAACTGAACGAGATGTTGAATCTCCGGCAACGGCGGCAATTCCTGTTCAATCTTTGCGAGCGCGCTGGCCACCGTCAGGCTTTCCCGGAAAAGCATCTTGTACGCCTGGCGCAGCACGTTCTGCGTTTCCTCGGGGACGCCGTGGCGCTCGAGGCCGACCTTGTTGATCGTCACCGTTTCCGCCGGACTGCCGTCGGCCAGCATGAACGGCGACACGTCCTGCCGCACTTTCGAGCAGCCGCCAATCATCGAGAGTTTTCCGATGCGGCAAAATTGATGGACGGCCACGTAACCGCTCAGGATGGCGTGATCTTCCACCACGACATGACCGGCCAGCCCGGCGTAGCCGGACAGGATGATGTGGTTGCCCAGGATGCAATCGTGCGCCACGTGCGCACAATTCAACACCAGGTTGTGCGAGCCGATCACCGTGGCGTTGCCGTCATCGGTGGCGCAGTGGACGGTGACGCCTTCGCGGAAGACGTTGTGGTCGCCGATCTCCAGGCGCGTGACGCCGCCCTTCCATTTCAGGTCCTGCGTCTTCTTGCCGAGGGCGGCGAACGGGAAAACCTCATTTCCCTTTCCCAGCTTTGTGTGGCCGTCCAGGACGACGTGCGAATGCAGTTTGCAGCCGTCGCCGAGCGCGACGTGTTCGCCGATGACGCAATAAGGCCCGATTTCGCAATCGCTGCCGATTTGCGCCTTGGAATCGATGATGGCGGTGGGATGAACCATGTTATTTACGATTGACGATATACGATTTACGCGCTGCGCGATGTGCGGGCAGTCTTCGCCGATGAGACGACGATGGCAAGAATTTCGCCGGCTTCTTTCATCAGCCCGGCCAGACGGACGGATTTGACGAAATTGTTGTCCACCAATAATTCCATCCAAAACAAAGACTCGTCGCACTCTTCTTCGACGATGCGAAGCTTGTTGGTGAAGTCCAAATTCGATTTGGCGCGGCAAACGGCGCGATAATTTGCGCCGACGGAAGTTCCCCTGCGAAGAAGCTGTTTGCCCAAAGTCCGGGCGATCCAGTCAGGGGGTAGTGCAGAACAAAGTTTCACAACACGATTGGCATAGGCTTTTGTCCGAGCCTTCAAGTCTTCGCGGTTCATGATGGTATTTTGAGCATTGTTCGAGTTTGTCAGCGCGCGTAAATCGTCAATCGCAAATCACAAATTCTTCAGGCGTCGCGGAGCATGAAGGTGACCTCGGCTTCGCTGACGACTTCGCCGTTCACCTTGCAAATGCCTTTGGCCTTGCCGATTTTTCCGCGCGACTTGGTCAGCTCGACCTCGATGAGCAGCACATCGCCGGGCACGACCGGCTTGCGCCATTTCACGTCCTCGGCCGCCATGAAATAGGCGAGTTGCCCGACGTTTTCCGCCTGCCGCAGCATCAGGATGCCCGCGACCTGGGCGATGGCCTCCAGTTGCAGCACGCCCGGCATGATGGGATGGTCCGGGAAATGCCCCGGGAAATACGGCTCGTTGTTGGTGACGTTCTTGAAGGCGGAGATCTTGTTGCCCTCGATCTTCAACACGCCATCCACCATCAGGAACGGATAGCGATGCGGAAGAATTTGCATCACCTGCTGCGCGTTCAGGGCGCCGCCTTGCGCCATCTGCTCCAGCAAAACGTCCTTTTGCTTGTCCTCCCCGTCTTTGGCCGGCGGGGCCGGCGGCGGGCCAAACGCCTGGGCGATGCGCAGGGGCCGGTTCATCTGGGCCAGGACCTGCCGGACAAACTCGCAATTGGCTGTGTGGCTCGGTTTCACCGCAATCAGGTGCCCGCGAATCGGCCGTCCGAGCAGCGAGAGATCGCCCACGATGTCGAGCATCTTGTGCCGCACAAATTCCTCGGGATAACGCAGCGGCTCGGTCGTGAGCACGGCGTCGTCGCGGATGACCACCGCGTTTTCCAGGCTGCCGCCCCTGATCAACCCGTTTTTGATAAGATACTCGATTTCCTCGTAAAAGCAGAACGTCCGCGCGTGCGACAGTTCCTTTTCCCACGTTTTGGGCGTGATTTCCGTGCTGTAGAACTGGGTGAACCGGCCTTTCTTGTCCGCGCTGGTGCAGGTGATTTTGAAAACTTCGTCGGGAAACAACGTCATCATCGTTTCGCCGGATTCCAATTCAATCGGCTCGCTGGGTGAATATGGCTCGCGCTTTTCCACCTGGGGCGAGAGGCCGGCGTCCTGGATGATTTTGCAGAATTCGCGCGAGCTGCCGTCGGCAATGGGCGGTTCGTTGGCATCCAGTTCGATGATCGCATTGTCAACGCCATAACCGGCCAGCGCCGCGAGCACGTGCTCGACGGTGTGGACCTTGACATTGCCCCTGGCCAGCGTGGTGGAGCGGTTGGTTTCGGCGACGTTTTCCACGCGCGCCTCGATTTCCGGTTTGCCTTCGAGATCGACGCGGCGGAAGCGCACGCCGCTGTTGGGGGGCGCGGGCAGGATGGTCATGTTCACCCGGTTGCCGCTGTGCAGGCCGGTGCCGGAGAAACTGGCGGGACGATTGAGCGTCTGCTGGTTGAGCACGCGCAGATTAGACAAAACACGGAGGCCGTTGGCAAGATTGTGTTTGGAGTCTGTCGTTTGGAGTACCGCCTTCAGGCGGTTGGCAAAGTTGCGTTTGCCGGGTCGAGGCCGGGTAGGGCGCGTCACTCCGTGCGCGCCGAAAATTTATTCAAGAGAACGGCGGGCAGGGGACTGCCCGCCCTACCAGATCAATAAACCAGAACCAAAACCGCCGCATCCTGCACAGATTTGACCACGTCTTCAAACTTCCGGTCAGCCGTGATGGGTTCCTTCAGCCTGGCCGAAACTTCCGGCACGGATTCGAGGAAGCTCAATCCCGACACGTCGGGACTCGTGGCCAGCGGGCGAAGGGACAACGAATCCTATGGAGTTGGAAAGAATCGCTGCCGAGCTTCCTGCTTCAACCACTCAAATAAAATCGAAAACGTCCAAGATATGCCTGGCTTCAAAAACTCATCTTTAGCTTTGTTCCAGATGGTGTCGTTTCTGGCAGCATCAAGGAAATCATGGCCAGCCCAAGTGAGTCTTACATTCATAAAACGCCGTGGCCGTTCCAGTAACAAACGCCCGCATTAAATTGTGCCAAGGCGTGTCCCTGAGCGGCAGCTTTTAGAAACCACTCCGCTGCTTCAGCATAGTTTTGCGCCAAACCACGTCCACGCATTATTTCCGTTGCCAATTGGCACTGGTATTCGGCATCTCCTTTTTCTGCTGCTTTTCGATACCATTTCAAAACCATCGAATAAGCTTCTGGCGTATCCAACTGCGCTTCATTTACCAGTGGCGGTGGTGCGATGACTGGCGGCACTCTTTGGTTTTCCGGCACAAAGATAATTGTTTCCAAACCACAATGCGGGCACGGCACGGTGCGCGTTTCGCCTTTTTCAAAAGTGCTGGCGTCAAACTCAATTCCCTTGTCACAATACTGGCAGCGGCAGGTGACATAATTGGCTGACGGCTGGGCGTCTGATTGGTTCATATTTTCACCTTCACGCAGAGAGACATTCAAACGCCATTTGCCCCGGTCGTCCATTCCAAACTGATTTTGGCTGCGGCAGTTTTCCGCCCGGGGCGAGATGAGTTGGTTTCCACCGGCAGGCAAAGTCTTTGCCGTCGGCCATTTTCAGCGCCGTCAGGCGCGGCATCTTTGTAGAACCACAACCCGAACAAAAATGCAGCCCCGTCGGGGCGGCATATTCGGTGGGGTGAGGCTGCCGACGAGCCGGCTCGCGGGGACGCTCGCCCCACCAAACTTGAGATGCCGCTCCTACGGAGCTTGGTTCATTGTATGATTGGCGATCTACAAAGATGCCAGCCCTGCGGGCTTTTCTGACGTCGGCTCCTACGATTTCAAATTTGTGCGGGACGGAGGCGGCGCACTGCTCTCTTCCGCCGCTCCGCGGCTAAACCAGGTCCGCCGCCACCACGCGGATGATTTCTTCCAGGGTGGTTTCGCCGTGCGCGACGCGGAGCAACGCGTTTTGCCACAGCGTGCGCATGCCTTCCTGCGTGGCGATTTGTTCCAGCGCGGACGTCTGCATTTTTTTCAACACCGCCTCGCGGAAAGGCTCGGTGACGGTCAGCATTTCCGTCACCGGCAGGCGGCCGGAGAAACCGGTGTGATTGCAATACTCGCAACCGGCGCCCCGGCGGAATTGGGCTTCGGCCAGCAAAACCTCCGGCACCACCTTCAACTGGCTCGGTTCGGGTTCATAAGGCTGGGCGCACTTCGGACAGTTACTGCGCACCAGCCGCAAGCCCATCACGCCCAGCACGCTCGACGCCAGCATGAACGGCTCGATTTCCATGTTGATGAGCCGGGTGAACGCGCCCGCCGAGGTGCCGGAGTGAATGGTGCTGATGACGAGATGCCCGGTCAACCCGGCCTGCACGGCGATGGCGGCCGTCTCCGCGTCGCGGATTTCGCCCACCATGACGACCTGCGGATCCTGGCGCAGGATGCTTTTCAACGCCTTGGCATAGGTGAATTCCTGCGCGGGATTGATCTGCGTCTGGCTGACCATCGGCAGGTTGAATTCCACCGGGTCTTCGACCGTGCTGATGCTCATGCTGATGCCGTCGCGCTGCATGATGTAACACAGCGACGAGTACATGGTGCTGGTCTTGCCTGAGCCGGTCGGGCCGGTGAACAGGAGCAGGCCGCTCGTCCGCTTGAGCAGGCGCAGCAAGCCGCGCTGCGTGACCTCGTCAAAGCCCAGCGTGCTCAAATCAAACCGCCGGTCCTTCGGGTCGAACAGCCGCACGACAATTTTCTCGCCGCGGGTGGTGGGGAAGATGGAAACCCGCAACTGCACATTGTCGAGTTCCGGCCCGCAAATGGTGGTGCCGTCCTGTGGCATGCCGGCCTGGTAGGTGATCAGGTTGGACATCACCTTGAAACGCATCGAGATCTTGTCCATCAGATCGAGTGGCAGATGCGCCACCTCGGTCAGGACGCCGTTGACGCGGGCACGGACCTCGATGGCGCTTTCCCAGGGCTCGATATGCAGGTCGCTGGCGCCGAGCCGGATGGTGTCCTGAATCATGCAATTGACGAGCACAATGACCTCGGGCCCCTGCGCGGCGACCGATTCGGATTGGAGATAATTGGTGGTATAGCTCATATCGGCGTGCGTGTGGGTTGAGAGTAGGAATGTCCTTTTTGAATTGCAAGGAATGGATTAGTGCCGGTTTTGGGAGCCACTTGCCGCTTGCCCGGTGGATTCTTGCGTCTAAAATTCAATCATGACCACAAGGCAATTTTACGACTGGCAGACGGCGGGCGGCGGCGGCGATGTCTCATTGCTCGTCGAAACGCTGGAACGCCGTGAGATTCCGTGGTGCATGATTGGCGGCCTGGCCGTAAACCATTGGGCGAAGGAACCAATGGCGACGGCGGACGTGGACGTGGTCATTGCGGCGGAACGCGTCGAGGAAGCGGTGAAAGCATTGAGCGCGGCCGGTTTTTCCGCCAAAAAATTCAAATGGTCAGTCAATCTCAAAGGCCGCTCGAAAGTGCTGGTGCAAATCAGCACGGAAGACTTTTATCGTGAATTTCCCGAACGTTCCGTGCCGGCGGACATTCATGGCATTCTCATGCGCGTGGCGAGTTTGCCGGACACCTTACGCGGAAAAATTCTTGCCTGGCAGGACCCGGAACGCCGCGCCAGCAAACGGCAAAAGGATTTATTGGACATCATGCGTCTCGCCGAAGCGCATCCCAAACTCCGCAAGCTCCTGCCCGCCAAACTGGCGAGGAAAATCAAAGGGTGATCTTCTGAATTCGAGGGTCGAGTTCCACGAGTTCCTGGCTTCTTTTTGGGGATTTGGGTTTCGCGGAGATCGCCTCCCGAACCGTCTTCGGAATTGCCGTTTGCTCGGAGGCTTTTCTGAAGGCGGGCTCACCGACAACGCCTTCCCGCCGCCAATCAAGGCATTATCGGTTCGACGATGAAGCAATCAACCGCGATGGCGCCATGGCCGCCGGAGATGAATTTGATGTAGTTGTCGCCCGCCCTCAGGTTGATCAGGCCGAGATCCATGTCCGTCCATTGCTCGGCTTTGGGAAAGATGATGAATTTTTCCCAACTGGTCTCGCCGTGGACGGGATCGATCAGGAGGGTCGCATTATTGATCATCACCTTGTGCTTTTCGTCGCCGTTGGGGGCGAGATAGCGGATCTTCAGCCGCGCCTGGCAGGGCTTGGCGGTCTGGGCCATCACGGTCACCGCATTGCCGGGGGCGTCGAAGCCTTCCACGTACCCGGAGCCGCTGAATCCCGGTCGCGCAGCGGCCACGTGACATTCGAGCAATGAACCGCCGGCGGCTTCCCCGTTTTCCGCTTCCAGCAGAATCGTGCATCGGGACGGACCGGGTTGGGCGCCGTCAAACGCGATGCCGTTCGTGGTCGGTTCAACCGGGATGATCGTGCCGTCGTCCCGATATTCCAGGTAATCCGCCATGAGATTGCGGCATTCACTCATGCCGTCCGAGACCCAGGAGCTGTGATACAGGGCCAGCCAGCGGTTCTTGTATTGGATGATGGAACCGTGGTCGGTGCCGGCAAACTTCTTGAACGAGCTGGTGTATTCGCCTTTGAATGTATAAGGCCCCAGCGGTTTGTCGGAGATTGCGTAATACATGTGCTCGGGCCATTGACCGCCGGGCAGGCCGGGGTAGGAAAGGTAATACTTGCCCCGGTATTTGTGCACCCAGGGACCTTCATAAACGTAAGTGAGTTGTTTGGTCAGATTGGTCACCGTTTCCGGCACCGCGGACAACAGATCGTCGGTGAGCCGGGCGCCGCTGCAACTGCCGCCCGCGCCCCAGAACAAATAAGGCGTGCCGTCGTCATCCACAAACAGCGCCGGGTCCTGTCCCCATTCGACCCCGCGGATGAAACCGATGTCCTTGAACGGTCCCTGCGGAAGCTTACTGGTGGCGAGGCCGGTGCGGAAGATGCCGGTCCCTTTCTCCTTCATGCAATAAACCAGATAGTATTGTCCCTTCCAGAGCACCGCATCGATGGCCCAAGCGTGGCTGATCGCCCATTTCACGTCCTTGATATGCAGCACCATGCCGTAGTCCACCCAGTTCACGCCGTCGCGGGTGGAAAAGACGTGATAATCGGCCATCGAATCGTGCGTGTTGGCGCCGGGCTGATCGTGCGACGTGTAGAGCCAGAGCCGGTCGTCGCCTGGCCAGACGTGGGCGGAAGGGTCGGCCGCATAAACGTGCCAGATGAGCGGATTGCCGGCGAGTGCCGGTGGCACGATGCCGGCGAGCGCGACCAGAAATGCCGCGACGATTAAATGGATTTTCACAGTGTCAAGATGTTGTATGCGCAGCGACGCCCGCCACAATTTGCGACTATGCCAAAGCCTCTTCAGCCTGCCAAGCGCGCTGTTACAAATCGCCCCTGACAATGCCAGCTTTCCCTCTCCCCGCCTGACCGGGGAGAAGGCTCGGACGATGAGAATTGATCTGGGAAACAAGGAGGCTTCCCCGTGAAACTCCTGGGAGCGCCGGCGTCCCGCCGGCTTGTCAGGAACCGAAAACCGGAACCCGCCGGCGAGACGCTGGCGCTCCCAGGAACGGCGCTCTGGTTCAGGGCGTGTCTATTGTCGGGAAATAGCTGACCCGAAGCTTGGCGCAACCATAAGGAACCAGGCGGACCATTTCGGCATGCTGCGACAGGTTCGAGGCGATGCTTTCCACGGCGGGAATCGGAGGCGTGAAAAGGAATGATCCGGTCTGGTGCTCTTCACCGGCGATGAACCAACGGGTCACTTTGTGCGTCCGGGGATCGCGTTCGACGTCCCATTTTTCGGTGACGACCTCGGCTGAGGATGAATTACCCAATTCGTCAAACGATACGCCATGAGCCGTAGTTCAATGGGCGCCGTTTCAATGGACCAGGGGTTTCCGGTCAGCGGCTTTCGCGTTTCCTCCAGATTTTCGGGCTTCCCGTCCTTCAGGCTGAGGGCATAATTCCATGGGCTGGCCGCCGTAAGATTATAGGCCGGAAATTCCCTGGTCGATTTGGGATCGCCCGGAAACACCTGCCAGTTTTCCCCGATCCGCAGCGAATAGACCAAGGGTCCCCGCACGATGGAAACCGATTGGTCCGGCCCGGGAACCACTTCAAGTGATTGGGGAAGTTTCAAGGTGAGCACATCGCCGTTATTGAACACCCGCTCAACCCGCACAAACGAGTCCGGGCGACATTCCTGTGTCAGACGGGTTCCATTAAGCGACAGGGAGGCCTCCTTGGCCCAGCCGGGAATTCTTGCCAGCAGCGCAAAGGACACCGCTTTGTCTGAATGAATGCGAAAGTGGATGGTGTCTGAGAACGGATAATCCGTGTCCTCTTCGATCGAGATCGGAGTATTCGATGCCCCAACCTTCGTCGAAACGACGCACGGGCCATACATGATGGCGGCGAGGGCGCCGTTGGCCGATTTCATCCACAGGCGGGCGACGTAGTTGGGCATGCAACGATTGACATTGCCGGGGCAGCATTCCGTTCCGGGATTCGGGGCGTAGGACATCTGCGAGCCGCCGCTGCGCGGGAAGCTGGTCCGGGTGCAAACCACCTGGTTGGGCGAACTGAAATATTGCAGGGCTTTGAAGTCGTTGCGAACACTGCCCGGGGCCGCATTAAAGACCGCCCGCTCGATCCGGTCCGCGTAACCGGCATCTCCGGTGGCCATGAGCAGATACCCCGCCGACCAGGTGTAATCACTGATGTCGCAGGTTTCATACGCTTCCGTGCTCGTGACGGGTTGCAGGTACTCGGAGGAAACGTTCACTCCGCCGACGAGCATGTGGTATTTATCGAGCTTGCGGAAGGCGGCGACCGACGGCGCAAGGTAGGACGGGTTGCCGGTGTAGCAGAACAGGATTGCGCCGAGCTTGGCCCTTTCGTCGTAGGTCACGCCGTGTTCGTGGACCGGTTTGTCCGCCAGAAGATTGGAGACCGAGGTGGGGCTGCCGGGATTTTGTTTCTCAGACAGCGCGTATGTTTTCTCGGCGAGATCCAGCAGAGCCTTGTCGCCGGTGATTCCGTAAGTCCAGAGCATCGCCTCGATGTTGATGGAGTCGCGTGTTCCCCCAAACGAGGCGTCGCCGGCGAGATAATGCCGGCGCAGCGCTTCGGGAATCCCGGGATGATGTCCATCCGCATACGCGGCCATCAGCGCCCGGAAGAAGACGACATGAATCCAGCGGTTGACTTCGGAACTCGGACCGCCGAAGAGCGGCCCCAGATACCCGTTCGTGGCGGGATGCGCCAGCACGTAATCAATCTGGAGCCCGGCCGTTTTCAACAGGAATTCGTCTCCCAGCAGCAAGCCGCACCGCTCCATGCCGTCCACCCAATAGGCATTCTGTTCGTAAGGCCACCAGTTCTCGATGCTCGTGTTGTTGGTGATCACCGGCCCGTTCCATCCGACCGTGTTGAAGGGGTAACCCGCA
>JBKQOA010000119.1:0-9218 GCA_052145735.1 Limisphaerales bacterium
TCGGTGTAACGCATGGCGGCGGGCGGGTCGCCTTCGATGGAGCCAAAGTTGCCCTGGCCGTCAACAAGACGTTCGCGCATGGCCCACGGCTGGGCCATGTGAACCAGGGTGGGGTAAATGACGGCCTCGCCGTGGGGATGATAATTGCCGCTGGTGTCGCCGCAAATTTTGGCGCACTTGCGATGCTGGCGGTTCGGAAACAACGAGAGATCGTGCATCGCCAACAGAATGCGCCGTTGTGATGGCTTGAGACCGTCGCGCGCGTCGGGCAGGGCGCGCGAGATGATCACGGACATGGAATAATCGAGGAAAGAATTCTTGATTTCCTCGGCCACGTTGACCTTGGAAATTTTTTCGCCCGAGGCGAACAACGGCGTGTTGCTCACCGGCAAATCATTCGATGGTTTGGATTCAGCCATAAAAATTCCCGCTAACGAAAATCAAATGTCCAGGTTCCGCACGTTGAGCGCGTTGTCCTCGATGAACTGGCGGCGCGGCTCGACTTCCTCGCCCATCAGCTTCGTGAACATTTCCTCGGCCTCCACGGCGTCGGTAAGATCAACGCGCAGCAGCTTGCGTTTGGCCGGGTCCATCGTCGTGTCGAAGAGCTCCCGGGCGTTCATTTCCCCGAGGCCCTTGAAGCGTTTGATGGAGAGGCCGCGCCGGCCGACTTCCTTGACCGCCGCCAGAATTTCCGGGATGGAGAACAATGGCTTGACCGTTTCCCGTTCGCCTTCGCCTTCGCGCAGCTCAAACAACGGTTCGTCCTGCCCGGCGTAGTGCTCGACGCTGAACCCCTTTTTGGCCAGCTTGCCGAGCAATTCGACGATGGCCTTGCTTTCATGCAATTCAACGTGGCGCGCACGCCGGGTTGAACCGTTCTTCTTTTCGATGGTCGTGGTGTCGCCTTCCTCATCGCCGCCGAACAGCTTCAGGTCAGGGTTCTTGTTGCCAAAATGCGCCAGTTCCTCTTCGGTGTGGAAATAATGGACCGTTTCATTGTTGCCTTCGCGCACCTTGACGAGGTGTTTCGGCAGGTCGCCGGTCTTTTTCTGGCGATGCTCGACGTATTCGGCAAAGTCGCCACCGTGGCGTTTCAAGGCGTTGGCATATTTGTCGAGTGACTCGAGCAATTCCAGGATTTCCCCGAGTTGTTTTTGCAGCAGTTCCTTTTTGTCGGAAAGGTTTCTTAACCGCACTTCTTCCGTGCCGAGCTCGATCAGGATTTTGTTCATCCGCGCGTCGTCATCCACGTATTCCACGCGTTTT
The DNA here is from genome assembly GCA_052145735.1 of Limisphaerales bacterium. Taxonomy (GTDB): domain Bacteria; phylum Verrucomicrobiota; class Verrucomicrobiia; order Limisphaerales; family UBA11358; genus UBA11358. The sequence continues at coordinate 1,270 of JBKQOA010000119.1, forward strand.
TTGCGCGCGATCTGGTAGAGCGGCGGTTGGGCGATGTAAACAAATCCGTTTTTGATCAGCGCCGGCATCTGCCGGTAGAAAAACGTCAGCAGCAGCGTGCGGATGTGCGAGCCGTCCACGTCCGCGTCCGTCATGATGATGACCTTGTGGTAGCGGAGCTTTTCGAGGTTGAACGCGCCCTCGCCTTCGCCGTCGCCGATGCCCGTGCCGACGGCGGTGATCATCGTGCGGATTTCGTTGTTCTGCAGCACCTTGTCCAGACGCGCCTTCTCGACGTTGATCAATTTGCCGCGAATGGGCAGGATCGCCTGGAACTTCCGGTCACGGCCCTGCTTGGCCGAGCCGCCGGCGGAGTCGCCCTCGACGATGAACAATTCGGTGTTCGCCGGGTCGCGGTCGGAGCAGTCGGCGAGTTTGCCGGGCAGACCGCCGCCGGTGAGCGCGCCTTTGCGGACCGTCTCCCGCGCCTTGCGGGCGGCTTCGCGCGCCCGGGCGGCCAGCAGGCCCTTTTCGATGATTTTCTTGGCCACCCCGGGGTTTGCGTCGAAATGCGTCATCAACCCGTCGTAAATGATGGACGACACAATGCCGTCGATTTCCGTGTTGACCAGCTTCACCTTGGTCTGCGACTCGAAGCGCGGGTTCGGCAGTTTCACGCTGAGCACGCAAACCAGGCCTTCGCGCACGTCGTCGCCGGAAATCGTCGGGTCCTTTTCCTTCAACAAATTGTTCTGCTTGGCGTACTGGTTGATGGCGCGGGTCAGCGCCGAGCGGAAGCCGGTCAGGTGCGTGCCGCCGTCGGTGTTCGGAATGGAATTCGCAAAACAAAGGATCTGGTCGCTGTAACTGTCGGTGTATTGCAGCACGCAATCCACGAACACGTCCTCATCCTTGCCTTCAATCTTGCTTTGCCGCTTGCCCGTGAGCACGACGGGCTTGGGATGCAGAGGTTGCTTGCTCCGGCCGAGCTGCCGGACGAACTGTTCGATGCCGTCGCGATAGAAAAACGTCTCCGTCTTTTCGTCGCGCTCGTCCTTGAGCACGATTTCGATGCCTGGATTCAAAAACGCCAGCTCGCGCAGGCGGTTCGCCAGGATGTCGAACTTGAATTCGGTCGTGAGGGTGAAAATTTCCGCGTCCGGCTTGAACGTGATCAGGGTCCCCGTTTTTTTTGATTTACCGATGACTTCCAGTTTTTGCGTCGTCTTGCCGCGCGCGAATTCCATCGAATAAACCTTTTCGTCGCGCGAGACCTCGACCCGGAACCACTCGGCGAGGGCGTTGACACATTTGGCGCCGACGCCGTGCAAACCGCCGGAGTATTTGTAGGCGCCCTGGCCGAATTTTCCGCCCGCGTGCAAATTCGTCAGCACGAGCTCGACGGCGGGCATTTTGAACTTGGGATGCATGTCCACCGGGATGCCGCGGCCGTCATCGCGGATGGACACCGAGCCGTCCACGTTGACCGTCACCTCGATCTTGTTGCAATGCCCGGCGAGATGTTCGTCAATCGAGTTGTCGAGCACTTCAAACACGCTATGGTGCAGGCCGCGTTCGTCGGGGTCGCCGATGTACATGCCGGGCCGCTTGCGGACTGCCTCCAACCCCTCCAGTTTGTCGATCTTGGAAGCGTCATATTTCTCCGCCGAACTGGTGGCTGCCGCCTGATTTTTTGCCTCAGCCGGCTCGTTTTTTTTCGACATAAATTCCTTAGAAAAGCCCGCGTCCGGGCATCCAATTTCAGGTGCAAAAATTGTAAAAAAAACGCCTCTTTGGCACAATGATAAATTTCGGATTTTTTGGCCCAAAAACACCATTAGTTGGGCAGTGAATGGAAGGTTGACCGAATATGTTGTGGAGGGCGGGGAACCTGTCCCGACCGATTTTTGCGTGGGAAAACGCACCCTGAAATGGCCTGAAAAGACAAGATTTTGACCACACATTTTAAGAAGTCGGGGATATCAAGCGCGCCTCGATGCCACAATCGGAACGCCGAATTCATCCGGCAGCAACCCACGCAGTTTCCGTCTGCCGGATAAACCCGGCGTTCCGCGTGTCGTCGTCACAAAACTTCCCCCTTTTCATTTCCATCATCGCGTTTAATTCTTCCCGGGTGAGGCTTCACCGCGACCGGCTCTTCGCACCGCTGAAACAAGACTTCGGCTTTGAATCATTCCGGCCGTTGCAGGAGGAAATCATCCGTGATTCGCTCGCGGGCGGGATGTGTTCGCTGTGCTTCCAGCTCCCCGCGCTCATCCGCCCGGGACTCACCGTCGTCGTCTCGCCGCTCATTGCCTTGATGAAAGACCAGGTGGATGCGCTGTCGGCGGCGGGTGCCGAGGCTATGGTGACAGCAGCAAGACGCGGTAGAACCGTTGGTTCGGCAGGGCCGGGGCGGCATCCATGACCTGGATCAGGCTGCCGGTTCCGGGTACATCATTGGTCACCGGCAGCCAGACCGCGGGGCTGAGGCTGTCCGAGCGTTCAACCCGATAGGTGCGACCCAAATCGCTCGCGAAGCTGGTGATGAACCGGTTGCTGCTCGTCAACTGGCCTGATGTGTGCAACACCGCAGAATTGTCCACTGCGGTGGCGAATGTCCAGGTTGGCCCCGTTGTCGCATTCGTGCCGGCCATTTCATCCACGCGCCAGAAGTAGCAGGCGCTGGAAACAAGCGTTGGCGGCGTAAAGTTGGCGACGGTTGAGGTGCCGCGGTACTCCGGGGCGTTGGTGGAGGCGGCAGCCACGGCGTTGGAGGCGTAACCGAAGTAGATCCGATGAGCAGTGGCATTTGAGCCCGCGAGCCAGGTCAATCCGGTCGCCACCGGCAAATTGCCGGCGCCATTGGCGGGGTTGGGATTGCTGGCCACGCCAGCGGTTACCGGCGCATCGAACACAATGGTGGTGATGGAATAACCGGGCAAGGTCCATTGCAGATTTGCCGGCGCGGAGCCGAGCGGTGCGAACTGGCTGATTTGCGCGTTGGTGCCCGCCGTCTGGTAAACCGCCGAAGTCCCGACGCTGAAGCCATTCAACGTGAGGCTTACGGATGAGGAGTTGGCATTCGTATTGATGATGACCGCCACCAACCGGCTGTTGTCGGGCGCGAGATACGCCGACAGGCGGATATTTGGGTCATTGCCGGGGGTGTCCACACGTTTGTAGCCGGGAGTGATGAAGTAAGAGAAATGCTTCACGGCGTAATATTGCGGCGTGAGCCAGTAACCGTGGGATTGAGTGGAAGTTCCGGGCGGCGCATTCGTCCAGGAAGTCTGGTCCCAGGGATTCTCCTGTTGCACCAGGGCCGGACCGCCCACTGGCCAGACCAGGCTCCAGAAAATGTACGCGCTGACCTCCTCGACCGTAAGCGAATTGTGCATCAGCAGCGCCGTCTGCATCATGTCCGTTTCGCCGTACTCGGTTTGAAACTTAGGTTTGCCGGGGAAGACATTGGTCAGTCCCTGCAGGGCGGGAATGAAACTGTCAGCCGAGTTGGGAGAGCCGCCGTGGTAAAGGTGGTGGGCGAGGCCATAGAAACTGTTCGAATTCATCGTGGCGGCGTAGTTTTGCACATCATTGTAACCGATGCCCAGCACCTCCGGCGCCAGCAGTTTCGGCGGCGCCGGCAGGTTGGTCAGACGCCGGTAGGTCGCATCGAGCGCCTGGGTGTAGCTGGCGTAGTTCGTTCCGTTCACGGTGTCTTCGGTCGGATGGAAGACGCAGGAATCGTAACTCGCGGCCCAGTCCGGCTCATTCTGAATGCTGACATAGCCCGGCACAATCCCGTTGGTTTTGTACCACAGCAGGGAGTCGTACCAGTAATTGGCGAAATTGGTGTACGCAAAATTGCCATTCGTGCTGGACAGCGTGCCGCCATTGCCCGTGGTGCCGTTGCTCTTCAGAAACGCCGGCGGCGACCAGGAACTCATTTCGATCGGGAGCGAACGGCCGAGAATGCGATTGGCGTTGGAGACGATGTCCGTCGTGTCGGGATCGAAGTTGACGACCCCCTGGTAACGGAACCAGTTGCCGATGCGCAGGATGCCCAGGTTCAAGCCCTTGAACATGTTGGTGTACAGTTCCTGCTTGTAAGGGTGGGCGGTGACCCAGTTGTTATAAAAGGCGACGGCGCCACCAAATCCTTCGATCGTCTGATGAGTAACGGTTGTATCAATCACGCCCACGGGGGTTATCACCGGAGCCTCGACGTCAAAATCATCAGCGTAGAAGCCCACTCCTGCGGCGGGCCCCTCCATGTAAAGGAGCAGGCCGGTCAGCGTGCCCGAAACCGTGAGGGTGAAGCTGCCATTCAACTGAACCCAACCCGTCGAAGTGGCCGTGCCGCTGGCGACATTCTGGTAGGTGATGCCATTGCCGTCAATCTGCTGGACGGTCAGCATCACTGGCTGATTGCCGCCGCTGTCCAGTCGCACCCAGGCACTGATGTTGTAGGTGACACCGGGTTGCATGACGCCCACGAACGATTGCGCCACCCCGTTCCAAGTGGCCGTGCGGTTTTGCACATATCCGCTGTAGCTGCCCGAATGGGACATCGTGTTAACCGCCGTGAGTGCCGCCCCAAACCCGGACCAACCGGTTGTGCCGGACTCAAATCCGGGATTTTGTGTCAGATTCTGGGCTGAAGCAACCAGTGCGGGCAAGGCACAGAGCGCTACCAAAATATTGCGCAACTTGCGAAAGCCGGAGTTTGCACAAAGTGCCCGTGGTGAGGAAACTAAAAACGTCATTGATTCTAAAATTATACCCTCATTAATCTTTCCAGACAAATTCTTTGTGCGCGACACATGGGTTTTCGGCCCACCAAGTTGATTCCCCATGCTGTTCAGCCGGTGTTCAAAAAGTGATTGCAACTTTGCGCAGCGACTCCAGACGGACCGGGACAGCCGGCCCCGCAAGGCAACCGTCTTGGCCGGTCCTGTCGCTGGGTGGATGTGAAAGGATTCCGGTGCAGAACGGGCTTGCTTTGCTGCCGGCTGAACTTACTTTCCCCGCATGTTTTTTCCGGATCATCCACAAGCCCTGGCGATGCTGGCCGCTGATCAATCAAGCTCGCCGGAGCCGTTTGTCCGCCGCCACATCGGCCCGCGTCCGGAGGAAACCGCCGCCATGCTCAGGTTGCTGGGGCAGGCGAGCCTCGATGCGATGGTGGCTGCCGCCGTGCCTGGAAAAATCCGGCTCCGCAAGCCGCTCAACCTTCCCGCCGCGCGCAGCGAACATGAAGTTCTGGCCGCGTTGAAGGAAATCGCATCGCAAAACCAGGTCTGCCGCTCATTCATCGGCATGGGCTATTACGATTGCATCACGCCGGCCGTCATCCAGCGCAATATCCAGGAAAACCCCGGCTGGTACACGCAGTACACCCCGTATCAGGCGGAAATTTCCCAGGGCCGGCTCGAAGCGCTCCTGAATTTCCAGACCATGGTCGCCGACCTCACCGGTCTCGACATCGCCAACGCCTCACTGCTGGACGAAGCCACCGCCGCCGCCGAGGCCATGACGATGGGTCACGCGCTCAAGGATGGGCGAAATATTTTCTTCGTTTCCGAAACCTGCCATCCGCAAAACATCGAAGTAGTCCGCACGCGCGCCCGGGCGCTGGGCATCGAAGTTGTCGTCGGCAGTCACGAAAAGTTCAAATTTGACGGGAAAGTGTTCGGTGCGCTGGTGCAATATCCCGACACGTATGGCGCCATCCACGACTTTGCGCCTTTGGTGGAGGCGGCGCATGCCGCCGGGGCGCTCGTCGCCGTTGCCACGGATTTGCTCGCGCTCACGCTGTTGAAGCCGCCGGGTGAATTTGGCGCGGACATTGCCATCGGCAGCGCGCAACGCTTCGGCGTGCCATTGGGCTACGGCGGCCCGCACGCGGCGTTCTTCGCCACGCGCGACCAGTTCAAGCGGAGCCTGCCCGGCCGCATCGTCGGGGTCTCGAAGGATTCACGCGGCAAGCCGGCCCTGCGCCTGGCGCTGCAAACGCGCGAGCAGCACATCCGGCGCGAAAAGGCCACCAGCAACATCTGCACCGCGCAGGCGTTGCTGGCCAACATGGCATCCATGTATGCCGTTTATCACGGCCCGGAAGGCTTGGAAAAAATCGCGCGGCGGGTTCGCGGCCTGACAGAAACCCTCGCCGCCGGTCTGGAAAAAATGGGATTCAAGGTTTCGCCGCCGGTGCGCTTTGACACGATCCGGGTCGAACTGGGTCAAAAGCCGGCGGCGGACGTCATGCAGACCGCCGAGGCGCATCAGGTGAACTTCCGGTTCATTGACGAAAACACCCTCGGGATTTCTCTGGATGAAGCCACCAGCCTGAAAGACGTGGTTGAAATCTGGCAGGTGTTCAAAGGCGCCAAGAACATCGAGGCTGCAGCCCCGGCCACCGTCGGTCTCCCGGACCTTCCACCTTTCGCTTTGCGGACCACGCCTTTTCTGACCCACAAGGTCTTTAACTCGTATCACTCGGAGACCGAGATGCTGCGCTACATCAAGCGGCTCGAATCGCGCGACCTGTCGCTGACGGCCTCAATGATCCCGCTCGGCTCCTGCACCATGAAGCTGAACGCCGCCTTCGAGATGATGCCGGTTTCTTGGCCGGAATTCGCGAAGCTCCATCCCTTTGCGCCGTTGAAACAGGCCCGGGGTTACCAGATTTTGTTCCAAAACCTGGAGGACTGGCTTTCGGAAATCACCGGGTTCGCCGGCATCTCGCTCCAGCCCAATGCCGGTTCGCAGGGCGAATATGCCGGCCTGCTCGTCATTCGCGCCTGGCATGAAAGCCGTGGAGAAACCCACCGCAACATCTGCCTCATCCCTGCTTCCGCGCATGGCACCAATCCCGCCAGCGCCGTCATGGCCGGACTGAAAGTCGTCGCGGTCGCCTGTGACCCGAACGGCAACATTGACGTGGCGGATTTGCGCGCCAAAGCCGAAGCGCACAATGCGGACCTTGCCTGTTTGATGGTCACCTATCCGTCCACGCATGGCGTCTTCGAGGAAACGATCCGGGAGATCTGTGAAATCGTTCATGCCCACGGCGGGCAGGTCTATATGGACGGGGCGAACATGAACGCGCAGGTGGGGCTGACCAGCCCCGGTCATATTGGCGCGGACGTCTGCCATTTGAACCTGCACAAGACGTTTTGCATTCCGCACGGCGGCGGCGGGCCCGGGATCGGGCCGATTGGCGTGGCGAAACATCTGGTTAAATTCCTGCCCAGCCATCCGGTTTTCACATCGCGGCTCGACGAAAAGAATTCAAAAGCACACATTGGTCCGGTGGCGGCTGCGCCGTGGGGCAGCGCGGGCATCCTGCCGATTTCGTGGGCCTACATCGCGGCGATGAGCGCGGACGGGCTGACCGAGGCCACGCAGTTTGCCATCCTGAACGCGAATTACGTTGCGAAACGGCTGGAAAATCATTTCCCGACGCTTTACCGCTGTCACGGCGGCCTGGTGGCGCACGAATGCATCCTGGATTTGCGCCGTTTCAAGAGCGTCACCGCCGAGGACGTGGCGAAGCGGCTGATGGATTACGGTTTTCATGCGCCAACGCTGTCGTGGCCGGTCGCCGGCACGCTCATGGTCGAGCCGACCGAGAGCGAATCGAAGTACGAACTGGATCGTTTCTGCGATGCAATGATTGCCATTCACGCGGAAATGACCGCCGTGGAAAGCGGTTCAGCCGACGCCAAAAACAATCTGCTCAAGAACGCGCCGCACACGGCGGACGTGGTGGCAGCGGACAATTGGAGCCGGCCGTACTCGCGGGAACAGGCGGCCTTTCCTGCCAAATGGTTGCATGAATACAAGTTTTGGCCGCACGTTGGTCGGGTGGATAATGTATTTGGGGATCGGAATCCCGTGTGCTCATGTGCCGGTATGGACAACTACACCTGAGCTAATGCCCGAGCGTTTTTCCATTCCCAATG
>JBKQOA010000120.1:0-40467 GCA_052145735.1 Limisphaerales bacterium
ACGCCGGGGCCAGACAGCATTTTGCCGAACACCTGAAACAATTTCCGGTCAGCCGCGAGGCCGTTGAACGGCTGGAGCGGAACATTGCCAAAACAACACTGGCAGCGAACATGGCCGCATCAAAACCAACACCCAAAGAGAATATCATCCAAGTTGACGGTGACGGGCAATGGCACAAAAGCGTTGATCTGATGGATAACATTTGCCTTTGCCACCGTCCCATCACGGGCGGGGTGGAATATGCGGTGGTGGAGCATTTCCCGGCGCGCGGCACGAACGAAATCTGGAACCGGGGCTGGAATGCAGTGGAGGTATTGAAGGTGTTTGCACAAGAGCAACGGCAAGCGTTGCAGGTTTGGACGGAGGACATGACGGCGCAGGTGAAGGAATTTCTGGTAGAGAAATATCCCGGCCAGGACATGAGCCGAGTTGCCGATGCCGTCATGCGACGATTCACTCACGCGGTTTCCCAACAGCACGCTCAGGCGCACGAACAAAATCACAGTCGCGGAATGCGGATTTGAGCGAGTCGGCGTGGGAGTTTTTTCTATACTGCTTTTCTATACTATATGCGTTTTTTGCAGCCAAATGCGACCAAACGCAGCAAAAACTGAAACGAATAAAACCATTGTGAACATTAAGCGAATCAGCGATTGCACCTCGCGGCTAAACATAGCCAAAAGTGCCTTTTACAATTTCGAGTCAGGTGCCTTCAACCACTCAGCCACCCTTCCGCACAAAACTTTGAAGGCTCGATACGCTGCGTTCTGGTGACTATATTGTGCTCGCGCGCCGGCATCAGGGGCAAGCTCATTTGCAATGCCGGTCGCACTAGCCGGACCTCGGCGGCCACTTTTCGACTTGCACAACCGGGCGGACTCCCTACTTTTCCAGTGGTGGCTCAAACAATGAACTGACCTTATGAAAAAAACCAAACTTTTGATGATGGCTTTGATCGCTTCACTTCTGGCCCTTGGCGGCGGGTGCGCGTTGTTTGTGGTGGGCGCGGCGGCGGGTGCGGGTGCGGCCGGCTACGCCTGGGTGGACGGCGAAATTAAAACCACCGAGGGGTCCTCACTGAACCAGACTTGGGACGCTTCGCTCGCCGCGATGAAGGACCTGCAGTTCACCGTGACGGACAAATCGAAGGACGCTTTGTCGGGCTATCTGACGGCCCAAACCGCCGACAACAAGACCATCAAGATCAATTTGAAGTACATCTCCAATACCTCGACGGAAATCCGCATTCGGGTGGGCACGTTCGGCGACGAATCCTTGTCGCGCCTCATTCTCAACAAGATCAATAGCCGCCTCACGGGCGGTTCCTAGGCGCGACGGGGGGGATGGATTCAACGTCGCATGGTCCCGGCTGGCGTTGTTCCCGGTCGCGGGAGCGGTATGGGAAAAGTCGATTTGACTTGCCGTTCATTTTAACTCCGCCAAAATCGGTACGGTTCGAATCCTGCGGATCATTGACCGCATTCAAGCCAATGTAGCTCAGCGGTAGAGCAACGGTTTCGTAAACCGTCGGTCGTCGGTTCGATCCCGACCATTGGCTCCATCTCGCATGGAGCAAATATGAAAAATGGCAAGAATGATGCAAGACAAAAATTAAAGGCGTTTCACAAACGAAAAAACGCAGCCGCTTCTTCTTTGCGCCAAGCCCGTGAGCATTTGGTAGAAGCATTCTCTTTGGATGATGATCTGGAGAAATTCAAAGTGCAACTTCAGGGTGGCCACGTCATGACTTTGGACGATCTTCACGCCTGGTTGATCGCGGTCATTGAAGATTACGAGAAGAACGGACCTCGCGCGGAAGCACTCAACGTTGTTAATGACTATTTGAAGACCCAATTTCCTGCTCGCCAGTGATTTGCTACACTCTGGGGCATGACCCTAGAGCAATCCCTTCAGCAGTGGGCCGCTTTGGCGGCGATCGGCAAACGACCTGGCACGCGGAAATATCATCAGGAAAACATCCAGTTGATTCTCCGGAACTGGCCGGGCATCGAGGACGTGGACGTGATGGCCATCACTGAGCCGGCCGTGCTTGCCTTCATCGGCCGGATCGAGCGGCTGAGCGCGACACGGTTCAACGCGGTCGTCTCGATGCTGAAGGCCTCGATCCCGGCCGCGGCCAGGCTGAAGCGCCGGCCGGTCCGGATGAAGAATCGGCCGCTGCTTTCCCAGCTCGAATTTTCCCGGCTGCTCGATGAGCTCGATCGGAGGCCGCAGAGTCACGCCGGCCTGGTGATCCGGTTTCTGGCGCACACGGGTTTGCGGATCAATGAAGCCAGGCAGCTTAAATGGGGAGACGTGCGCGAGAATTTCATCCTGGCGCCAGGCGCGATCACAAAAAACGGCAGGCCGCGGGCGATCCCGTTTGTGAACGGAGTGCGCGAAGTGCTGGAAGGCCCCCACGTCGTCGCCGGCGCCGCGGACCTGGTGTTGCCCCAGGCGGAGTGCAAACGCTCCCTGGAGCGGGCCTGCGAGCTCGCGCAGGTGCCGCATTTGTCGCACCACGACTTCCGGCATCTGTTCGCCACGCGGTGCATCCAGAGCGGCGTGGATCTCCCGACCGTGGCGCGCTGGCTGGGGCATCGGGACGGGGGAGCTCTCCTGGCGAAAATTTATTTTCACCTGGCTGACGAGCATAGCCGGCGAATGGCCGCGCGGGTGAGAATTTAATCAGCTCGACGCCGGCGCCGCCGTTTTGCTGGCGAGCAGGCTCGTGAGCAGGCTCACGGGGGAGCTGGTGGCCAGCGTGCCCTGGACCTGTTGCGCGGCGATGTAGAGGCTGATCAGGTTGGCGATTAGCACGCCGACGATCACTACAAACAGGAGTATGATGGCATCTTTGATGGTCATGGCAGAAAGGCGGGATCTTTGCCGAGCACAAGCAGCGCACCGCGGAAATTGGTTTCCATCGCGGCCGTCCATTCGCCGGTCTGCTGTGAAGCGGTCCGGACGGAGCGGATGAAGGAGATCAGGTTTTCAACTCCCGTCGTGATCGTCGGCAGGAGTGGAATTATCAGGTTCGCAAGGGCAAGGGCGGTCGTCATAATGAATTGTTGGTTGAGGTGATGAGGGTGGACCAGGCGGAGGCCTGGCTGAGCACGCCCTGGAACGTCGCCAGGGCTTCTGTGAGCGCGTTGGAGGACGTTTGGGCGGCCTTATAGTCCAGCTTCACGTCATCGAGGCTCAGGAGCAGCGCAATGGCCCGCGGCTGGGTGTTGGTGCCCTCGATGGTCTGAGGCTGGCGCAACCACTGGCAAAAGGTGTGGAAGGCCGGCGCATTGGTCTGCCAGTACGGCCGGTTGCTGTTGTCCACGTCGAGCAGGAGCGTGAAGGTGGATTGCCCGACCGTCTCCGCGCGCTCGACGTTCACCACGAGCGGATCCGCGCCTGGCTGCGTCGAGGCACAGCCGGCCGCGAAGAGGATCACGGCCGAAAGAGCCGCAGCGTGCAGGATCGGCCGAAACCAGGCACAGATCGAAAACAACATCAGCGGAGCGATCTTGAGCGGATCGGGCGTCCTGGCCAGCGGCGGGGGATCGCCGGCCGGAGCTGGGGGCGGAGGCGGAGGACCGCTGCTGATGCCATTGCGGAGGAAGGCCAGGGCCAGCGCCATGAGCGCGACATAAACTTCGTTGGGGACTTTCCACCAGGCTTGCCACACTCCGAAGAGCAGGACAAAGATGGCGGTGATGGTGAGGTAGGTTTTTTTCCCGGATAGGAACTGGAGCCATGTGTTCATAATTTTATTTGAGATGCAGAGGCACTGGCCGTCACAATCAGAAGCCAGGTCGAGCCGGACAGTTGCCAACCAAATCCGGGCGGAGCATCCATCGGCGGTTGAGAAGAAGAACTTTGCCTTGATGTCCTCGCCGTTATGGTCGGGCCTTTTTGTGCAGTGCCCGGGTGTATCATGAGAGACGATCCCACCGGCAACGATGGCAGAATCAGGCCGGTTGTCGAAGCGGTCGGGCTCGCGGCATTCTGCCGCTGCTGCTGTTGCAGTTGCCGCTGTGCGTGGAGCGTGCCTTGCTGCTTTTGCGGGACCGCCGAAGAAGGTGTGGCAACAACGCTCATAATCTCAACGGAACATCCGGTCCGTGTCAGTTGCCCGCGGCTTGGGAAGTTTCAGGTGCATATCGCAGCGCACACACAACGCGGTCAGCTTGCGCTCGATCTTCCCGATCCGGAGGATCATCCAGCCCAGCGCCGGGATCACAATGTAGATAAGGACGTTTTCGGTGCTCATGATTTCGCGGTGGGGCTGAAGCCCCAGATGTAACCGAGCATGGCCAGGCCGGCGATCTGCGTCGGGCCTGGATCCGGAAGAAAAATCAGGAAGCCGGCAAAGACGGTGAGCAAAAGTTTAAGCCAGAGACTCATGATGTCGGGTAGGTGGACCAGTTGATGCCGCTGGAGGCCGGCGCCGGCGCCGTGCTCCCCAGGAGCAGGCTCCCCAGGGCACTGTCAGCCGTGATCGGCTGGCCGGTGTTCGGATTGTTGATGCCGGCCGTGTCGGCGTTGCTCACCGTGGGCACGCCGGCCGTCGAGGAGCCGAAGGAGAACAACTTCACGAGCGCGGACCAGGCCGAGCTCAGGCCGGTGAAAGGCGCCTCGACGATCTTGGCGATCGTGGCTTCACCCGCGGAGATCACGCTGAAAATCTCATAGACGATGAACACGCCCAGGAAGATGAACGCGAGCACGACCAGGTGTTTTGTGGTGTCGGACTTCATGGAAAAATCGTCCAATAGATGTTCCCGTTGGTGAAATGCGCGTAGAGGTTCGTTGTGCTACCCCACGTTGGCAAATAGGTGTTCGTTTGATACGTGACTGAGTTGGTTAAGAAGCTCGTGGCAAGATCCAGGCTAACGAAGTTTGCGTCATTCCACCAACCATTAGGGGCCGCTACGCCGTTTGTCTGCGTTGCGTCATCCGGCCCGCTGAGGACCGCAGCGGCGGTTCCCAGATCAACGGCTCCATTCCCGGTCCCGGTGCTGACATAGTTCGTAAGGAGCCAAAATCCGTCAACTGCATCGTATTCGAGGCCAGACGTTCCATTTGTGAATGTGCAAAGTGTAGGAGAGAAAAAAAGTTCATTGCTGGTCCCAAGCAGTTCACCAGACAAGGCAGCACCAGCGAGAATTAAGACATGGGTGTTAGCTTGTACGTTTGTCGTGATGACCGTGCCAAGCAACAGCGCATTGGCTCGAAGGTTCCCGAGACCGTAGCCGCTACCGCTATAATTTCCGAGCAGATTGGTGTTGGAAAAAATGGCGACATCGGATTTGAAAAGGCACTAGGCGTATCAATATAGAGCGCGGTTCCGTTGGTCAGTACGTTGGCGCACAGCAACGGCAACTGAGTCGGTGCAGCGAAGCGTTTTACAAATAATTCCGGAAGCTGAAATCCAGGGGGGCCGACTACGGCAAAAGGATAGGAGCCATGCGCTTCGGTGAAGCCGTCTCCAATTGTAACAACCGTAGCCGAGAGGTCAGCATCACAATAGTAGGCCGGCTCAGACTCGTAAAAATAGCTGTTCCAAAACAGCCATGAATCATTCAACCCGCCGCTTGCCAGCGTGATAGCACAGCCCAGGCTGAAAATGGATGAAGAGGGGATCTGCCCCACGGCGTTGATCGTTTGCGGGTTTGCATCTTGGTGGCCGCAGTAGGAAAAAACATTGTCTTGCACGGTGACGTGATCCGATCCCAAGTAAAGTCCGCTGGCCAGGTACTCGAACGAGTTGTCAAGGATCTGAGCCATGTCGGAATTCCTGCCAACGATTGAGAGTCCAACGAGGTTATGATAAACGCCAGGCAGCCCAATAGTGGGCGGCATCATCCCGGCGTATCCATTGTTCGTTGCCGCCACCCACGGGATGAACCAGTCGTGCAGAATCTCAACCTTGCCGTAACACGGGCCAACTTCCATGAGGTTCGACAAAGAGGAGTTGGCGGTCGAAGAAACCAACATGTTCTCCATCCGAAATGAGCAAGCCGAATCGTTAATCCCCACCCGGATGGCCGGATTGGTTTTGCAGATTAAAGCGCCTGTGTATGGCCCGGCAGCTTCAAGCTGCCAGCCCGCATTTGGCGCACCCACACCGCTATTTGTGAAGAGCAGCGGATCCGAATAAAAATTCGTTCCAATGACCAGTATCTTTCCGCCGCCAATGCTGTGATTGTTGTTAGGTGCCGCTAGAGCATTCACCGCTTGCTGCGCGTAGTTAGTACCCAGCCAAGGACCAAACCACTTGCTGCTGTTCGAGATGGATGCAGAAACAGGCCAATAGGGCATGATGATCACCCCGTCGTAATTGGAGTAGAGGTCGAAAACATTCGTTGCAAAACCTGCCGCTCCTGAGGACAGTGGCAAAGTTGATTCCAAAACTGCCCGCGTATCGTAGCCGCTGGCGCTGCTCGCATCCGGTATGGCCACCAGGAAGATCGAGCCGGCCGGCACGGTGTTCGTCAGCGGTTCCTGAAACCAGATCGCGGCGCCGGCGTTGAGGGCCAGCGTCAGCAACATCAGTGAAAGGATTTTTTTCATGCGGTGATCAGCACTCCGTTTTCGTCCGTGAGAGCCACCCCGTTCTCATCGAGGAGCACGTTCGGGACGGGCATCAGGCAGTTTGAAATCACGCCAGACCAGCCGACCGGCACGACCCAGATGAACGCCCACAAGCTGGTGTTAAGGTTATAGGTGCGCGTTGCCGCAGTGAGAACGGCCAGCTCGACCGTGGCGCTGGCCCGGCCGTAGGACGATTGCGAGCCATAAACGGCCCACGACGTGGGATTGGTTTGGCTGCTCGTCGTCCAATTGAGGGCGCCCGCTCCGGCCGTCGCCGTCACCGTGGCCGCGGACCTGGCGTTCACCCACATGAAAGGGGTTGGCAGGCTCTGAATGTTGATGGCTTCAGTCACGAGTAAAAAGTTTCCAGGACGTTGACGGCGATTGCCGCGCCGGTGCCGTTGACAATGGTGATGATGCCGCTCGTGGCCAAGGTGATCACCTGGCCGGCCAGGAGGCTGAAACCGGCATTGCCGGCGCCGTCCTCGATGCTCAGCGCGGAAGCTCCATCCAGATTCTGGATGACGATCTGCCGGCGTTGATGCACGCCGTCCGTGCCGCTGAACGTGGCGCTGGAGTTGGCCGCGACGGATCCCGCGGCGAAGGCCTTCGTGTAAGTGGCCGCGTCCTTGCAGCCGCCCACGGAGTTAAGCACAGCCGGATTCAGTGCGCTGGAGCTCACCTCGAAGGTGACATTGATCGCGGCCGCGCTCGAATTGTGAAAGATGAGCGTCCGGAAAACCGGCGCCGTGGGATCGCCCAGGACGGTCCCGCTGTTGGCGTCCTCCAGGTTGTTGTTGATCTCGACCTGGAAGGCGGCCGTGGCGGAGACGCAGGCGAACACTTTGCCGATCGCCGGAAATTCCATGATGCCGTCCACGCCGTTGACGGCCGCGGGGATGCTGATGTTTTTTGCGCTCATTTCTTTTTGTGGAAAAGCCAGATCAGGATCACCAGGACCAGGACGCCGGCGCCGCCCCATTTGATGTACGCCCCGAGACTGGACGTGGCCGTCGCCGGCGGCGTGGTAGTCGAGCCAGGCTGGCCCAGCATCGTGTTGAGATTGTCAGAGGCCTGTTGCAGCGCCGCCTGGTTTTGCGCCGCTTCCTGGAGGCTGGTCTGCTGGACCGCGGAAACCGTGTTGAGCGCATCCTCGACGACCTGCGGATCCAGATTCTGAACGGACAATGTTCCGCCTTTGGCCACGCTGTAAGATGTGCCGAGGTTTGCATTCTTTGAGTTCCCCAGCGATACGCCTCCGGCTTCCGTGTAGGTCGCGTTGCGGCCCACCGCGATCGAGCCGGGATTCGTAACCTGCGCGTTGGCGCCGGAGACGATCTGCCCTGTGCCGCTGGCCGTCTGCGTAGATTGCGTGGCGGAGGAAGAGCTGTTTCCGAAAAGGCTCATTTGCGCCGTCCTTTGGTGAACCAAAAAACCAAAACGATCAGGCCGATCACTCCCAGCGTGATGGCGATCACCGTGCCGGAAAGGCCTTCCGACACGTTGACGCTGGTCGGGCTCGATTGCGATGCGGTCGGGTTATCGGAGGAGCTCAGGCTCATTGCTCCGCCGCCGCTGCTCAATCCTGGAAGGTTCATATTTTTGAGATCAGATAGAGCACGGCCAGCACGACGACGGCGCCCACGATCCAGGGGACCAGGCTTTGCGTCTCCTGCGTCTTGGCACCCTCAGTCAGGACTAGCTGTGCCGTGTCCATGCGTTTTATTTGCGCTTCAGGAGCGCAATGATGATGACGATCACCACGAGCACGCCGCCGCCGATCAGGAGGTAAGGCGCGTACTTGGTGAGCGTCGCGGTGATCCCGGACGTTGAGGCCGCGGGCTTGGCTGCGGCCGGCGCCGGGCCTGAGCCGCTGAAAGTTTTGTAGGCGTTGACACCGGCCGTTCCCAGGCTGCTGATGGTCGAGAGGAAACTGCTGATGTCGCCGCTGCTGATGCCCGAGCCGCTCGATGAGTTGGTGTCCGGCTGCGTGATCGCCGGCAAACCGGCTGCACCGGCCGCTGTTGGCCCGCTCGATAGGGGCGTCACCAGGGAGCCGTAGAGGCTGTCGAAGTCATCCATAAAATGAACCTTTCAAAAATGCGCCGGTGTCCCGAGTGGGCTCACCGGCGCGTTGCTGGTTTCTTTTGGAAACTTCCTAGCTCGCGTCAGGCATGCCCAGGCGCTGGCTGATGGCCCGCATCGTGCCGTTGGACGCGGCCGACAGCGTGAGCTGCAACAGCGAGTCCGTGACGCCCGCAGTGGGCTCCAGATCATTCAGCGCATCGTCGTGATCAAACACGATGTGATAGGCGCCGGCAGCCGGGTTCATGTTCCGCTTCTTGAGCAGCGTGAGCTGCTCGTTGGCGGAGAGATCCCAGCGGCGTTTGCCGTTGATGTCGAGCTGCGCGAGCGTGACCGTTTTCGCGTCCGATGTGTCGAAAAGGGAGATCTGGCTTACCAGATCGCCGGCTTTGATCCCCTGGAAGAGGGAAGCGATCGACAGCGTGGCGGCCGTGGTCCCGTAATCCTTCGGATACCATTTGACGATTCCGCGGGGACCGTTGGACGTGGTGTCGTCCACGATGGCGTAAGCCGAGAGGGCCGGAGTGATGGCGGCCAGGTCGATTTCCACCTGGAAAACGTCATTGGCCCCAAGCCAGTTCGTGGTCCACGAAAGCGCGTTAAGGTCAACGCTGCTATTGGAGATCCGTTCGCGCCACGGTTCGTAAAAGAAGATCGGCAGATGGCGCAGGCCCAGACCGTTCCCGGTGCCGTCATAGGCATCGGAGGCGTACGCCGCGCCCATCGCCGTGTTGATCACGTCGAGCTGCGCGGCCGTGCAGCGGCGCTGTGGCGTGCTCCCCAGGACAACGCGGATTTCGTTGGCCAGGGCGGAAGCAGCCGGGCCGTGGGCGTCGCCCGCGGCCGTGTTGCCCATTTCCAGGAAGATGCCGCGGTAACAGGGACCGATCGGGCACTTGATGATGGCGGTTTTGCCGGAGGCAGCGGCCGTGATGTCCTTCAGTTGTATTCTTCGTACTGACATAGGCTGAAAAAAGTTGAGGTGATTCCCGGTGCTGGATTCGAGCGTTAGCTGGAAGCCGGGGGGGTGGTGGTTTTCTTCGAGACCCAGCCAAAGACTTTCGGGGTGATGATCAGCGCGAAGGAGCACGCAAGGACCACGAGAACAAAAGTCGTGATATTCTCGGCAGAGAAGTATTTCTTCATAACAGTGGGGGACAGCCCGGAAGGGCGTTCGATGAACTGGCAGCTTCGTGTGGCGCCTTCAGTGCGACCTCCCGGGACACCGGGACGCTTTCGCAGTTGGGAACGCCGAAGCGTTTTACAGCTTCAACTCTAAGCCCATTCCGCGATCGCGCCACTGTCATTTCCTGTCAGGCCCGGTTTTGGCTTCCGAGCTGCGGTCAATCCTCCTGTCCGATTCAACATCCCATGAATAAAAACCGATTCTTCTATCCGGATGCAGGCGCTGGCGGTCCTCCGGCTGCTCCCGTTCAACCTCCGCAGCCTTCCCCTTCACCGCAGCTTGCTCCGCCGCCTGCGGCCGTTGTCGTGGCCACGGCCACAAAATCCGAACGCGAATTGCAGCTCGAAGCCGAGCTGGAAACCGAACGCCGCGCCAAAAAGGACCGGGAGATCCGGTGCGCCGAGCTCGAAGACGAAAATCACCGGCTCAAATCCATTCCCGCGCCGCCCGCGCCGGCTGTGCCTGAAGAGGACGGCCGCTGGCGGCCGTTCAAACTCTGACCCTGTGTGTCATGGCTGAAAAAACCAAACCCGCAACAGCTCCAGGAGGCGGAGCTCCTCCGCCAGTGGCGCCAAAGCCGGCTGGAGGTAAACCTCCAACTCCTCCCCCTGCAATTCCTGCTGCTCAGTCAGTGCCGGCATTTGGCGGCAATCGAGGAGGCAAACCTCGAAAGGACGGGCTGCCTCCCGGTTCACCTCAGGCTGACGAGGCGGATCGCAAGGCTGACACGGAACGCAAACGCCTGGCTCGTCAAAATTCCGCTCAACTGGCTGAGCCGGCGCCGCTGCCTGCGCTGGCTGCGCCCGGCCCTGGTCCGGAGCCGGCGCCGCCTGGTGCTGTGGTTCCTGCTGCGCCTGGTGAAGGCGCTGCGCCGGAGCCGGTCGTTCCCTGGGATCCCGCCACGCTGAGGCCGCTCTTCGAGGAGCTCATCGAGGGCGCCGAGGAAAGCCGCGTCCAGAAATTCCGGAACATGGCCACCGAAGGCGGTCTGCCGGACAAACTCGTCCAGGAGATCGCCCGGGATGCAAAATATCCGCCGATGGCCAAACGCACGATGTCGATCACGGCGCCCAACGTCACCGCGAAGGCCTTCAACCGGATCGGCCTGTCCGGCAAATACAGTGACGAGGCGATCCTGGCCACGGCCTTGATCGCCAACCTGGTCAAAGGCCGGCGCCTCCAGGCCAAGCTGCAAAAGTTGATCGAGCAAAATCAGGCCCGTAAAAAGGAGCTCGAAAAAGAGGCCAGGAAAACCGGCGCCGTGGAGGCGCCCAAGCCATGATGGCCACCCTCCAGCTCACGCCGGCCGCGGCCGGCCGCCTCTATGACGGCCCGCACTTCCACCGCTCCCGATCGGCGGTGGAAAATCGCGCGATCCTGCGGAGCCAGATTCAACAGCTCAAGCAAAGCCCGGTCATGGCTCTGCGCTACGTCGGCTTCATCGCCGAAGCGATCAGCAAAATCAAACCCGGTGATTTGCTGCCAAAAAAAAGATGAGCCGATCGTTGAAAATTTCCTTCCTGCTCCAGTACCCGGTCAGAATTCCGGTCAAGCAGGATAGAGTTCGGGGAACTCCCCAGGCCCATAACCTGGTGCAGTCCGGTTCAACTCCGGACCCTGCAACCAAAAAACCATGCCGGACTATTCCCTACCCTCCTGCATCACGCTGATCTTCGGCCAGAGCTCCAGCGGCAAAACAACTTTCGCGTTTTCCTACCTGCTCAACGTCAAAGCCGCCTGCCGTTTTATTTTTGATGATCGCGGCCAGGCCGCCGCGCGGCTCAAACTCAAGCCCTGTGGCACGGCCCGCGAGTGCGAGCTGGCCGTGCCCAGCCGCTGGGTGTGCTTCAACCCGCACGTGATGTTCCCCGGAGCGAAGCTGCCTGATGCTTTCCGCTGGTTCTGTCATTGGGCCTTCGAGGTGAGCAAGCGCGGGCCCGGCAAAAAAGTTCTGTTCGTTGATGAGCTCTGGCAATGGTGCGATGCCCGGACCATTCCCGTCGAGCTGGAGAATGTCGTCCGGACCGGCCGCGTCGAAAATCTTGAGCTGCTGTCCGCCACCCAGCGGCCGCGTGAATATCACGTCACCATCCGGAGCCAATGCACGGAGTTTGTCGCCTTCAATACCGTCGAGCCGGCCGAGCTGGACGCGATCCGGCCGTACTGGTCCGGCGTGGACAAGGCCGCACAGCTTCCCAAGGGGCATTATCTGGCTTTCAACCGGGATTCGGGAGCGGAGTCAGCCGGACGGATGTTTTAAAGACTGGAAAAAACGGCCGCCCAATCATGGGCCGCGATCAATTTTCTGATCAAGGGTCCGCGGCGTTCGTCAGAGACGTTCCCCTTGTGCCCTTTGAGGTCAGCTTTGAGGACTGAATAAATCAGATCGCATTTGCAGAGTGTCGGCCAGTCCAGTCCGTCCGATTGATCAAGCAAAAATTCCGTGGGCTCAGGTTCACGGCCGGCTCGTTTTGTCGAACACATGAGCACTTCCACCGCTTCTTTGCGCGCCACACGATCCGGATGGGAGATGATTACGCACGGGTGAGCTTCTGGCCATTTCGCCGGCTGCCACATGAAGATGTCGAACACCTTCATTCTTTGAAAGGTGCAGCGTGATCGGCCGTATGCCGGGCGATTTTGGCTTCGATCTTTTCCCAGGCCGGATCATCCGGCAACCGCTCGATCAGCGGCAGGAGCAGGATCCGGTAAGGCTGCCGATCCTTGATCAGTTTGACAACCCAGGTTCCCTCCTCGATCTCCTGAATTGACACCGAACAGTTCGGCGGACACTCAGCCGGCATCACGATCCGGCGCCGGTCATCTGTGGTCGAGGTTTGCACATGGGGAATTTCCCACAACTTGGACCCCATTTCAAGGGGATAAGCGGACAGAGTTACCCGGACATCTCCGGACAGAATTTCCCGGGGGGTTAGCCGGACATCCGTCCGCCTGGAGCTCAGATCGTGCTCAAAACGGGGCAGGGTTAGCTGGACACCGGACACGGAAGCTGTCCGGCTTTCTCCGCCGCCTCCAGGTCCTCCAGGCGCCAGAGCGGTCCGCTGAACCTCACCGGCCGGGGGAGCTTGTGCCGGCGAAGGAGCCGGTGCAGCGTGGCCTCGCTTATGCCGTAGCGGGTCATCAGATCCTTCCTATGCAGCCGGGGCCGGCTCAAAACAAGCTCCTGGAGGCGCTGGACGGCCTCCACCAGGTCCTGAAAGGTCATGGGCTGCTTCGGTGGCATCAGGGCACGGTTGCTGCATAGGGAATGCCACCGACCGGGCATCCTGCCGATCGGTGGCGTCCTGGAATTGCGGGACGGCCTGGAGCTCGCTCTTGAACTCGTAGCGAAAGGCCGCCGCCTCGACCTCCTCCATCGGTTCCAGGTGTAGAACTCGCAACAGCGCAGGCAGGAGCAGGCACAGCGCCTCGCACGCATCCCGGTCCCGGCACTTCGCCGCTTCGCGATCGAGAAACCGGATGGCGTTGTACGCGGTCACGTCATTATACTAAAAGGATTACGGGCTTCCGTTGCGCATATGCTTGAACACGCCAGCCAGGCCATTGCCAGGCTGGATGCGTCTCAGGTAGCTCTGCGATGACAGCCAAAAGTGCTTCTTTGATGTTGAGAGCCAGCACGTTCTTTTGGATTAACTCTCCTCCGCCATCAGAAAGGATTTGAACAAAAAAAAGTTCGGCTTTGGGGCAAGGGGGATTTTTGATCATATCGTCTTCCCCTTCGATGGAAGCTGGCTCACGATGGTCACACAGTGCCGGCGCACCAGCTCGTTGATCGCCAGCAATGTGTCCTCACTCACCCGGTTGAACTTGTGCGCCCGCGTTTTGCCCGCGTGCTCAAGCAGAAATTTCCGGACCGCTGAGCGGCACAGAAACGGCGTCGGTTTGACGTGCTGCGTCATCCGGTCCGGTGTTTCTGGATCGGCCTGCCATTGAGCAATGATCATACGGCCTCCCGTTTCAGTCGCACAGGCAACGGCGGATTCCAGACGAGCCGCGGCGAGTGGCAACAGTCCGACGTGGCCGGCTGGCCGTGCTCGCCCTCGACGCGCTCGCATTTGCAGCCGCAGGCGCGGCATGACCAGAAGCCGAACATCAGCGCGTGCTCGACGTTCCGCTGGAGGTTGTGAGCCAGGGCTTCACTGAGCCGTGGCGATCCGGGAGGGTTTGGTGGTAGTGGCATGGGCTTCGGCGTTACGATTCGGTAGTTGCGCAGCGGTAGCTGCGCCTGATACGTTTTCGTTGTCATTGTCATTTGACCTTTCGTTGTTCCTGGAGGGCGTCATTGCCCTCCGGGAAATTTTTAGTGAGGTTCAGGCCGCGGCTGCTGCCGCGGCTTTTTTAAGTTCCGGTGGCAGACTCTTCTTCCAAGCCCGCTTCATCTGTTCGGGTGACATTGGCTCAGGCTTTGGAGCAAGACGGACCGGGCCTGGCTTAGGAGGTTCATCTCTTACCGGGCCTCCGAATAGTCGTTCTTGGACAATCGTGAGCCGGCGTCTCCATTCCTCTTTGGCCTGTGGAGAGCGTGCTGCGTAGAGTTTCCGGGTGAACACAGTTTCCAAAAGCCTGAGCTTGCTCGGATACATGCCATCGAGGCTCTTAACCCAGTTCTGGAATTGTTTTTGGGTGGGGAGGGAGCCCCCTGATGACTCCTGAGCTCCAATTTCCTTAGGAGACTCCTCTACATGACCGGAGCCTTCGGTCTGTCCAACCCATGACTGGCGGTCATGGTGACCGTTGGAGGCGGTTGTAGTAACCGCCGTTGACGGTTGGTGTGACCGCCGTTCACCCCGATTATTGACCGCCGTTGACGGTTGGTGTGACCGCCGTTGACGGCTAGTATGACTGTCAGTGACGGTTGGTAAAACCGCCGCTGGCGGTTGGTCTGCCGGAGGTATTCGGTTACGGAATTATCCCCTTGACAAAACAGACCACAAGGGGTAGTGTATAGGCATGAAAACAACGAATCTGGCTGAAATCACGAAACTTACAGAGGAATCAGCCCGTGAATACTTGGAAAGCCTGCTCTGGCCGGGCGGCCCGGTTTGCCCGCATTGCAAAAGCAAAAACGCCACCCGCGTTGCCGGTGACACCGCCCGACCCGGCCTGCTCATGTGCAACGACTGTCGTAAACAATTTACAGTCACCGTTGGCAGCATCTTTGAGGACAGCCATATCGCGCTCCGGCTGTGGGTCATGGCATTTCAGATGGTGTGTGCCAGCAAAAAGGGAATTTCGGCCAAGCAACTGCAACGTCAGCTTGGACTCGGCTCCTATAAATCTGCATGGTTCATGTGCCACCGGATTCGATATGCGATGGAAAACGGCCCGATGGTGCAATTGCTGAAAGGAAAAGTCGAAGTGGACGAGACTTACGTTGGCGGCAAACCGCGCCCCGGCACTGGCCCGCATAAAAAAGGACGCGGCACAAAGAAAACACCCGTGCTGGCTCTGGTTGAACGCAAGGGCGATGTTCGCACCCGTGTCGTTGCCGATGTGAGCGGCAAGACGCTGAAAGGTGCAATCCGGGAGCACGTTCACCAAAGCGCAGCCATCATCACTGACGAATGGGCGTCCTACCGTGGCATCGGCAAGGAATTCAAGGGTGGTCACGCGGTCATTCACCACAAAAGCGGCGAATACTCAGTCAATGGAACCAATACGAACACGGCAGAGTCGTTTTTCAGCCTGCTTAAACGCGGTGTTTACGGGACGTTCCATCATGTTTCCAAAACGCACCTGCCCCGGTATTGCACCGAATTTGAATTTCGTTGGAACCACCGGGAATCAGAGGACGGTGAGCGGATGGAAGCAGCACTCAAAGGGACGACGGGAAAACGGCTGATGTACCGGAATCCTTCCAATTGATCGGACTGGACACAATTCCAAAAACCGCTATCAATGGTGGCAATGAGCAACACCGGCGATTGGCTCCCCATTCTTCCGGCAGACCTTGATTCGGTGAACAGGCTGGCGGACAGCATTCATACAACCTTACCCGAAAGACCGGAAGTATTTGAAGAAAAAGTCAGGCTTTTCCCAAAAGGGTGTAAAAAATTCGTATTGAATGGTAACATGGTTGGATACGGTATTTCTCATCCTTGGATGCTCAATACAATTCCGCCGCTGAACAAATTTCTCAAAAATCTGCCCGAAAAGCCGGAATGCCTCTATCTCCATGACATAGTTATTGCACCGGGAGCACGGGGTATGGGAGCCGCTGGCCGGTATGTGGACTACATTAAACAGTTGGCCGTGGAAATCAGCATCCCGTCTCTGGCTCTAGTATCCGTGTATGGCACCGATGTACTGTGGAGCCGGTTTGGTTTTCGGACGGTTCAAAATTCCGATTTGAACCGCAAGCTGATTTCATACGGGACAACCGCCAAGTACATGATTTGCGACTTGAAATGATTGAATTCATCAAGAAATTCTGCACTTATTTTGGCGCAACAATCACGTTCTTGATTGGGGTAAAAGCAGCCGTTGGAATCGGATTTTCATGGAAGCTGCTGGCCATCGTTGCGGTGATTGTTGCCGTTGCGTGCGCTGGAATTGCTTGGGCCGAAGTCTTCCACCGGATAAAAATAGGGTCTTCAAAACTTCGAGGCGGCGATAGTGGAGGGTCTATTTCATTGACCATCAAAGGAGCATTGGGTCGTGTTAAATTTGCCGCACGGGACGACGAGGCAATCGCACTTGAGGCGAATAAAATTGTCAGGCATGGCTTGGATAAGCACTGTATAAGCTATGAGGATTACAGAGAATGGCGGCGAAAGAATCCGATGGTGTTCACGGCAGTTACCGACAGTGACAATCAACTCATTGGATTCTTCGACGTATTTCCGCTGACTGAAGAAGCAGCGCAAGGGCTGATTGGCGGAAAAATTGATGAGCGCGGCCTGAAAATCGAAGCCATCCTTCCTTACGAAAATAACGGGAGCGCAAAGAACATCTATGTTGCTTCGATAATGCTCAATCCCCATCAGACAGCATTCAGCCGGATTGTCGCCAAGGAAGTGCTTTTGCTTAAATTTGCCGATTTCCTTAATACCGTTTTCCCGCCCAATGAAGAAAGGATGTTATTTGCCTATGCTCACAGCGATTTCGGTGAAAAATTACTAAAAAATACAGAATTCAGAAACACTTCTCTGTCCAGAGACAACAAACAGGGCGCTCCGTTGTACGAGCTTTCTCCTGCCGGGTACAGAGAATTGGCCAAAAGTTTTAGCGCCCTGCTTGGTGGCAAAGGAAGTATTAAACGGCACCGTGCCCCGGAATTAGGTTCTGGTAAACAGCGTGAAAAAGAAAGCACCTAAGAAAAAATATCAGTCGAAGATTTCACTTCATCCGCTCACGGTGGATGAAGCCCTGCGTGCCGCCTTACACACGCCGCCCCCGCCCAAGGCGCTTTTGCTGTCTCCATCGCTGCCGCCAAAGCCGAAAATCGGTTGACCAGCGCAAAATTGTTTACAAACTGGCAACATGACTGAAGACACTAAAATCATTCTTCGTGAACTGGCGACTGTCGAAGCCGGAATAGCCATGATAATTGAACAACAGGATGCAATTCTTGAACACTTTGATTTGAAGGAGTCGAATGTTCTTGCATCAAAACAAGCTGCGCGGCGCTATAATGAAGCCATCGGCGGCATTAAGAAACGACTTCAGGAAAAAGGAGTCACCGCTGAAATTTAATCTTTAGCGCCTTGCAGCGCACGCCACATAGCAACACCACCCGGCGTCCGCTTCGCTTTTGGCATTTTGCTCGGTCTGAGTGCTGCGATTAGCCGCTGAATACTTTTTCGCAACGCTTTGATTTCACGTTCCAACGATTTCATTTCGCTCATGCCAATAAGAACAGAAAATCGGGTGCGAAAAGTGCAGGCCGAATAACTCTTGACGGCAGGCACAGCTTTG
Source organism: Limisphaerales bacterium (assembly GCA_052145735.1). GTDB lineage: Bacteria > Verrucomicrobiota > Verrucomicrobiia > Limisphaerales > UBA11358 > UBA11358. The sequence goes on from JBKQOA010000120.1 coordinate 17,798, forward strand.
GCCCTAATGCCGGACAAGCAGCTTCAACCATTACAGGGCTAAACTTATGAGCGATACACCAATAGTAATTTCGGCACCACCATTACCAAAACAGAGCAAAGCACCCACCATCATCCTTGGCATTGCCTTCGCTGCCGCCTTGATTGCTGCGGTGCTTCTGTTCATCCGTGCCAACGCATTGCAGGACAAGATTACCCAATTGCAATCCCAATTAGACCAGACCAAATCGGAGTTGGAACAGGCCAAGGCTGAAATTGCCCAATTGCAGCCGTTGGCGACCAAGGCACTACAGATGCCGGTTTCCATCACATTTCGACAAGCGTTAGCGGGGGCTGGCTATGTTCTTCAAATCCACAACAAATCCGGCAAAAACCTGCCCCTGAAAATCACAGTGACAAATCCAACCTTCAACAAGACCAAGACGTTTAACGCCGTCGCCAATGCCGGGCCAAAGCCGCTGGAAATCGGTCACTTGGAAGGCTGGACTTTTGCTTCAGGCGATGTGATTGAAGTCGTGTCTGAAGGTTTTGACCCAATTGAAGCGAAAATTCCCTAATGGCAATATGCCAAGTCTTGGACTTCAAGGCCCATATCCACTGGATGCCGACACCATTGACAGTAGTTTTCCCCGCACGGCTCCCGGCAATTATGCGTTAGGGCACATGCGCAAAGGCAAATTTCGCTTCGATTACGTTGGCCGTGCTGAAACAGATTTGAACAGAAGGCTCAAGGAACACATCAAATCAGGCTACTCGCATTTTAAGGCTGCGTATGCTTCGTCATTGAAAGCTGCGTATGAAAAGGAATGCGAACATTTCCATGATTTTCCCCATTTGAAAAACAAAATCCATCCACCGCCGCCTGCTGGCACAGATTGGAAATGTCCGCGCTGTCCTGATGACAGCAACGACGACAATGACAGCAACAACAGTTAGTCATCATCTTCTATACAACCACGGACAATGATTTCCGCATGGCTTGCAGCACACGCCAAGTTCAATAATTCATGGCGCAAAAGTGGATTTTCTGTCATTTCGACACAGCCTTTTGCCCGGCTCGCTATTTCTCTCAAATAGGGCAACGGCAAAAGGTGTTCAATTTGGCTGCGTTCGTTGTTCGTAATTTCCATATCCTGTAAGAACGTAATTGCCAAACGAAGCGCAGCCGGTTAGAAAACCACAACCTGTTGGGGCTGTTTTGTCATCGGGATAGTTCCGTTCGGTTATTATGGCCGGAAATGACGGTTTTGCCATTCGCGGGGAGACTAACCGCCGCTGGCGGTTGGTGTCCGGAGCTTGCTTTGGCCATGACCCGGACAAACTCTGAGTGAGGCGAAAACCGTTCCGGCTGACGACAGGCCCCCATGATCCCCCAACAGGATTTTGGCCAGCGATCTTGAAACCAGATCCAACCGGTCTCGATCAATTTGTCACGCCAGACTGCCAGGGTGTCTTCGTCGTGGCCGTAGATCCGATGCAGGTCTTTGAGCGAAGTGTAAACCCGTCCCCATCCATCGCCCCCAAGGTCATTCAGAAATGAGTTATCGCTGATCACACCGAACAGCCATTTGGATCCCACGCACTTTTTTAAGCGAGGATCCCGTGAACAGTCACGTCGCAGTTTGGGCATCATGGCCTTGAGTGAATCTCTGGCGATGTCCTCCGAAGTTTTTGGTTGAGTCAGCTCGAAGGCTTTTTGGTGGCCACTGCCGTTACCATTGTTGTCGTTCATCGCTGGCCTTTCCCGTTGGTGGGGCGGTGGCCGTTTGTTGGCTGATAATGCGACCTTTTTTTCATTACCAGTTCGAGCCTCAAGCGGAGGATTTTCTCTGCGGGAAGTTTTACGGTGCGGTATCCATAGCGGATCGGTTTGATGCCGTTCCGGATGATCAACCGCCTCGTCTGACGCCGTGAGTAGCCGAGCACGTCGGCGGCTACATCGTATGCGATTTCATCTTTACCTTTTTTCATTCATGTCCTTGGTTTTGTGGTTTGGCTGGATTGTAGGTCCGCGCCGGCGAGCTGACGGCCGCTTGACCTGGTTAAACGCCGGCGCCGGCGCCGGCGAGCTGGGGAAAATTCGGATTTGCTTGGAAAGACAGGAGAAAAATTATTTCTCAACGGTTTCGTAAACCGTCGGTCGCCGGTTCAATCCCGGCCATTGGCTCCATTTCTTAGTGTGGGTGCACTAAGGATTTACGAAGGAGTCTGATGCAACCTCCAGTAAAATCTCCAGTAGATTTACTGGAGGTTCACTTTCTGGGCGCACGATGCGCGCAGAAGCCCAGTATCCGCTTACGCGGTTTGTCCCCCTCTCGGTATCCTCAGCCAACAGTAAGGATTCGAGATGAAAACGCGGTATTTGGTGTTTCGACGGAACAACGGAATCTTCTTTTTGGAAGACCGGCTGCTGAAGAAACAGAACCAGACGCGATCCCGATGGAGTTCAAACACGCACAGCCAATCCTGATAACGCTTGGCGACGACATTGGTGCAGAAGGAATGCCAGCGATTTTGCACGAAATCCCATTCCTTGGCCTGTTGACGCAACGCCCAGGTCTCAAAAGAGCCTTTGCCACTACCGGGGACACCAAACGACAGCGTGAGCACACCAACTCGTTCAATGCCATGTTTCCGCACCATCCATTCCACGGCCATAATCATTTTCTGCCGGATTTTCTTCCGGCTGGGCGTCAGACAACCAGCCGAAGGCTTGCGATACTTCTCTTTCTCAATGCAGTTATCATTATATTGACAAGGAAGGGCCGGGGCGGGCGCGGCTTCGCCGCGCTCCGCCTCCGGCCCCTCCGCTGGCGTAGCTGGCACATCGCTTGGAAACGAGTTCATGCACCGGCCATTTTATTTCAGGCCGAGGCCGAACCGTTAACGAGTAGTGGGCGAGTTAAAGCGGGTAATCCCGAGTAGTGGGCGAGTAGCCTCCGAATGACTCAAAACGCGCGGTCAGATCACTTTGCAGGCGGGCGGCACACTTCGCGCTTATTCGGTCAGCTGCGCGGCGCTTCGCGTCCCCACCGCGCAGACAGTGGAAAACCACCACCTCCTTGGCTCACGCTTCTTTGCACGGTGTTCCCCAATGCGGGTCGCTGTCAGTGAAACTGTCAGTGAAAGTATACGCTAGTAGTGGCAGAGTTAACCCGGGTTAAACCAAGTAGTGCTTGAATACTATCTAAAACCTGCTATTTTGCTGGCCATGAATCGGTGCGCCTTGTCCGATTCCGACCTCCGCCTCCAACTAAGCCGGAAATCAAGATCGGCCCGCACTGCTCCAATCTTTCACTCATTAAAACCCGCGTACCCTCCTGCCCGGTTGCCGGTTAGCCAACGCTGGAGATTTTCGGTACTAATGCGCAGAATGCCGCCTTATCCGCGACAGCGCTACCAGGCAGATTTTTGCTTCTCGTGTCAGCGCTTCCCGTTCACTGCCGTCCAAGCCGCGCGGGTCAAAACGATGGCCGTAGTGCAGCCGCAACAGTTTCTGCAAGGTTCCCCGCAAATCGGTTAGGCCCGGGTCGGCTAACGCGCGCGTCAGCCAGTTGGAAAGCGGTTCGCTGGGCTGGCGCGGTGCGCCGCGCCCGGCCAGTTTGCTTTCCAGTAGGTAGAATTCAGAGTCAAGCCCCGGCCAGAAAATCGCAGCGGCGGATTTTCCGGTTTTGGGTTCTGGCCGGCGTCTTCGTCCGCGCCGCAAGATGATTTGATACAGCAGCAGCGCCAGCACGGGAATCAGCGCCCAGAGGAGGTATCGCCGCAAATTTGTCTGTCCCCAACGGAGTTTCGCAATTTGAAATCTGGCCTGCGACCAGAAATCCGAAACCCACTGCATGGACGACGCGAGTTTGCCTTCTTCAGCGACCCACGATGCGGGCGTGGTGTCGAAGTTTTCCCACGTTTGCGTCGTCCCGTCCCAAACGAGGCACCACGCATGGGCGTCACGTTCGCGCACGACGTAACCGTGGCCGGATGGTTCATGAACTGCATAACCAATGGCGTAACGAGCAGGAATCCCGAGTTCGCGCAACAGTAAAACCGTCGCCGTGGCAAAATATTCGCAATGACCTTTGCGGCTTTGCAAAAGAAAACGTGACAGCGCCGTTTCGTTTGTATGCGCCAGGCTGTCCGGCCCAAGCCAAGAGCTGTATTGAAATTTAGCCGCAAAGAATTGCTTAACGGCGAGACGTTTCTGGTTTTCGGTCGTGCCGGAAATTTTCATTTCGGAAATGATTTGGTCCAACGCCGAAACTTCGTTGGTCGGCACAGTTAAATCCAAACGATTTGTGCTGGTATCCGGCGGCGAATCAAAAGTAGCGCCTGGGCCATAATGCGCGTCGAAAATCACCAAGCCCAAGCCAGAGGCCATAACTGCGCCGGTCTTGCTGATTTTTAACGAGAACACTGGAAGTTTCTCCAAACGACAGCTGCCAGTCGGCAGCGGAAGCAAGCCTTCCGGGTCACCCGTATCCTGCGATCGCCCGTCCAAGTATGATGCGATGTTAACCACCGAAGTGTTGGTTTTACCAGCCATCAGCGTCCAGACAAAATCGTTACCCGGCTCGTGCCCGATGTCGGTGAAATCGTTTCGCGCACTGCCGGAATACCAAGTTTGCCCTTGTGGATGATAGCTACGGTAACTGGCCTCGCGCAAATAATCCGGCGGGCGGCTTCCATTCTTTGGTTCGAGGCGGATGACGATTCGTGCTGACAGTTTCAATCTTCCAATCCGGCCGATGGCCGTCATGTTTTGGGATGCATCCGTCCGTTGCCGTATCAAATTCGACATCCACTGGGCGTTGTAACCTTCGAGCACCCGCTGCATTTCGCCAAGAGCACGCTGGCTGGTAAAGCCAAGCCCTATTACCACGGCCAGCGCGGCCAGCCAGGCAATAATACTAAACCGCCGTGGACGCGTCGGCCAAATTGCCCACGCGATTAAAACGCCTTGTCCCCAGAAATAAGAGTGCTCCCCTGTGTTGGTGTGAATGCCGGCGGAAAAGAGACACACGATGAAATACGGATACGAAACATCCACATTTTGCACCGCGCTGCGACTCCCCTTCCGCCACCAGCGAAAAAACAATGAAATTGCCGACAACGGAACGGCTGCGCATTCGCTGAATTTCTGCGCCGCGACGAACAGGAAAAAGGTCATTGGCAGCCAGCGAAGAAACGTGGCCCCGGAAACGCTGACGTTGCGAACAGCGGCTGCGGTTGAAGAATGAATCAGGCTGTTCAATCCACCACCCTCTTCACTTGTCGTAAGCACATAGACCGCCAGTGCGAGCGCCAGCAACATACAAAAGTTCCAGATGCGGCGAAAATCATCCCCGGTCAACTCCCAGCGCGTTTTGATGAAGTTCGCGCTCTCCAGCACGATGCCCATCATCGCGCCGACAAGAAAAAATCCAGATTGCCAGCCCCAAAACAGGAGCGTGGCAAGTAACAGGAACGGCGGCGTGTTTACGCTGCGGGCCGGAACAGTTGGGGCGTCCTCGGTCATTTTAGTTTGGCCAGTTGTTCCTCAATATGGCCTATTTCAAGGACATGAAAATGTTTCGGCTCGTCACACAACGGCCCGGCGTCCAGTGTCTTTGCTCCCAAACGTACGATGACCAGCACGAGCAAAGGAACGTCAAGCGCTCGTAATTTTGATATAAAATGTTTCCTCGCATCGTCCCAGTGCTGCAACACGCAGATACAGCCACTCACGACGGGAATATGGTTGAACACGAGTCGTTCGAGCGTTTCAAATTTCTTGTCGGCGCAGTTCCGCACCGAAGCCAGAATCTCCAGTGTCTGATCCACATGCGCGAGACCGCGACCGGCTGTGAAGCAATACGACTGATTCCCGACGAAGAGTAGATCAAGCAGCGACTCCTGTGTTAGCACCGTGCAGGCGAAGGAAGCTGCGACGGAGACAGCCTCCTCCAAAGTTTCGCTGTTTGGTTCATCGTCAAACGTGTCCAGCACCAGCGCATGTCGCACGAAGAATTCGTCCTCGAACTCCTTCACGATAGGCTTCCCCACCTTCGCCCAGCTTCGCCAGTGAATGTGCCGCAACGGATCTCCGTGACGATATTCGCGCAACGCGACAAACTCCTCGCTGCGTCCGACATTCGCTGCTAGGGCAATGCCGCCTTCCTGATAGCGCAACGCACCTGGCAGCGCGATGGGTGGAATAGGATAACGCTTCGGCAAGATTAAAACGGTCTGCCCCGCGGTCATTTTGACGAACGAACGGAACAATCCCAGCGGGTCGGGCCGCGCCAGTGTAACCCCGGTGAAACGCAAAACTCCCCGCCGCAAAGGCAAGATTTCAACCCGTGTCTCGACCTCGCCATTCGCAGGCAACGGCGGAACCTCCGCCTCCTTTACTTTTACCAGACGAAACGGATTTTCCCGGCGCCGTTGCATCACATGGAATGGCCGAACGCGTTTTCCTTCGGCCTTTTGAAACGCCAACCATTGCTGAAAAACCGGGCGCGCGTCGGCGAGTTCTTCGATCAATGTCAGGCTGGCCTGGGGTTTCGCCGTCAGATTTTTCACCTGCACCTGATAGTGCAGTGGCAGGCCGGCAGTGCCGAACCGAGGCAACGAACGGGTCGCGGAGAATTTGGCGCGGAAGAAGAGGCTGCTTGCCAAGGCCAGGAATAGAAACGCCAGTAACAACGAGAATGATTGGTAGGTAACGGTGTTTTCGATGTCCATACCCACCGCGCCAGCGACGATAAACGCGCCCGCCACCGACAAACCCGCCAGGGTAAAGCGACGGCGCGACCAATACCACAGACTGCTGGTGATGCAGTAAATCCAGTAAATCGGTTTGTAGATAAGGGTCACGGGGTGAATGAAAAATTAAGAATGAAGAATAAAGAAACGTTTTTTAACTTCGACGCCGAGCAGAATTTTGTTTCTTCATTCTGCCTTCAGCATTTTCCTTTTACGCCGGCACGCGCAATCTTTTGACGGCTTCCTCGACCACACCGCGCGCCATCACACCCGAAAAGCGCGCCTGCGGCTCCAGCACCAGTCGGTGCGCGATGACCGGCACGGCCAGCGACTGAATCTGTTCAGGGGTTACAAAATCCGCGCCGTCAAACAATGCCAGCGCCTGAGCGGTTTTCATCAGCGCGATGGACGCGCGCGGACTTGCCCCAAGCTGAACGCCGCCCGCCGTTCGCGTCGCTGCCACCAGGTCAACGGCGTAGCGTTTTAATTCGTCGCTGATGCGCACGTCTTCCACCGCGCGCTTGAGCGCGATCACGTCCGCGAGCGTGGCGACGGGTTTCAACTCGTCGAGCGGATGATTGTGTTGTTGCGCCGTGAGGATGGCCACTTCCTCTTCGGGCTGGACGTAGCCCAGCGTGAATTGCATTGCAAACCGGTCCATTTGCGCCTCGGGCAGCGGATACGTGCCGCGAAACTCAACGGGGTTTTGCGTGGCGATGACAAAAAACAACTCCGAAAGATTCCGCCGTTCGCCCTCGACGCTCACCTGCGCTTCGCCCATCGCTTCGAGCAACGCTGATTGCGTGCGCGGCGAGGCACGGTTGATTTCATCGGCGAGCAAAATGTTTGTGAACACCGGGCCTTCGTGAAAATGGAACTGCTGGTCACGCTGGCTGAACACCGACACGCCGAGGATGTCCGACGGCAGCAAATCGGGCGTAAACTGGATACGCTTGAACTGCGCCTCAATCGAGCGGGCGAGCGCCTTGGCCAACGTCGTCTTGCCCGTGCCGGGATAATCAACCAGCAACACGTGGCCGCCGCTGGCAAGCGCGGCTAGCAGCTGGCGCGTCGAGCCGGCCTGGCCGTGCATGATTTTGGCGATGTTGCCCGCGATTTTCCGGCAGGTTTCCCGCGCGGCTTCAAGAGAAGTAAGTGTCATGGCTGGTTTTGGAATTTAAAACAACGCGGACAAGAAAAGGTTCCGCTTCTTGTTCATGCCCGCGCAACGTAACAAGCCGCGCGTTCTGCCGCGAACAAAATCAAACCGACCGTCCTGCCCGGCTGGCGCGCAAAGTCAGGCGGGATACGATGGCGACCAGTGCCCAAAGCAGCAAAAACGTGCCGATCGCAGTCAGACCGCGCATCGGCCAACTGACGGCCTTGGTGCTGGCGGTGAAAAGCCGGATCGTCATCGGACGGCCGCTTTCGGTTTGCAGGACCTGGGTGAACGCAAAATGCAGACCGCGCACCGGCAGATTCACGCGTAGCGGCTGCACCTTGGCGGTTACGATTTCCTGCGCCTGCTGCAATTTTATCCATTGCTGTCCGGCGGCGGCGTTGTCGTTTTGCCCGCCGGGCGGCTGGGCTTGCTGGGTGGCAAGTTTTCCGTCCGTTGCGATTTCGCCCGCATTCCGGGTGACGAAATCATTTTGCGCATTGATGAGATTGCTCGCCTGCGCGGTTTGCAAATCCTTTTCGAGCTGTTGCACGTCGCTGTCCTCTCTTTTGTCGGCGTAAAGCCGGGTTTTGGCGCGGTTGAAGGTGGCGCTGGCCTCGCGCATGTTGCCGCCGGCGAGCTGCCGCCTCGCCTCGCTCACGTCCCGGTCCACTTCGACTTTCGCAGACGCTTTTTTTGCCTGCTCCATGAGCGAATAATCGAGACTCGAAAAACTTGACGACAATGTCTCCGGCACGGGCGCAATTTCCCGCGTCATCGTGCCAGAAAAATTTTGATAATCGTAATCCGTCGGCAAATAAACATCCCAGCGCGCGTTCTTCAACGGCACGTCGAATTTCGGCGAAGCAAACCCGATGCTTCCGCGATCGCGCGGAAACGCATTCGTGCCGACGTAGGTTAATTCCACAGTTATCGCGCCGTCGTCCGCGCCGGACGATTCGATGGGCAAAAGCAGTTTGCCGTCGCGTAAACTGGGCCGCACCGGCTGGTCCGCAACGAACGCCGACCAGACGCGCGCGCCGGCGGGCAGGGCGATTTCGAGAAACTGCCGGCCGTTGTTGCGCACGGAGAGCGACATCTCGGTCATCATCTGGCCATCGTCGGCCACCACGCTGGTGAATCGCGCGCTGTCCACCAGCGCCTGCAACACTTCCGCCTCGTCAAACCGCCGTACGTCGAGCGCGAGCTGGTATCCCGGTCGCACATAGCGGTACGCGAGCACCATCGCGTTGTCCGGGCTGCCCGCCCAGGCGGGAAAATCGCCCGCATCGACGCGCTGCAAATCCGCCGCGCTTGATTCGCCCACCTGCAACGGCGCCTTCGCCGAGATCGCCAGCAGGCCGGTTTCACGCTCCACGCCGTCGGCGGAAATTCCCGTAAGTTCCAACGCGCGGGTTTTTTCTGCCGGCGACTCGTCCCAGGTCACGGTCAGCGTATAAAATCCGCGTGTCGGGTTCTGCAATTCCACGCGCCAGACATCGCCGGACTGGTTGCGGCTGCGGATGTTCGCGCCGGTGATCTCGACGTTCTTGAATCCCGCCGGGACGCGCACGCGCAACTCCTTTACCGGTGCGTTGGCGATGTCATAACGCACCAGCGCCCGGCCGCTCACCAGTGTTTCAGTGACCATAAATGTGTTGACAATTTCCGCGCGCACCCAGGCGGCAACACTTTCCGTCACCACGCTCAATTTCCATTCCGGCGCGGACTTCGGCGCAGAGGAAATGAATTTGTAAGCCAGCACATTGCCCGTTCCGGCCACCGCCGCGTAATCCGGCAGCGACACCGCCGGCAGTTCCGTGAGCCCGTCGAATGATTCCGTTTTCACCGCCACGCCCGGCTCGGCGGAAACGGCAACAAAGCCCGTGAGTTTCGCCGTTTCGAGCGGATGCGCGCCGGCAAGGTCGAGTGATTTCGGCAATTCCTTGAAATCGCGTGTCAGTTCGGCACCCAGGGTGTAGGCGCCGCTCGTGCGCTCTTTTAGCATCACTTCAAGTACGCGCGCATTTCCGTCGTTGCGTTCAGCCTGCTGCAAAATGTTGTTTCCGCTCACGTGCTCGACGCGATAACCTTCAGGCAGCACGATTTTCAACGTGAACACGCCCGCGCGTTTGATTGTGTAATCAATCACCGCCGAAAGCGAAACCTGCTCGGCGCTCACGCGGAAATTGTTCCGCGCGACGGCCTCGATTTCTGGCTGGATGGAACCGGCGTGGACGCGCAGCGCAAATTCGGGGTTGGAAAACCGGAACACGCTGGAGAGGTTGCCGGTCTTTTCCGCGACCATGCGCCCGTATTCCTCCGCGTCCACGCGCTCCAGACCGGACGCGGACTCAACCGACAAGGCCAGTTCTTCAGCTCCGCGCAAAGCGACCAGGCCATTTTCGCGTTTCACGTCGAGCGCGTGCGGCGTTTCGACCGCCACGTCCGCCGGCAACGCGTTCAGGACTTTTTCTGTTTCAATTGTGAGCCGCCAGTTGAGCGGAATTCCTTTCAGCAAATCCACGACGAGAATCTGCCGGCCATTTTCGCTTTTAATTTCCCAGGTGCGAATTTCGCGGCCTTCGACCCGCAGCAGTTTTTGTCCGGCGGGCAACCGCACTCGTGCCTGGCGCAGTTCGCCCTGTGTGATTTGATAGTCCATCGTCGCGCGCACGTTCACTACGCCTCCGCCGAACGTGACGAGTGCCGCGTTCTGGCAAAACACCGTGGCTGCGACTTCGGCGGCGCGTTTCACGCGCGGCGTCCAGAGTAATTCGACCTGATCCGCTGAACCTATCACAGCTTCCACGCGCGTCTTATCCTTGTCCAGAATCCGCCGGAAAGAAATCGCCGTCGGAAAATCCACGTCCGCCTCGGATTCGTCGAGCGCGAGCGCGACCCGGCTCGACAACGCCGGCGGGATTGCAAACGCGAGCCGGCGTTTCGTCACGTCGCCGGCGATTTTGACCAGCATTTTGATTTGCAGCGTCACATCGCCACGGCTGTCGAACCGCACGGCAATGTTGCCGCCGTCGCGGACGAGTTCGGCGCGCCCGGTTTTGGCTGAAAATTGTTGCACGGCTACATCCTCGCCGAACAGCGGGACGATCTGGCCGGGACTGGCGGCGGAAAATTGCAGTGTTGCGTCAACGGAAGCCACGCGGTCATTCACCGGGCCGGAATAGCTGGCGGAAATGATGGAAGCGCGTGATGCGTGATACGTGATACGTGAATCGGCGGCGGTCGCGGTGGACAAATTCAACGCGAACAGCAGGGCGATGGAGGCCATGACCGGCGGGATTCCTATTGCCGGCGCGGGCGATTCGGGCGCCGGCTGGTTTTCGCGCGGCCAGTATTTCCAGACGAGCCAAGCGATGACGGCGACGGTCACCACCGGAAAACCGACGATGAGCGCGTCATGCAGCGCGCGCCACTGAATCAGGAGGCTGCACACCGACCCGAGGATCAACGCCAGCGCGACGGTAAGAATGAAGGTGTTGCGCTGGGCGCGACGCCATTGCCACCACCAGACAACGAGCCCGAGCAAAAATGTCATGCTCTGCCACGCCATTTGAACGGTTTGAAAAGTGTGCAGCGGCATGATGCGCGCCCGGATCGAAAGCGGCTCGTCACGGACATTGAGCACTTTGGTGAACATGAACGGCTGGCCGGTCTGCGGCAGTTCGATGCGAAGGGAACGGATGCCGGCGGCGGTGGGTGCTGGAACCGCAGGCGACGCGACGGGAATTCCGCCGACAGCGACGACGCCACCACCACTGTTAGGTTCGCCGAGATTGTGCGCACCTGCCGTGCCGTTGATGGCAAATTCGCCTGCCGGTGGAGCTGCCGCCGCGGTGTTTGGCTGATTGGCAAACTGGCTGCTTGCAATGGCAGCCCGCTGCTGCTGCACGGCGATTTCCTGGGGCGTGGCCAGTTGCACCAAGCCGCGTTGCGAGAGTTCTGCGAACCGGTTTGCCGTCGTTTGCTCCACGCTGCCGTCGGCGTAGAGCACGTTGCAGTGGCCGTTGACAATCGGGCTGTAGGCGAGCACGGATTCCGGCTTGAGGCTGTCCATCGGCATTCCGCCGCCGAGATAGGTGTAACGCAGTCCGGTTTCGGTATCGTAGGTGATTTTGTCCGTGCCCAGTTCGTTTTTCATTTCCTCAAACGAAAGCGGCAGGCGGTCGCCGTTGTCGCCGGCAAAGAGCCGCACCGCAATCCCGACCTGTTTGAGATTGCTTACCGAATTGATGCGTTGCGCCTTGCGCTTGGCGGCAGACAGTGCCGGCAGCAGCATCGCGCCCAGCACGAAGAGAATGGCCATGACGGCGAGTAGGGTGATCACGCCGTTCCAGCCGCGCCGCGCCGCCGAAACCACCAGGGCGATGACGAGAAACGCCAGAAAGCCAATGACCAGAATCCCTCCGCCAGCTTCATGCAAAACCTGCCCGTAGAAAGTGAGGAATTTTTCCCAGGCATCAAATAATTCGTAAGTGGTACCCTGCGTCACCTTCATGCTGCCGCCGAAATCGGAAAGCCGCAGCGTGGGCGGCACAAAGATTTGCCATTCCGCGTAGGTGTTGGGCACGTCGGTGCGGGGGGCTTTCAGGTCGAGCGTTTTGGACCACGTGGACGCGAGCGCACCGTTTGTCTGGGCATACATGATGTCCACCGCAAACGTCTGGTCGCGGTTCACATCGCGCGGGAGCGAAACCAGCACCCAGTCGCCGTCGCGTTCCGGCTTGGCGGGCTGGCCGTTGACGTAGCAGCCCCAGAGCTTCGCGTCTTTTGGAAGTTGGAAGCGTTGGAATTGTTTCTCGTTGTTCTTTACCATGAACGACGCCTGCGTGAGCATTTCGCCGCCTTCGGTGAGGACGGACGTGATTTGCGTGCGGTCGGCGACGGCTTCGAGCACGCGCTGATCGGCGTAACGCTTCACGTCCACGGACAAATCGTATTGGCCGCCGGTGTATTGATACGCCAGCACGACGGCGCGAGCGATGAGCGAACGGTCGGCGGCGGACAACTCGGCCTCGTCCACGCGCCGCAGCGTGTCGCTCAAGGATTTTGCGTTGAGCTGCAAGCTCGCAGCGGTCGTGATGGCGACCGAGCCGGTCTCGCGTTCCACATCCACTGTGTGAAGCCCGCCGATGGACAGCGTTGCGCCCTTGGAATCAAATTGAAAATCGTAAGTGACGACGAGCGTATAGCCGCCCCAGACCTTGTCTTGTAGGCCAATCGTCCAAACAACGTAATTTGTGTCGAGGGCGCTGCCCAACTCTTGACTCTCGACCTTCGACTCTCGACTCAATTCTTTGCGCCGGATGTTCGGGCCGGTGAACTCGACGTTCTTGTAATTCGCCGGAACCCGAACTTTGAATTCCTGCACGCCTTGGTTGACCAGGCTGTAACGAATCGTCGCGCTGCCGCCGACCAGGCCGTCGCCGATGGTGACGAGGTTGAACACATCGGCCACGACGCGCGCGGCGAGACGTTCACTGGCGATGGAAAGTGTCCAGTCCGGTTGCTCGGTGTTGTAGGCGAGAATTTCGTCGGTGCGATCCGGCAGACGGTTCACGGGAATTTCGCGCAGGCCGGAGAGTGTGCCGGTGTGCAGGCGGATGCCGGGTGCGGAAGCCGCGCCGATTTGCGCTGTTTCCCTGGCCGCGCCGGCCACGCGCAGCGGTGCGACGCTGATTTGCTCGGGAAAATCCTTGATGGCCTGTTCCAACTGCACGTCCAGCCGGCGTGAACCGAGCAGGCGCGCGGAAAAATTCACGAGGATTTTCCCGTTGCTGAAATTCCAGTCGTCGACGCCCTCGCCACGCACGTCCGCAATGGCAAATCCGGGTTGCGGCGTTAGTTCCAGCGTGTAAATGCCGGCTTTCTCGACGTTCAGCGCGAGGCGGTGCAAAATCACCAGCCGCGTTTCTTCGAGCCGCGGGCTGACCCGATCGGTAACGCCAATGACCGGTTCGATTTGCTTGAGTTTGAGCGCGAGCGTGAACGGCCGGGCGTTGAACTGATATGCCGCCAGCGCATCGCCCGTCGCGTTGACCTGCCGCAGCCCGGTCAGCGCGGTGGTTTCAACCAGCGTGTCCTCGGCGGAGATCGTGAGCGTGCCCGATTCGCGCTCGACGTTCAACGGCTGCGGCGGGTTCAACGTAGTATTTTGCGCAACACTGTCAACGGCCTGTTCGGAATACAGCGTGAGGTCGCAGGAATTTTCCACCGGCTTGATGAATTCAATGGTCAAAGTCTGGCTGTCGCCTGCCGCTGTCGTGTGCCAGTCGCGAATCTGTTCGCCTTCCAGCCGCGTGAGCGATTGCGACGCGGGCAGCGCGAGCGTGAGCTGCGCGGCGTTGCCCTGGACGATTTCGTAATGAAACTTGCTGGTGTATTTGATGACGGTTGGTGTGATTTGCGCCGCAATAGCGGAATCCACCGTAAGCAAGGTTTTGTGCGCAATCTTTGTGACCTTGCTTTGCCAGCGTAATGTTACTGTCTGATCGGCGCTGAGAAAACCCGTTACGCACGAGATGCCGTTGGTTTTGACGGTGCCGAGCAACGTCCCGTTAAGCAACTGAACTTCTGTATCCACACCCGCAGCCTGCGCGGTGACGGAGGCAATCGTTGCCACCGGGCCGGTGAATGAAATCTCGTTCCACGGTTCGGCGTGTTGGATTTTGGCGACGACCTCCAGTTTGAATTTGAATTGTCCCGAGTGCAATGCTACCAGCAGGTAGCGGTTGCCTTCGCGGATGATTTTCAACTGGTCGGGCAGTTTTCCGGGTAGAATTGCCACGTCGCCTTCCAATAACTTCACCGAGCCTTCGCCCGTGCCGGCGGCCTCGGCGGCGATGTCCAGCATGAACCGCGCCTCGTCGTCGGCGAGCTTACCGTCATAATGAATGGCACGAACAGCAAAGGTATTGGTCGGCGCGGGGATGGGGCCAGCATTGGCCAAACAGCAGGAAAACAAACTGGCGAGCAATGTCGTCGTGATCTTTTTCATAACAATCTATATGGTTGCAATTGGATACCGTTGGAAAAACTTCGCTTCGTGAAAATATTTAACACCCGCCAGTCCCTCCCCGTGTCAGGTTTAAGTAAGGGAATTGTAAAAGAATTGTCGGAGCGGCCCTGTCCGTGGTGCGGGATTTTCATGCCGGCAAACAATTCGTTCATACCCAGTCAGACGGAAAGTCTCGCAAAATGCTCCGCAAGAAATCTGTTCAAACGGCGCCACTTCAAATAAAGTCTAAACGCATGGCACTCGAAGCCGAACTACTGGCGCGTTGCCGTCGCGGCGAAGCCGAGGCGTGGGACGAACTCTTCGATCTCCATTACGCAGCGGCGGGGCGGTTTGTTTTCCAACTCTCGCCGGATTTTTCCCGCGAAGACAGCGAGGAAATCTGCCAGGAAGTCTTTCTAGCCGTCATCAAAAACCTCGATTCTTTCCAAGGCGAAAGCCAGTTCCAAACGTGGCTTTTTCGCATCGCCGCGAACAAGGCACGCGATTACCGTGAAAAACGAATTGCCGCAAAACGCGGCGGGGGACAGGCGGCGATTTCGTTGCAGGCCGAAAACCCGGAAACCGGCCTGACTCCGGACCCACCTGACCACTTACCCGCGCCGGATGAAAATTTGATGAACGCCGAGCAGATGGCGCTTGTGCGTGCATCGCTCGACCAACTCGGCGAACCGTGCCGCGAAATCATCGAACTGCGCTATTTCGGCGACTTGAGCTACGAGGAATTGAGCGCGACATTGGACCTGAATCCAAAGACGGTTAGTTCACGCTTGAGCAAATGTTTGGACCGGCTGGAAGAAATCGCACGCAAAATGTTTTCGCGGGAGAAAACAAGCCTTTTCCCGTCTAATGGATGACAAAACAAATGGAGCCGGAACGCAAAATTGAAAAACTGCTGCGGGCTTATGCGAAAAAGCGCGGTGGACAGGCAGGCGATCCGCTTAAGCTGCATCCGGCAACGCGACGCATGTTGCATGATGAAATAGCCCGCAACGCACCCAAGCCGGACGAAGAAGACGCATTCCTGTCGCTGTGGGAACTGTTCCGTCAGCGGTGGGCGTTTCTGTTGGGTTTTGCCCTCATTGTTTTCTTTGTGACGACGCTGTTTTTGCCGGCGTTGAGCAGTTCAAAACACAAGGGGCAAAGGGCGACCACCAAATACAATCTTATGGAAATTGGCACCGCGGTGCGGATGTTTGCTGAAGATAACAATCAGCGATTGCCAGCTTCCCTTGACGAACTGACCAACGAGCTGCAACTCGATCTGATTAATACGATTTTGACCGATCCGCAGAATGGGCAGCGATTTGTTTACGTCGGCGGCGGCAAGAGCCTGGATAATCTGCAAAGCAATTCTATACTCGCGTATTCGCCGACGGACAAAAAGGGGCGCGCGGTGCTGTTCGCTGACGGCCGCGTCGATGTCATTAATGCCGCACGGTTTTCCGAATTGACGAACCGTGGAGTGCAGGAACTTGCATTCGCAAAAGATTCTGCGCGCCAACAACTCGCAGCAACGCCAGCGGTGACCACACCCGAAATCGGATATGCCACTCCTGCGCCTCCAATTTCAGGAAAGCTACAAGCCGAAAACTCTCGGCGGGAAGTGAAGCTTGGCGAGGTTGATAAGTATGCCCCGGCTCAAACCAATACTACTCATTTCGCGTCAACTGATTCGGCTCATTTGGGTTCGCAAAATCTTTTCAGAAATATCTCCAAAGCAAACAAAGCCGTTCTCGTGCTGGCGAATTTTCAGGTGCAACAAAATGGCAACGTGGTCCGCATTGTGGATGCGGATGGCTCGGTTTATGACGGTTCGTTGCTGCAGGAAAGCGCGGTTGTGCAAAACGGGCCGGCTTCGGCCACAACACCCGCTCCGCCAGCCATCACGCCGACGCAAGTAGAGCAGGCGAAAACAAGCGCCGATCAGGAAAAATTGCAGACGGTACAAAATTATTTCTTCCGTGCGGCTGGAACGAACCGAACCCTGAAGCAAAACGTGGTGTTTGCTGGAAATTTGGTGGTGATTTCCAACGAGACGACAAACTTGCAGCAAACATTCAGTGGCAGTGGCGGCAATAGCGGTGGCCAGATGCAATCGGCGCCCACAAATCAAAATCAGTTGCCGTGGTCGAATTCGCGTATTGTGGGAACGGCGGCGATTGCCGAAACCAACCACATCGAAATCAACGCCGTGCCGCTGTCGCCTTGACTTTTTGTTTCGCGGTGGCTGGCGGCTTCGCAGGTTTGACGGAAACACCACCACCCGCGCCACTATCCGGCGATGCGGTGCGAACGTGCTGGTAACCGACTGGTGAAACGAACACAATTCCTATGTCACTTTTGTGTCACTCCTCTCCCGTTGAATACCATAGCAATGTCTGCTACTCTGAGATGGTTCAAACAGCAACGTTCAAACGCCATGAAAAAACAGCCGTCTCTTATTAAGCCCGTGCACTGGACTGTGGTCATCGCCCTGGCGGCGGCATTTTGCGCTCCAGCCCACGCGGAAAACGCCGACCCACAATTCCTGCAAGGCTCCGTGCCCCCGGTGATCCCACATTTGTCCGCGAGTGGCCGGCTTACCGCGGAAACGCGCTTGAATCTTTCTGTTGGCCTGCCCTTGCGCAATGAAAGCGCCCTCGGCGATCTGCTGCGTCAACTTTACGACCCCGCCAGCCTTAATTATCGCCACTACCTCACTCCGCAGCAATTCATCGAACAATTCGCTCCCTCGGTATCGGATTACCAAGTGGTTGCGAACTTCTTCGGCACCAACGGTTTTAGTGTTGTGGAGCATTCCGACCGTATGGTCCTGGACATTAGCGGCTCTGTCGCGGATGTGGAACGCGTTTTTCATATAACCATGCGCACCTACCGGCATCCCACGGAGAACCGGACTTTTTTCGGCCCGGACAGTGTCCCCTCGCTCAATTTGAGCGTGCCCATCCTTCATATCAGCGGTCTGGATAATTACGCGCTAAAGCGCAGCAAAATAATCAAAAAACCCTTTTTGAAACCATCCGCATACACGGCCCACCAAGTCGGTTCGGGTTCCGGACCGGAAGGCGCTTACATGGGAAACGATTTCAGGGCCGCGTACATTCCAGGCGTTTCACTGACCGGCGCCGGCCAAACTGTAGGATTGCTGGAATATGACGATTATTACCCAGGTGACGTCTCTTCCTACGAAAGTCTTGCCGGCGTGTCAGTTCCGCTGACAACTGTCCCCGTTGCCGGTGGCATCAGTTCACCCGGGAGTGGCAATGCCGAAGTGTCCCTGGACATTGACGTGACCATGTCCATCGCGCCGGGGTTGTCAAAAATTGTCGTATATGAAACTTCCCAAACCAACAGTTGGGAGGACATTTTGGATGCCATGGCCAATGACACCGTTAATTCACCGAAACAATTCAGTTGCTCATGGACCGATTCAGCTCCCGACGCGCCGGATCTGACGGCGGAAAACATCTTCAAACAAATGGACGCGCAAGGGCAATCGTTCTTCAATGCCTCGGGCGATGGGGACGCCTTCGTGAACGGGATTCCCTTTCCATCCGAAAGCACCAACATCACCGAAGTCGGCGGAACAACCGTGACGACCACCGGTCCGGGCGGGGCGTGGGTTTCGGAAACCACCTGGAACTGGGGTGGCGCTGTCGCTGGAGACTCCAGCATCGGCGTGTCCGGCGGCATCAGCGAGAATTTTCCCATCCCTTACTGGCAACAAGGCATCAGCATGGCAGCCAATGAAGGTTCCACCACCATGCGAAACGTTCCCGACGTGGCCATGACCGCAGACAACGTTTTTGTCGTGGCCGACGAGGGCAGCGACTATACCGCTGGCGGCACCAGTTGCGCCGCGCCGGCATGGGCCGCCTTCACTGCGCTGGCGAATCAACAAGCCGCCACCCATAGCTACCCCTCCGTGGGCTTCGCCAACCCGGTCATCTATGCCACTGGCAAAAGCGCCAGCTATCTCTCCGATTTCAACGACATTACCACGGGCAACAATTTTTGGGCCTTCAGCGTGAATGAATTCCCCGCCGTCTCCGGTTATGACCTCTGTACCGGCTGGGGCACGCCGACTGGCGACAACCTGATTGACACCCTGGCAGGGGTGAGGGACGCCCTGGCGGTTGCACCGGGCAAGGGATTTGTCGCATTTGGTCCCGCTGGCGGCGCTTTTACTGCCAATACTCTGACTTTTTCGCTTACCAATTCCAGCACAAGCTTCCTGAACTGGTCCCTCATCCATACCTCCTCATGGCTCACTGCGTCTCTCTCTGGTGGTCTGTTGGCCTCCCATACAGCAACCCATGTAACCGTCAGCTTGAATGCCGCCGCTTACTCTTTGTCTCCCGGGATTTACACCACCAGCGTGCTGTTCTCCAACCAGACCAGCCATGCCGTCCGCACGCGTCAGTTTGTCCTGCTGGCCGGACAGAATTTGGCCCTGAACGGCGATTTCGAAAGCTATCCTTACTCGCTTCCTGACTGGGCTCAAACCGGCGGCATTGGTATGTATGACGAAACTCCCTATCCCACTTTCAATTACGATTTTGTTGATGACGGCACTTATACCGGCTTCAATCCTTATTCCGGCAACAATTTCTGCGTGTTTGGAACCTCCGGCACTGTTGGCTACATTTCCCAAAGCATTCCGACGGTCGCGGGACAAAGCTATGTGCTTTCATTCTGGCTGATGAACGCCACGAGTGGGACTACCGAAAAATTCCTTGTCAATTGGAACACAAACAGCGCCACCGCAAACACAATTTATAATTTGCTAAATCCCCCTGCCTTCGATTGGTCCAACCTCGTTTTTTATGTCACTGCCACCAGCACCAATACAACCCTCCAATTCGGCGGCCGAAACGACCCCTACCTGTTTGGCCTCGACGATGTGACTCTTATATCGATTCCACCATTCAACCCGAGAATCTCTAAAGCAAGCCCCAACGCCGTCTCAATCACTTGGAATTCGCTCACCGGTCTGGTTTATCAGGTCCAGTCTTCCACCAATCTCCTTTCAACCAATTGGTTTAACCTCGCCACGAACACCGCCACCAGCCCGACCCTCAGCATTACCAACACCATCGGCCCTAGTCCACAGCGCTTTTATCGCGTTCTTCTGCCGTGATGCATGTAACAAGGCGAAAACCCGTTAGAAACGATCGGTCGCTCAAAGGATTGACGAACGCACCTAAAATTATCATGAATATTCGCGAAGCAGTCTTGGACTGCGCCAGCCCTCTGGCGCTTTGCAAGCAGACAAAATATCCGCGAGGCTTTCGCATGAGCTTTTGTGTGCCTATGACAATCTGAACTGCCATATATTCTACGTATCGGCTTTGTAACCTCCAGTAAAAGCTCCAGTAAAATCCTACTGAAGGTGTAGTGCGTGGAGAGTGACAGTGTCTGTGCCAGCTGCGCACGAATTGTCTTGAAAAGCGGCGAACCTTTTGTCATTACTGGCTTTGCTGAGAACGAGATGGGAGTAAAGGGCTTGCGTCAGAAACGAGGGGCCAATCGGGTTGTTCAATCCCGGCCATTGGCTCCATTTTCGCAACACCGCTCGACAAAGTTCCCCCGGCGCGCCATCCTCCCGGCAATGGCATTTGAATCGGATTCCCCGCTCGACTCGTTGTGGAAGGAATACGGTCGGGCTTTTCAGGCTTGGGACGACCTTACCCTGGCCCGCTGGCTGGCGCAGACACTCGGCCAGCTCGAAGGCAAGGCGTGGCGGCTGTCGCACCCGCTCGTCGGGGCGTACCGGCTGGCGGCGCAACTCGCGCATGACCGGCAGGTCTGGTTCAAGCGGCTGGCCACGCCGCCGGCGGCTTACGCAGAATCGCCCTGCTGTCGCGCCCCCTTTCTGCCGTTGCTCACGCGCGACGTGCGCGAGTCCGGCCTGATCTGCCAGCATTGCAACGAGACGCTCGTGCCGTTTGATGAAATTACCGCCGAGGTCCGCGCCGAATTGGACGCATGGGCCCAGCAATATGAGCCGGTCCACGCCGTCGCTCACTGGGACGACCGTCAGCGCCGGCAGGCGGGCGATTACGACCGGGCCTATGAAAATGCGGCGGCCGAAGCCGAGCGTTTGCTTGCGCGCGCCGGACGCGACCTCGCACCCCGGCTGTTGAATTTTTATCCGGCGCTGATCTGGGAGGACCAGGATGAATGTCTGGAAGTGCGGCCGGAAGACGTGCCGGTTTGATTGCCGACCATGAAATGGATTTTTAAATGGCTCTTCCGGCTTTTCCTCCTGGCGGTGGTGCTGGTTGTCGTTTTGCTCCTGTCGTACAATTCGATTCTCCGGATCTGGGTGGAACACCGGATTCGGGCGTCAACCGGCATGGACGCGGAGATCGGCCGGTTTTCTCTCAGCCTCACCCGGCCGACGGTGACAATTCAGGATTTCAAACTCTACAATCCGCCCGGTTTCGGCGGCACGCCGTTTCTCGACATACCGGAAATCCACGCGGAATACGACCCGCCGGCCCTGGCGAAACACCAACTCCACATCACGCTCCTGCGTTTCAACCTGGGCGAACTGGACATTGTGAAAAACGAAATCGGGCAGACCAACCTGTTCTCCCTCGGCGGCTCCCTGTCGGTGAAAAAATCCGGGGCCCGGAGCAAGGCGGAGTTCACCCAAAAAACCGGCCTTGAATTCACGGGCATTGATGTGCTGAACGTTTCCGTGGGCACGCTGAAATTCATCGACCTGAAAGATCCGCGCCAGAATCGCACCCAAAAAATCGGCCTCGAAAACTGTGTGATGAAAAACGTGCAGTCGCCGGTCGATCTGGCGGGCTTGGCGCTGCTGGTGGGATTGCGCGGGGGCGACTTCTTCGGATCGCTGCTCGACGCGCCCGGGCACGGGCACAGCGCGCCGGGAAAGTGAAACGGGCGGCATTCTTTCCCGGGAGCGCCGGCGTCCCGCCGGCCTGGCCTGATTGCGCCAGACCATCACACCTGCCGCCGGGACGGCGGCGCTCCCGGAACCTGCCAACCGCTGCCACTTTAGCATTTTCCGCGCGCGGATTTTTCCCTAACCTTGTCGGGTGCATCGCGCAGCCATCAAAACCGCCGCCCGCCTCGTCGTGAAACTCGGCACCGGCGTGCTCACCGACAGCCGCAAACAGCCGGACCCGGCGCAACTGGAGCAGCTCGTGGCCCAGGTCGCCGCGCTGCGAAAATCCGGCAAGGAAATCGTGCTGGTCACTTCCGGCGCGGTCGGCGCGGGCATGGGCGCGCTGGGCTATGCCAAACGTCCCGCCGAACTCGCCGCGCTTTCGGCGTGCGCCGCCGTCGGCCAGTCGCAACTCATGGCGATTTACGAAAAACTTTTCGCCGCGCACGGCCTGCATGTCGCGCAGGTGTTGCTCACGCATGATGACCTCGAGCATCACGAGCGCCACCAGGGCGGACAGGGTGTCGTTGTCGCCGAACTTGATTTCGGTGAACGACACGGCGTCATTTTCGTTGATGATGGGCACGACCCCGCGGCCGAGCAGGGTGACGAGCGTGTTGCGCGCGTTGAGGTGGCGCTCGTGATGCTCGAGGTCATCATGCGTGAGCAACACCTGCGCGACATGCAAATCGTGCTTCGCAAAAAGTTCCGCGTAAGTAGCCATGAGCCGCGACTGGCCGACGGCAGCGCACGCTTGAAGTTCCGCGAGTTCCGCCGGACGCTTTTCGTAACCGAGCGCGCCCATGCCCGCGA
>JBKQOA010000121.1:0-4420 GCA_052145735.1 Limisphaerales bacterium
TTTTCTGTAAAAAATTCAAGGGGCAACTGGCTTTATGTCTTTACTACGGCTCTGCTGACAGGCGCAAACTATGAAACCCACCGCCCCCTGTCAACAGGTTTTTTATCTTTTTCTGGACCCGGTTTTATCAGTATGAGGACGGTGTTTTTCAACAGTCCAGACACAAACGAAGGAATATCCGCCGGCATCAGCGCCAACCCAGCCCCGCCTGCCGCAACAGGAAATATTCATTGTAAGGATGGTCGTCGGTGATGCGAATTTCCGGATTGGGATTGAGGGCATCCCTGGCGGCCAGCTCGTGCGACATCACCTGGTTGAGATAACCGGGCAAATCGGAGGAGTCACTCCATTCCAGCAAATCCTTCTTCGCGCCGTCCGGCAGGCGCGCCGACAATTGTTCGGCGGTGAGGTTTTCGATGGGGTCCATGGAACCCAGAAGATGCACGCCGAATCCTTCCACCCCGCGAAAACAGCGCATGTAGGGGAAGGATTCGTGAAACGAGCGCACAATGGCCTGACAGGTCGAGAACTCGTTCCAGTAGACCCAGGTTTCCAGAATCCCGTGCGGCTTCAAATGTTGTTTGGCCAGCTCGTAAAATTCCGTGGAATAAAGCAGGCTGGTCCCGGCCGTTTCCACCGGCGGCGGCGGATCGATGACGATTACATCGAATTTTTCCCGGGTCCGCATCAGAAAACGCCGTCCATCATCAATCACGACATGTCCCTTGGGGTTGCCAAGAATCTCTTCGGCATTCGCATGAAAAAAACCAAATTCCTTGGGAACGCTTGGCACCAATTCCACGACCGTGGTGTCAATGTCCCAGCTCAATGCCGAACGGTACGTGGTTCCCATGCCAAAACAAATGATCAGCGCGGATTGGGGAGGATCCTTATGAAAGGCCAGTGGCAGGTGAACCATGAATTTCGTGCAGGGCGTCATGGTGGTCATGCCAATGCCGTTAACCAGGAGAACCTTGTTCATGTCCTCGCCGACGGAGACCACGGATGCGGCGTAATCGCGTCGTGCCTCCATGTGCGGGCTCAAGCCCGACACGAAATATTGATAGTCTTCGGTAACAAACAGTGCACAGAGCAGAATGACCACCGTGGCCCGGCCGGCCCATTCACTTTGCCAGACGGACAAGGATTTCGAAATGAGGAGATAAAATCCGAGGAAGGGCAGGCCGAGAAGAATCAATGCAAATCGCTCGCTCATGCAGGGCAACAAAACATAAGAGGCGAACAGCGGTCCCAGAATGCAACCGAGGACATTGGTGGCATAAGCCCTGCCGGCAACGGCCGGGTGGCCGGCGGCAAATTCGTCGATCAAACCCGGGGTCAAATATCCCAACCCGGCGCACAGGGGACAAATGCCGGCCAGCAGGAGGATCGCACTGACGGGATGGATTGAGTACAGAATGTTTATTTTTAAGAATCTGTGATCGTTGACCAGGATGGGAATAAAGGCAGCGACAACGAGCACGGCCATCAGCTTTGCAGTCGGCCAGGGCGAACCGGCCCGCAAATCACGGCGATACCACCACGAACCCACAAAGGTGGCTCCCAGATAAGTGAAAACAATCATGGCGAACGAATAAACCTGTGTTTTCAGAACCGGCGAGAAGGCCCGGGTCCAGACCACCTCCATTGCCATCGCGCAAAAGCCCGTGGAAAACAGGATCCACAGGACCAATAGCCGGCGCCCGGCGGACGGAAAACTGAAAGTCGTCCCCGACACCGCGGATTCTGTCCCGGTCACGGCTGGCGGGGAAACCATGCCACGCCGACCCCAGGCCAGCCCGCCGGCCGCCAGCGCAATCAGGAAGTTCCCTGCGGCCGCCAGCCAGAGGGTGTGGCGGAACCCGAATAGTTCCACCAGGACCAGGGCTGTTAAAAACGTTCCGCTCATCGCCCCGAGCACGTTGGCCAAGTAGAGAAAACTGAAACTCCGCGTGTCGTCACGGTCCCGTTCCCGGATGTAGGCCATCATGAAGGGGAAGGTTGTGCCCATGCATACGCACCAGGGCAGAATGGCGACCGCCAGGACCAGGGCCGAGAGCGACAGATACCGGAATGAATCCGTCTGGCCGGCGGCCAGCAAAACCCGCTCGCCCACACCAAACAACTTCGGAACGGCAAAGGCGCTCACCCCGATCAGCATCTCTGCCAGGGCGTAAAAAAAGGCCGCCGAGAACCCGGTCTTTTGAACCAGTGGCGCAATGAACCGGCCGCCGGCCCAGGAACCGGCCGCCAGTCCCAGCATGAACACCGAAAGCACCACCGAGAGCACCGGCGTGATGATCCCGAAAGACGCGAACGCCAGTCGCGTCCAGATTACTTGATAGGCGAGGCTGCTGAACCCGGACAGGAAGAAAAGGAGAAACAAAAGCCGGCGCGTGAATTGGTTCATACCACTCATCATCTACAGGGCTTTTCGACTTTGGGCAAGAACCGACCAGTAATGCGGTTTTTTTTACCCGGCCACAAAAACGGCCGGCCAGGCGCCATCGCCAATCGAAAAGAATTGAATTCTGCGCCGGTTGCTCCAACCTCTGCTCATACTGAGAGTATTTTCTCTGTGGTTTTTGAAATTTTTGTAAATGTCGCAAACCATGAACATCTCAATTTCGTTCCGCCCAAAGCCGGCGGACGTATGCAGCCGGTTGTTGTTTGAAACGGATAAAGTGTATATCCTCGATGACGTGAATCGCAGCGCCTTGGATAATCACCAGCCCGTTCATCAGCGGAGGGTTCCGACCGGGGCTGACTGAACGCATCAACTATGGACTTTACTCCAACGACTTTGTTGCCCCTGGCTCTGGCGGGTTATGTCCTGGGTTGCGTCACGGGGCTGCTGTTTCTCCGGCACCAGAGACTGGCTGGGGTTTTTTCGTTCGGCTGCGCCACCCTGGCCGCCCTGTGCGGAACGGTCGCGTGCGTGATGTCACTGGCGGCACATGCCACCGCCGCCCCCTTGCAATTGCAATTGCTTCCGACCCTGATTCCGTACGTCCAATTCACGATAAGCCTCGATCCGCTGTCGGCCTTTTTCGGCCTGATCGTTTCGCTGCTGAGCTTCGCGCTGTCGCTGTATTCGCTGGGTTACGCGCGCGGGTTCTATGGACGTAAAAATGTCGGGGTGCTGGGCGCGTTCTTCAACCTGATGCTGCTGGCGACGACGCTGGTGGTCATGGCGGACAATGCGTTTTTCTTCCTCATGGTCTGGGAAATCATGGCGCTGTCGGCTTACTGCCTCGTCAGTTTCGAGCATGAGAAACCCGAGACGCGCAGCGCCGGCGTGCTCTACTTCGTCATGTCGCACATCGGCACGGGCTGCATCATGCTCGGCTTTCTGCTGCTGTTCCAGGCGACCGGCAGTTATGATTTCGCCGGTTTTCATGCGTTGGGAGACAAGCTGTCACCCGGTTCGCGCGATGCCGCTTTTCTTCTGTTCCTGGTTGGCTTTGGCGTCAAGGCGGGCATCGTGCCGCTTCACACGTGGCTGCCGGCGGCGCATCCGGTCGCGCCCAGCAACGTGTCCGCCTTTTTGTCCGGGGTTATCATCAAGACCGGCATCTACGGGATGGCGAGGGTGTTTTTTGATTTTCTCGGCACGCCGCCGATGTGGTGGGGCGTGACCGTGCTGGCCATCGGCACGATTTCCGCCGTGCTGGGCGTGCTGTATGCCCTGATGCAACATGACCTGAAACGGCTGCTGGCCTATCACAGCATCGAAAACATCGGCATCATCCTGATGGGTTTCGGCGCGTCGCTCATGTTTTTGCACACAGACCATCCGTTGCTGGCCACGCTGGCGTTGATCGCCGGCTTGTATCACACCGTCAATCACGCCGTATTTAAAGGGCTGCTGTTCCTCGGCGCGGGCGCGGTGCTGCACGCCACCCACACGCGCGACATGGAACAAATGGGCGGCCTGGCAAAACGGATGCCGCAGACGGCGTTCTGTTTCCTGATCGGCGCGGTGGCCATCTCCGCGCTGCCGCCGCTCAACGGCTTTGTGAGCGAATGGCTCACCTACCAGTCGTTGCTTCAGGGATTCGGCACCACGGACAGTTTGCTGCGGCTCATGTTCCCGATCGGCGGTGCGTTGCTGGCGCTGACCAGCGCGCTGGCGGCGGCGTGTTTCGTGAAGGCTTTTGGCATCACCTTCCTGGCGCAGCCGCGGAGCGAAACGGCTGCGCAGGCGCACGAAGCCCCGGTCACCATGCTGCTGGGCCAAGGCGTCCTCGTGGCGGCCTGCGTTTTCCTCGGACTTTGCCCGACCCTGTTTCTCCAGGCCCTCGACCCGTTGACGCAACAGCTCACCGGCCAGCAAATCAGCCAGCAATTGACGGTGGCCAATGGGCTGGTGCTGTCCGGCGTCAACCAGAACGGCGGCACGGTTTCAACCCTCGGCATT
>JBKQOA010000122.1:0-22747 GCA_052145735.1 Limisphaerales bacterium
CGGAAAAATTCGCGGTGATTGCCTACGGCGAAAATGCCAGCGACAACGGCGATATCCGCCCGGGCGCCCAGGCGGCGGCGGAATTTCAGGTGCGCGCGCCGCTCAAGGAAGCCGGTTTGACGAAGGCGGAAATCCGCGAACTTTCGGCGCAACTCGGCCTGCCCACGGCGGACAAACCCCAGATGGCCTGCCTCAGTTCGCGCATCCCCTACGGCGAACCGGTGACGCCGGAAAAACTGGCGATGATTGAGGCGGCGGAATACGTGCTGCGCGACCTGGGATTTCACGATGTCCGGGTGAGGCACCATGAATTGAATCCGAAATCCGGCCCCGTCCAGCATCTTGCCCGCATCGAACTCGGCCCGGCGGAAATGCCGCGGTTTCTGGAAAACGGGATGTCCGGACAGGTGGCCGGGGCTTTCAAAAAAATTGGTTACGCGCACGTCACTCTGGATTTGCAGGGCTACCGGCGCGGCAGCACCAACGAGGCGCTGGGCCGGGGCGCTTGAAACTTTTGGCCGGCAACGGTTTTTAATCAAAGAACATGCCGCAGTTTTCCTACAGGGCGCGCCGCCGCAGCGGTGAATTGGTGGAAGGTGTTTTGGACGTGGCCGATCGCTCGGCGGCGGTCACGCAAATCGAACGCCTCGGCCTTTTCCCCGTCGCGGTGGACACGGCCAGGGGCGCCACGGCGAACGGCGCCCAGCCCATCGGGAAAAAAGTGGATTTAAAGGCGTTCCTGCCGCCCACGCTGCGCGCCCAGCTTTCCCAGAAACGCAAACCCAGGTTGCAGGAGCTGGCCACGTTCACCCAGCAGCTGGCGAACCTGCTCCAATCCGGCATGCCACTCACGGTGGCCTTGAACAGCATGACCCACCTGGAGTCCAAGGGCATTCCCGCCGAGGTGAGCCGCGAGCTGAAGCAGGAGGTGACCGAGGGCCGGAGCCTGTCGGACGCCATGGCCCGGCAGCCGCGGGTGTTTTCGGAGTTGTACATCAACATGGTGCGCGCCGGCGAGCAAAGCGGCTCACTGGTCGAGGTCCTGCGGCGCATGGCGAACCACTTCCAGCAGTTCGCCGAAGTGCAGGCGAAATTCACCTCGGCGCTGATTTATCCGGCCATGGTGTGCTGCGTGGGCGCGGCCATCATCGCCTTTTTCATGTTCTTCATGATGCCGCGGTTCATGACCATTTTCAACGGGTTCAACGTCGAGTTGCCGTTGCCCACACGCCTGTTGATCGGTTTCAGCCAGTTTCTGATCCGGTTCTGGTTGTTATTGGTGTTCATCGCCATTGTGGCTTTCATTCTCTTCAAACGGTTCCAGGCCAGCGAGGAGGGCGGCCGGAAGCTGGACGAATGGAAAATGAAGGCGCCGGTCATCGGCAAGGTGGTCCGGCTGAATTTGTTCGGCCAGTTCGCGCGGACGCTGGGAACCCTGCTCCAAAACGGCGTGCCGGTGCTCACGGCATTGAAAATCACCGAGCAGGTCATCGCCAACCGCATCGTCAAGCAGGCCATCGCCAAAACGCGCGACGCGGTGACGGATGGCAAAACGCTGGCCCAGCCGCTCCAGCAAAGCCGGATTTTTCCCCAACTGATGGTGGATCTGGTCCGCATCGGCGAGGAAACGGGCGATGTGCCCGGCGCACTCAACAACGTCGCCGACACTTACGAAGGCGAATTGCAGATCGGGCTGCGCGTGATGACAAACCTCATCGAGCCGGTGCTCATCATCATCATGGCGCTCATCGTGGGCTTTTTGCTCATCAGCATCCTGCTGCCGCTGTTCCGTTTGATTTCGCAGATTCACGCGTGAGATATGAGTGACAAGTGGCAGGCGACAAGTGGCAGGAAAGACGCCAGACCGCGCATCACAAGTTCGCGTCACTCGTCCGCATTCACGCTGATTGAAATCATGATCGTCGTGGCCATCATCGGCCTCATCGCGGCCATGGGCGTGCCTTCCATCCTCCAAACCTTCCGCAAGGAAGGGATGCGCAAGGCGGTGAGCGATGTGCAGCAATTGCTGGGCGACGCGCGCGCCCGGGCCATTTTCGGCGAACGGACCACGGAAGTCGTTTTTCACCCGGCGGAAAAGCGGCTGGAAATAGCCGACGCGCCGACGGATGCCTTGGCGCCGCTGGCCGGCATGCCCGCGAACAATCCCGGGGCGGCGCCCCCATCGTCATCGCCGCCAATCTCCCAGGGACCGGTGGTGCTGCCGGACAGCGTGAACATCGCCATGCTGGACATCAACCTGCTCGACTATGGCGCTTCGGAGGTGGCGCGGGTGCGTTTCTTCCCGAATGGCACGTGCGATGAACTGACACTGGTGCTGCATTCCGGCGATGAGTGGGAAAAAATCACGCTGGAATTTTCCACCGCCCTGGCGTCAGTCGCGCCGATGACACGATGAAAACGGCATCCCAAACCGGCGGGCGGCAGGGGCGGAAACCGCGGGCATTTTCATTGCTGGAGGTCATGGTCGCCATCGGCATTTTTTTCATGGCCGTGTTTTCGATTCTGGGACTGGTGTCCAGCTCGCTCGCGAACGCACGCCGGTTGCAACGCCCGATCGTGGACGCCGGAGAGCTCGCCAGCGAATTGTCGCTGACCAACCAGCTGGTCGAAGGCACGGCGTCGGGAGACCTGGGCGAATTTCTCGGCAAAGCCTATCAAGGTTACACCTGGACCTATGCCGTCGCGGAAGTGCAGTCGAACAAGCTTTTTCAGGTGGACTTCATCGTGCAAAACGATTCCCCCGGCCGGCCGGTCGTGTCCCAAATGAGCATTCTGCTCTTCCGCCCCCAATCCCCGGCGGGCAGCCTGGATGGGGCAACCACGAGGAGACCATGAAATTCTTCCGCCGAGAGTCGAGAGCCGAAAGCCGGGCGCTGCCGCACGGCGCGCGGAATCTTTTTTGCCCTCGCCCCTGGACGCTCGACCGTCAACCCATTCGCGCTTTCACGCTGGTCGAAATCATGATCGCCATCGCGGTTCTCAGCCTCCTGGTGGCGGCGATTTACTCGACCTGGACGCTCATCCTGCGATCCAAACAGGTCGGGAATAACGCGGCAGCGCAAATCCAGCGCCAGCGCATCGCCCTGCGCGCCTTGGAAGACTCGCTTACCTGTATCCAATCGTTCCAGGCGTCTCAGCAGTATTACAGCTTCGTCGTCCAAAACGGCGAACAACCGATACTGAGTTTTGTGGCCCGGGTGCCGGCCGTCTTTCCACGCAACGGCCGGTTTGGTGATTTTAATCTGCGGCGGCTGACCTTCACCCTCGAATCCGGCCCGGAATCGGAACGAGATCTGGTGCTGCGGCAGAACCCGATCCTCATGGATGTGGATTCGGACGAAAAAAGTTACCCGCTCGTGCTCGCGCGCAATGTGCAGGATTTCATTGTCGAATGTCTGGACACGAACAAGCCGGGCTGGGTGGACGAATGGGCTGACACCAATTCCATTCCGCCAGCGTTGCGCGTCAGCCTGGTGCTCGGCGGCACCGCCGATCCCCACGGCAAGTCATCGATTCTGGCCATCACACGCTTCATCGCGACGCCGTGCATGATGCTGCCAAGCGTATTGCAAGGACAACGGGTCGGTGGCATCAACAATCAGAACAACCAGAATAATCAAAACAACAACCAGAACAATAACCAGAACAACCAGAACAACCAGAATAACAACCAAACCAACCCGAGGAATAACTTCCAGAGGGGAAGGTAACGATGAAAGTTCGCGTTCACCACAACTCCGACGGCATGGCGCTCATCCTGGCGTTGATTGCCATCTTTGTGCTGTCGGCCTTGGCGGCGGGCTTCGCGCTTTCCATGAAAGTGGAGACCCGCCTCGCGCAAAACGCGGATTCGGAGGAACAGTTGCTCTGGCTGGGGCGTTCCGGCGTGGAACTGGCGCGTTATGTCCTGTCCCAACAAATGACCATCCCCAGCGAACCGTACGATGCGCTGAATCAAATCTGGGCCGGCGGCCCTGGCGGTCCCGGCGAAACCAACAGCGCTTTGAGCGGTCTGTCACTGGACCATTACCCGGTGGGAGAGGGAACGGTTTCAGTCAAAATCATCGACCTCGAACGCAAGGTGAACATCAACACCGCCAGCGGGGAAACCCTTCAACAGGCATTGACGGTCATGGGCGTGGACGCGAACAGCATTTCCGTCGTCTCCGATTCAATTCTGGACTGGATTGATGCGGATGATATTCCGCGGGCAGCTGGAGCGGAAAGTGATTATTATCAAGGGCTTGCCGTGCCTTACTATGCCAAAAATGCGCCCATCGACGACCTGTCCGAGTTGTTGCTGGTCAGGGGGGTCACGCCGGAAATGTACTGGGGCAGCAACGCGACGAACCATATCCCCTCCGTCTTCCAACACAAGCTCGGTTTGGGCACCGCCCCCGGCCAGGAACCGGATTATCCGTTCGGGCTGGTGAACATTTTTACGCCGATTTCGTCCGGCCAGGTCAACATCAACACCGCCGACACGAACGTCCTGCAAATGATTCCCGGCGTGGATGCCGCCACGGCCGCGGCCATTGTCAAGCAACGCGCCGGCCCCGACGGCGTGGAAGGCACGGACGACGACACCCCTTTCCAAAACGTCGGTCAACTTGGCAGCATCGGCCTCGGCGCGCAGTTCACGTCCCAACTCGGCAACCTCTGCACCGTGCGCAGTTCAACCTTTGAAGTGCATGTCACCGCGCAAATCGGCGACTACCACCGCGAATACGTCGCCATCCTCTTCCGCAACACCGGGACGGACATCCAGGTGGTGAGCTTTTATTGGAAATAGCGAAATCGGAGTTGAATTTGCCGCCCCGGCCGTTAATGTTCCGACATGCGCAGGCTTTTTGTGACACTGCTCCTGCTCGGTTCGCTGGCCGGTGCGTTGGCGTCGGGCACCATCACCGGGCGCGTGGTCAAAGTCCTGCCCCTGCTCCTTGATCCCCAGGGCCGTGACTCGGTTTCCCCGAGCCTGTACGACCGAGACGC
Organism: Limisphaerales bacterium; assembly: GCA_052145735.1. GTDB lineage: Bacteria > Verrucomicrobiota > Verrucomicrobiia > Limisphaerales > UBA11358 > UBA11358. The sequence continues at coordinate 5,014 of JBKQOA010000122.1, forward strand.
CTACCAGGTTTACCTGCGCCAGCAAACCAACGAAATTTCCGCCATCCGTTTTGACATTTTGTGGAAGGCATCCAGCGCCGGGGACGCAAACCTGAAATTGCGCATCGAACTCCGCAGTGTCGGCACCAACGGTTTGCCTTGCCAGACCACGCTCGAACAACCCGTCACGGCCGGTTACTTTGGTCGCTGGACTTCGCTGACTTTGGCCGGCGCAGACTATAAAAATTTCGGGGAACTCGTCGCCTGGCGCGCCACGCTGTGGTCGGATGACCGGTTGCTCGCCGCGCAGAATTCGTTTCTATGGTGAACGGCGCGCGAACCTTGTTTTGGTGTTTGATTTCACCCCGCCTGGCGCGGGGGCGGCAGCCTGGCAGACATTCTCATGGTAACCATCAAGATCATTTGCAGTTGCGGTCAAAAATACGCCTTTGACGTGCATCCGCTCAATGGCCGGATGCCGGCGCCCGTGCAATGCCCGGTCTGCGGCATGGACGGCACTGCCGCTGCCAATGAAATCATGGCGCGTACGCTCGATGTCCAACCGGCGCCGCCGGCGCCTCAACCTGTTCCCGTCCTGAAGCTCAAGCGGCCAGCAAACAACGGCGGCCAGGACCAGGAGCTTCCGGATGTTGTCAAGGACACCTGGAAACGGTGTCAGGACTTTCTGGCCGGCTGGCGCGACCTTCAGCCCTCTTCCAGCGGAACGGCCGGAGGCAAGCTGACGGCAGCCGAGGAACTCTGGCGGCAACGGGCGCTCGAGGCGGAACGGCGCGCGGAACAGGCCCTGGCGGCCGCCCGCGCCGACCTCGCACCACATCTGGCCCAGGTGCTCAAGGAAGCGCTGGTCCAGGAACTGGCCATCCAGCGAAAAGAATTGCTCCAGGCACAGCAAATCGCCGCCTCGGAAATTGCGCAGTTGACGCATCATCTGGACGAATTGAAAGTGCCCATGCAGGAACGGCTGCGTTCCTACGAAACGCGGATTCAGGAACTCGAAAGGGAACTGGCCGCCCGATCCGAGGAAAACCGCGAGCTGTTGAAACTTAAAATTGAGATGGTGCGCCACCAGATTGAAATCGAGCGCACGCGCAACCGGATGGAATTCAACTGAGCCTAGGCGGCGGCTTTTTCGGCCGGCGCCTTCTTCTCCTGGGTCTGCAAGGCCCGTTCGTAACACTGCAACGCCTCGTCGTAACGTGACAGGCGGTTGAACAGGCCGCCTTTGTGGAGATAGGCGATGGTCATGCCGCCGTCCGCCTCGATGGCCTGATCGTAACAGGCAATCGCCTCGTCCAGCCGGCCCAGCTTTTCCAGCGCGCCGCCCCGTTTGACCAGTGCCTCGGGGTGCTTCGGATGCAGCCCCAGCGCCACATCAAAACATTCCAGCGCCTTCTGCGGCTCGTTGGCGGTCAGCAACGACTGGCCTTCCGTAATCAGGTTGGCAACGCACTCATCGCGGTCACTGGAGGTTTTCGGCGCTCCGTTTGGTTCATGGACGGCGGCGGCGGGCTCGTTCAACGGGGCGCGCGTGGCCTGCTTCATCTCCAGAATGCGCTTCTCCAGATGATCCACCATGGCGAACAATCGCGCATTCGATTGTTCCACGCTGGCGCTGCTCAGCAGCGAAGGCGCAACGCGACCATGTTCCAGGACAAACTCCGCCGGCCGCACGGAAACCAATTCGACCAGCCGCGAGACGGCGCGCCATTGCAAATAAGCCATCAACAGCAGAACCGCCAGGCCGATGGCCCCGAAAGTGCCCCCTAGAATCAATATCAATTGCTGGGTTTTTTGCGCCGTTTCGATTTCGCTTTGTCTTTGCGCGGCAATAATTTGCTGCAGCGACTGGATGCGGGCGGCCATGTCTTCGGCGTTGCGCTTGGCTTCGGCCTCGGCCTGCTGCTGGTTATGCTCGATGGCCAGTTGGGTGTCGTGCAGTTGTTGCTGCACCTGGAGCAGACCATTGGCCGCGTCCGGTGGCAGCGAAGGCACGACGGAATTGGTCTCGGCAAACGCTCCCGCACGGAAGGCGGAAGCGATAAAAACAATCAGAAAAATCCGGCGCAGTGTTGCATTCATAGCATTTTACGCAGCCTGAGCCGCGCACCGGCCGAAGTCAAGCATGTGACCGGCCGACTTGTTCGCATTTTATCACCAGGCTATCCACCGGGTGGTGCGTCCGCTTCGGGACACGGAACCCGGCCGCATTTCATCACTCCGTCTTCAAATCAAACTCCAGGCGCGTGCGCGAACCGGTCTGGTCATTTTCAATTTCCATCTCCTCCACCCGCCACTGGCCATCCATCTTCTTGAGTTTCCGGGTGTCATATTCCTTCAACAACTTGCCCCTGGCATCGTAAGCCTCGGCATGGAGAATGCCGCCGTTCTCACTGTCAATCCACGACACCACGCGCGCGTAACCGTTGGTGGTGGGAGCCGGGTTCGTGCTTTCCAAAACACTGCAGCCCCGGCTGCTCCGCACGACTTTCTTGAGTAATTTCTGCGCCGGCCAGTGAAAAAATTCCAGGCCCAAATCGGCGACCCAGAAGTCCGAACCCGCGAATGGAATCATTGTCTGGTTGCGGTCCAAATCACTCTGCCCGCCGCCTTTGAAAAGACGGTATCCGTTGGGTTTTCCGTCACCATGGACAATCGTCAATCTGGCGGGATTGTTGGTTGTTGTCATTTCGTAATGGCTCGACCAGCTCAATGAGTCCGGTTCCGCGACAATGATTTGGAACCGGATGGGAATTTCCGTGCGACCGCCCTTTGCATCACGGATCTTCAAGATGCCGGTCTGGGTGAAATTTGACGCCGGTCGCTGGGCCAGAAGAAGTTGTTGGGCCAGCTGGCGGCCCTGGATTTCCTTGTCGGACAAATCATTGGTGGTGGCCGCCGCCGCGCCCAACGCAGCCGCCAAACCCAGCCCGACCGGCAGGAATCGGGAAATCATTTCCTCTCCAGCGCCAGCCGAAGGACATCGGCAATGTGTCCGACGAAATGGGCCTTGAGTTTGGTGCGGACTTCGGCCGGCACGTCCAGCCAGTCCGGCTTGTTTTGTTCCGGCAAAATAACTTCCTTGAGGCCAAAACGCGCGGCGGCCAGCACCTTTTCCTTGACGCCGCCCACCCGCAACACGCGGCCACGCAGGCTGATTTCGCCCGTCATCGCCAGCCGGAAACGAATGCGGTGCTTTGTCAGCAGCGACGCCAGCGCCGCGACAATCGCCACCCCCGCGCTCGGGCCGTCCTTCGGCGTGGCGCCGGCGGGCACATGAATGTGGATGTCGAACTTGTTGTAATTGCTCAAATCCAGATCGAGCGACTTGGCCTGGCTGCGCAAATAGCTCATGGCCGTGTGCGCGCTTTCCTTCATCACATCGCCCAGCGAACCGGTCAACATCAGATTGCCCCGGCCGCGCATCCGCGTCGCTTCAATGAACAAGACATCGCCGCCAAACGGCGTCCACGCCAGGCCGGTGGCAATGCCGTATTCCGTGATTTTCTCCGCCGTTTCGGCAATGTACGGCGCGTGGCCGAGATAATCCGTCAAGACGTCGGCATCGAGTTTCACCGCCAAAGCCGAGCCGTTTTTGGAGACAATCTTGCGCGCCGCCTTGCGTGAGAGCGCGGCGATTTCGCGTTCCAATTGCCGCACCCCGGCTTCACGGGTGTATTCGCGGATGAGTCTCCGCAGGGCGGTGTCGGTGATTTTCACGTCCCGCCGGGTGAGCCCGTGCTCCTCGATCTGGCGGGGAACGAGATAGCGCTTGGCGATCTGCAGTTTCTCGGACTCAGTGTAGCTGGGCAGCTCGATGACTTCAAGCCGGTCGCGCAATGCGGGATGAATCGGTTCCAGCCAGTTCGCCGTGGTGATGAAAAGCACGCGCGACAGGTCGAACGGCAGGTCGAGGTAATGGTCGGTGAAAGTGTGGTTCTGGGCCGGGTCGAGCACTTCCAGCAACGCCGCCGCCGGATCGCCGCGGAAATCCGCGCCCACCTTGTCCAGTTCATCGAGCAAAATGACCGGGTTGCGGCTTTCGGCGCGGCGCAGCGTCTGGATGATGCGCCCGGGCATCGCGCCGACATAGGTGCGCCGGTGGCCGCGGATTTCCGCCTCGTCGCGCATGCCTCCCAGCGAGATGCGCGCAAACTTGCGGCCCAGCGCATCGGCGACGCTTTTGCCGAGGGAGGTCTTGCCGACGCCAGGCGGGCCGACCAGGCAAAGGATCGGTCCCTTGATCTGCTTGCGGCGTTTGATGACGGCGATGAATTCGAGCAGCCGGTCCTTGACCTTGGCGAGGCCGAAATGCTGCTCGTTTAAAATCCGTTCGGCGGCCTTCAAATCCAGCTTGTCCTCGGTGGATTTTTCCCACGGCATGTTCAGAATCCAGTCGAGATAATTCCGCCCGACGGCGTATTCGGCGGCGGCGGGCGGGGTTTGCTGCAGGCGTTCGAGCTCCTGCTCGGCGGCCTTGCGGGCCTCGTCGGGCATGGGCGTCTGCTCGATTTTTTCGCGCAGCATTTTGATTTCACTGGTGCCGGACTCGCCCTCGCCCAATTCCCGCTGGATGGCGCGCATCTGTTCGCGCAGGAAAAAATCGCGCTGGGTCTTGGCGATGGACGACGCGACGTCGCTTTGAATCTTCGAACTGAGCGTCAGCACCTCCTGCTCGCGGTTGAGCAGGGGCAGCAGTTTTTGCAATCGTTCGCGGACGGAGATGGTTTCGAGCAGTCTCTGCCGGTCGTCCAGGCTGAGATTCAGATTCGCGGCAATGAGGTCGGCGAAATGGCCGGGATGCTCGGTGTTCAGGGCGGCGACCTTGACCTGGTCCGAAAGCGCGGTGGACATCCGGGCGATTTCCTCGAACTGCCGGTGCGCATTGCGCAACATGGCCTGCAACTCGACGGAATCCTCGGTTTCGTCCCGCAGCAATTCGTAGCTCGCGCGCAAATACGGCGCCGGGGGCAGGTAGTTTTTAATGCGGATACGCCATAATCCCTCGACCAGCATGCGCGCGGTGCCATCGGGGAATTTCACCATCTTGGCCAGCCGCGAGACACAGCCGACCTCGTACAAATCCTCGGGCTGGGGTTCAACCACTTCGGGTTTGCGTTGCAACACCGCGCCGAGCAGACGGTCGCCGGCAACGATGTCATCAATCAATTTCAGGCTCGGGCCGGTTTCGACGAGCAGCGGCACGACCGCGCCGGGAAAAATCACGATGTCCGACAGGCCGAGAATGGGCAGACTTTCGGGCAGTGAACGTGCCGAAATACGGGACGGTGCGTCCGATTTCTCGGCGCCGCCCAGAATGCTGATAAATTCTGTTTCCGGCGAAGTCATCGTCGTTTCTAACATCTATATTATTAGATGCCGGCGCACGGGAAAAGATTCGGGCGCGGCTAATTTCCTTCGGCAATTGGAACTTTCGTGCTTTTGGTCTGCAATTGGTGTGCCAACGGCACGTCGATTCGCAGAAAACCGTTCACGTAAATCGCCTTGGCCTGGCTGAGGTCGTAACCGGACGGCAGATCGAGCACGCTTTCGAACGGTCCGTAGCTGATTTCCATGACCAGAAAATTGCACTTGTGCGCGCGGCAAACGTCCGGACGGCTGCCGCTGATGCGCAAGCGATGGCCCTCAACCGTGATTTCAAGGTTCTCACTCTTCATCCCGGCCAACTCCACCTTGACGACCAGCCCGGTGTCGGTGGCATAGACGTCCGTGTTGGGAACCCAGCGTCCGCTGGCCGCGCCTCCACGCCCGCCCACAGCCGAGCCGCGGTGAATAAAATACATTGTGGAACTAACTTTGGTGACTGCCATGATAAAAGATAATATCCTATAAAACCTGGATTAGCAAGTTCGCGAAAATTATTTCATTCTGACCATCACGGCGGGCCGTTCGCCCTTGCGCGCGTGAAATACAATCGAGCTTTTTGTCTCTGCTTGCCCCGGCGCCCCGCAACCGCAATGCGTGTCGCGCGCAAAACTGAATTTGCGGCGGCGGAACCGTCCCCACAACAGCAATCCGGCGACGGCCGCCACAATCGTCAGCGATACTGCCTGCTGCCAATTCATGACCGCAACATACTATGAAAATCCGTCCGCGCAACCGATTTCAGCGTTGAACTTTCGACGCGCAACCTTACGCTGCGCCCATGGCCGCTTTGTTCCGTCACCCGCACCGCGTCAGCTATGCCGAATGCACCCTCGGCAACCATGTTTATCACTCACGCTACCTCGACTGGCTTGAGGCCGCCCGCGGCGAATTCATCCGCTCACTCGGCACAACGGTGCTGGAATGGCAGGAACGCGATGTGATTTTTCCCGTTATTGAAGCCCGGTTGCGTTATCAATCGCCCGCGCGCTATGACGACCTGCTGACGATTGAAGTCTGGCCGACGGCCATCGAGCGCGTGCGCTTGAATTTCGGCCACCGCATCGTCAACCAGGAGGGAAAACTGGTCCTGGAAGCGGAAACCTTCCACGCCTGCACCGGCACGAACGAAAAGCCCAAGCGCCTGCCGGAGGAACTGGGCGAAAAACTGAAGCCTTATTTGAGCGCGGCGATGGTGGCCGATTCAAAAATGAGGGAATGATTGCTTTGATCGTGTGAGCGGTGGGTGTTAATGCAGCGCCTGAAAATGCCCTTCAACTTATCGGCCACGGATTGTCATCCGAAAGCCAAAATCCACCCCGATTTTCCTGCAATAAATCTCCTGATTTCAACGTATCACCTTTGGCAGGTTTGTTCCAAAAACCGGAACAGACCTAATGCAGAATTTCTGCTGAAAGCAAATTATGAAAACTACCAAGAATATTGTCGGAACTCTGGTAGTGGGTTGCGCGTCCGCCTGCTACCTGTCACTGCTCACACCTCAAACTTTCGCCATCGAAGGACTTAAAACTCGGTTCAATCCACCAACGCCGTGTTGTCATGGCCGAGCGTTCCAAGCGAAACTTACGTTGTTCAATATCGGAATACGCTGAACGCAACCGACTCATGGCAAACCCTGGCGGATTATTATCCTGCCTTCACCGGCACAAACCGAACGGCGTTTGTGCATTCCAATCAGCTCAGTTTCTCCGCCAACTTCAACGAAAGTTCGTTGGTCGCAAGTTCCGCTGCAATGCAGATGAGATCGCTTCCGCCCGTGCCATTGGCAATACCAGTCAACGGGGCGGGCGGTGGCGTTCCAATTTCACTTTATCCTCCTGGGTTTGATCTTTCAGGCTTCACCCTGTTTGATCCGACTACCGGAGAATCGGTGAGTGGTGCGGGTTATACACCCGGCGCGTTGGTTCAACAAAACCAACTGGCTGCGGATGATCTTGACCCATCGGGCGGACCCCAGCCGAACGGGGGTGGCTCGGGCGGTTCACCCGCTCCGACAACGGGGTTTTACCGGGTGGTACGCGATGGAGCGCATCTTTTCGGCATCACCAACGGAATGCCGCTCTCCGGGGTGGTGACGATACCTGTGGAAGTGGCGAATCCCTCCGGCAGCCTGGTAAATCTCGGTCTGACCGAAAATGAGGCTCCCGTGAACGGCGCCGTCAGCCTTGCGGCGCCGATTGGCGCGCCGTTGCGGGTGACGCTCGACACCACGATGATGGTCAACGGGATTCATCAGCTCAGCGCGAGCGCGTGCTGGATGGACACCAACGGGAACGTATGGGAAGCCGATTCCCCGCCCGTGAGCGTCAACGTTTACAACGAGATTTCCTTCGCCTACTGGATGCCGCGATTTGGAGAATTGGGGAACACGATGTTGATTTGGGCGCAATCAGCGCACACGACGGCGACATGGACGATTGACGTGTATGACAGCTCGAACGTGTACGTTGGAACCTTCGGTGGGCAGACCGATTCCGCCGGCAACATCGGCGGCATCTGGAACATGGTCGGGCCGGGCGGCATCTACCATCCCGATCCGACGTTTACTTTTATCGTCACGACACATTTCGACACCGGTTCAAGCGCAACGCCGAACTATTCGGGCGGCACAACCCCCTACGGTTCGTCGATGACAAATATGTTGGCGATGAGTTCCGGCCCCATTCCCAACCTCGCGGGTTCCGCCAGCGCAAAGGCCCCTAAGATTTGGAGGGTGACTGACAATTGGGTCAGCCCCGGCGCGTGGGTGGCCGCTCTCCAGCACGCATTCGATTACCTTTCCGACTCTGACACCCTTTACAGCGAATTGACCGGATATGTGGGACTCGCCGGCACCGGAGGCGATTCCGTCCTGCCCGCTCCTGACGGCAACGGCAATCCGTTTGCGCTGACGTTTCAAAGTCCGGGAGAGGCTGACGCTTGGACCTCGTTCAAGTCGGCACTTTGGGATCAACGCGCCCGCAATTTGGTTTATTTTGGCCACGGCGGACCCAATAACCTCGGATACAACTGGGGAAACCCGAATATTTCCCTCTCCGCAGCGGAGATTGCCAACCACCTACACACGATGCCCGACACCCAGACCAACCGGCACGGGTTCCGCTTCGTCATGCTGGACGGTTGCAGCACGGCTCAAGGCACTTTGCCGGAAGCGTTCGGCATCATGCACCAGGAAAACCTTCCGATTGATCCGTATGCCGCCGCCTCAATCCGCCCCTCCGCTTTCGCCGGTTGGGACAAGGATATGCACATCGCATGGCTGGGGGCGGAGTTTTACGAGCACGTGGCCTTCATCCAGGAAATCCAGATTCACATGGACCCGTCAATTTACAATGAAGGAATCCATTCGGCCATCCACGACGCCGCCAACTCGTTTGATGTCCAGACTCCCTCCTATGAAACCCACTTCAGAGTGTTTGGCTTTGGCGATTTGCATTTTTTCCAATATAATTAGCGGGTAAACAGATTCCTTGTATGCCACCCATCGCCGGGCTGATTCCTTTGATGCACGTCACGGCGGCGTATTCCAACGCCGTGATGGTCGCGGTCATGCCCTACGTCGCGGATTGCGCCAAGGCGTTGAACCTGCCGGTTCCACAACCGATCACGACAAATCAATTGGCGCATATCGGTATTGACCCCTACAAAGGGCATTTTGGCGCGGGCTTGAAGTTCACGAATGATTATTTCTTCACCTTCGAGAACGGCATCGTCACGTCGTTCCGCTGCCCCGATGATTACTTCACGATGGCGGATGAGAATTGGGATCATCTGGAGCGCTACGTGGGCAAGGACAACATGACCACGAACGACGCCGTTCAACTGGCGCGTGATTCGTTCCGCAATCTGGGGTACAAGCCGGAAGACTTCGGCGTGGACGGTCCTCCCACCGGCTGTCAGGGGCCGTTCGACAACAAGCGGTGGGGCCACATTCCTTATTGCCGGGTGGCCTGGGAACGTCAGCCGGTTGAGAATCAAGTCGAGATTGATCGGAGTTTCTCGGTCTATTTCGACATCAACCTGCAAACAAAACAGGTGACGGCGATGTGGAGGTCCGGCAGGCAGTTTTGGAAACCAAACCCCAAAATTGACATCGTGCTCGAACCGGAAGCGGATTATCGAAAGCGAACCCAACTGCAAATGTTCGTGCGCACCAATGCCCCGCCGCTTGCCGGGCCGAAGATAAAGCGGGAATAACTTGAAGAAGTGGATTCCAGTTTTCGTTGGGGTTCTCACCAGTCTTGGTTTTGGAACCGGGTGGTTTTTTCAAGCTTGAATATGAATAGCCGCCCCCCATTTTTCGTGGAGCCGGTGATTTGGGTTGCGAATTGTCTTCGATCGTTGGCTGGGGGGAAGGACGGGATTTAACGCCTGTCGTGGTTACTCTCTGGTTCATCTACTGTGCCTGCGTTGGCGCGCTTCTTGGACTTTCGTTTCAACTGTTGTTTAGCCTGTTTCGGAGATTGAAACGCCCTGGTACTGTCCACCAAATCAAAGCAAAATCATAACATTGATCGCGTTTTTGTTTTACTAATCCGGGATGAATGGTTGTTCCGGCTTGCGCACCGGGTCCGCCTTTGCGAGAATTCAGCGGCGCGGGCGATGCAACAGCAAAATTATCCCAAACATTATTGCGGCGTGTTCGGCATTTTCGGCCATCCGAATGCCGCGGAACTCACCTACTACGGTCTTTACGCCCTGCAACACCGCGGCCAGGAGAGCGCCGGCATCGTCACCTGCCACGACGGAAAATTTTTCAAGCACCACGGCATGGGCCTGGTGCCGCAGGTGTTCAATCCCAAAATCCTGCACGACCTGGTCGGCAATCTGGCCATCGGCCACACCCGCTATTCCACCACCGGCACCTCGAATCTCCGCAACGCGCAACCGCTCACGGTGGATTGCATGCGCGGGCAGATTGCCGTGGCCCACAACGGCAATCTGACCAACGCCGCGCAACTCCGCGATGAACTGGAAAGCCGGGGGCTGGTGTTTCAAACGACGGTGGACAGCGAGATCATCATCATGATGCTCGCGCAGCCGACGCTCGGCGGCGTGGAAAACTCGATCGCCCGCACGCTTCGCCGCATCGAAGGCGCCTATTCGCTCGTCATCATGACGGAAAAGGAACTGATCGGCGCGCGCGACCCTTACGGATTTCGCCCGCTTTCGATCGGCCAGGTGGATGGCGCCTGGGTGCTCGCGAGCGAATCAGTGGCGTTCGACCAGATTCACGCCGAATTTGTCCGCGATGTCGAGCCGGGCGAAGTTGTCATCATCAACGAAAAGGGATTGATCAGCCTGCCGGCCTTTCCCGAGCACCAACGCCGGGCGTTTTGCATTTTTGAATACGTCTATTTCGCGCGCCCGGACAGCACCATCGGCGGCCGCAGCGTTTATGAAATCCGCAAGGAAATGGGCCGCCAGCTCGCCCGCGAACATCGGGTAAAGGCGGACCTCGTCATCCCGGTGCCCGACAGCGGCGTCTGCGCGGCGATGGGATATTCCGAGGAGTCCGGCATTCCGTTTGAAATGGCGTTCATCCGCAATCACTACGTCGGGCGCAGTTTTTTGCAGCCGACCCAGCTGATCCGCGACTTCGACGTGCGGGTGAAACTGAACCTCATCGCCTCGTTGGTGAAGGACCGGAGCGTCGTGATCGTGGACGATTCCATCGTGCGCGGCACGACCTGCAAAACCCGTGTGAAGACCCTCAAGGAAGCGGGCGCCCGGGAGGTCCACGTCGTGGTCAGCTGCCCGCCGCACCAGAATCCGTGCGTTTATGGAATTGATTTTCCCGACCGCAGCAAGCTCATGGCGGCGAACCACAGCGTGGACGAAATCCGCCGTTATCTGAACGCCGATTCACTGCACTATCTTTCGCAGGCCGGCATGGTCAAGGCCACCGGCAAACCGGCGGAGTCGTTCTGCCTGGCCTGTTACGACGGGAAATATCCCGTGCCTTACGATCCCGTGCTCGACAAGCACATCATCGAACGCCGCCGCAGCCAGTCGGAGACCCTCGGCGAAGCCGCCGCCCGGGACAGCGAGCAGATCAAATTGCTCCCCATTTAGCCGGTACGTTTTCCAAAATCCAAACCGGAAATTGTCCGCTTTTCCCCGGGCTCTGACTTGCAAACACACAGAGCATAAGGCATTTTAACATCATGCACCCATGTCTTAAAAGGGCCGTTTTCAATGACCGGCTCTTCAAAATGGCAATCCTGGCCGTTTTTTCCCTTTGCCCCCTGACGAAAATTTCCGCCCAGGGCACTTACGCCAAAGTCGAGGCTTCGTTCAACATCACCAACCTGACGACCGACCCGTTTGACTACACGGTAACGGACGTGCGCGTGCAGATTTTGCAGCCGGACAACTCCACCGTTTTGCTGCCGGCTTTTTTCGACGGCGGCACGACCTGGCGGGTGCGCCAGACCCCGACGATGGCCGGCGTTTACAGCATCAGCAAGGTGACCATGAACGGCTCCTCCCTGTCCGTCAGCAATTTGCAGCCAACCACCTGGATGGTGGCCGGTTCTCCGACCGATGCGGGTTTCATCCGGGTGGACCCGTCCAACCCCCGCCGTTTCATCACCGGCAACGGCAAACGATTTTTCCCGCGCGGTGAAGACGTCGCCTGGGATACCGGCAGCTACTACGTGACCAATATTTTTTGGAAAATGGGCGCCGCGCACGAAAACTGGTCGCGCGTCTGGATGGACCATTGGGATGGCAAGAATCTGGATTGGCCGGCATCGGGACCGACGCTGCCACTTGGCCAATTGAACCTCACGGTCGCGCAAAAATGGGACGGCATCGTCGCCGCAGCGGACCAGGCGGGCATTCATTTCCAGATGACGTTGCAGCATCACGGGCAGTATTCGACCACCACGGACCCGAACTGGGGACAGAATCCCTACGACATCACCAACAACATCGGCAGCACGAACGGGTTTATGACCGACCCGGTGCAATTTTTCACAAACACGACCGCGATAGCATTGACCGAACGCAAATTGCGCTATGCCGTTGCGCGCTGGGGTTACTCGCCTTCAATCATGGCCTGGGAGCTTTTCAATGAGGTTCAATTTACGGATGCCGCGCAAACCGGGCAGTGGGGACTCGTCCAGTCCTGGCACAATGAAATGGCTTTGTTCCTTCGCTCGCAGGATCCCTATCAGCACCTGATCACCACCAGTTCGGACCTCACCCAGCCCATTTGGGACCAATGCGATTATTATACCCACCATGATTATCCGAATGATGTGATCGTCGGATTGCGGGATGCGCCGGACATCACCGCTTCCCAGCCCGTCAAACCGGATTTCGGCGCCGAATGCGGCACCAACGGGGTGCCGCAATTGGGCGTGAATGCCCCGCTCTGGGCCGGCCTCATGAACGGCCAGTCGGGCAACGAAGAACCCTGGTACTGGGACAGCATGGACGGGGAGAATGATTACGCCTATTTCCGCGCCACCAGCGATTTCATCACGTTGTCCGGCTTGGGGGATCAAAATGTGTTGAACAAATCAATTCCCGTGGTGACCGGCGGCGCAAACGGCCCCCTGGCCTTTGCCCCCGGCGGCGGCTGGGCCACGGCTTCCCAGGACACCTTCACGGTCGGAACCAGCGCGCCGGATGGAATCGGTTCGGCCCCCAGTTATCTGCAGGGCTTTTACCACAACTCTATGACGCCAAATGGGTACATTTTCAATGTTAATTATCCACAGGCGGGAACCTTTTCCGTGCAAATTCTTACCATTGCCAGTTCGGGTGCCGGGCTCGAAATTCTTCTCGACGGGACCGTGCAGACCAATATTTCGTTTCCCGCCACCGCCAGCGACACCACCACAAATTTCACCGCGTTCGTCGCGGTTCCCGCCGGCACGCACTTCATCCAAATCACGAATCCCGGTCTGGATTGGGTTAATCTTGGCAACCTCACGCTCGACCCGTATGTGCCGACACTCGCCGCTTACGCGGTCGGGAACTCCAGCTTCAGTGCCTCGTGGGTCTGGAACCGCACCAATGTTTTCAATCCCGGCGCGAGCAACAGCGTGGCCGGCACCGTGCAGGTCGCCGGATTGAACGCCGGAACCTACTCTGGCACATGGTGGGACACCTTCGCCGGCGTGGCCCTCAGCAACTTCACCTTCACCGTCGCCAGCAGCAATTCGCCGGTGACACTGAATACCCCGGCCATTTTGCGCTCCGCCGCGCTGTATGTCGGACTCCCTCCGCTGGCAAATGTCACCGCCCCGAATCTCAGCCAGACGCTCGGCTCAAATTCGCCCGCGTTAAGTGTGCCGCTCACGGTTGCCAACACCGGCGGACTGCCGCTCGGCTATTGGCTCTTTGTCACCAACGCAAATCAAATCGCCTACAGCGCGATAAATTCCACCCAACCGGGCGGCCCGGCTTATGCCTGGAAGGATATTTCAGCCATCGGCCAGGACATTACTTCAAACTTCACCGCGCTGGTTTGGCCAAAAGTCGCCAGGGATGAAGGCATCGCCGGCCCCGTAAATATCGGATTCGCCTTCCCGTTCTTTACCAACTCATTTACGCAGCTTTACGTTTCGCCCAATGGCTTCGTCACCTTCAGCCCGTTCAGCGGCGACACTTCGACCAACACAATTCTTCCGAGCGCCGCGGCGCCGTCCAATGCCATTGCCTTTTTCTGGGATGACTTAATGATCACGACCGGCCACGTCTTCACGCTTACAGATACAATCAACGGAACCTTTACCCTGGAATTTCAAAATGCGCGTTTTAAAAGCACCGCGGCCACGGTCAATTGCCAGCTCATCCTGAAAACCACCGGTGAAATCCTGATGGAATATCAGTCGATGGGTGTTTCCAACGCCTGCACCGTCGGCGTGCAAAATGCCGCCCGCAACCAGGGGACGACCGTCGCGTTCAACCAGAACTATTTGCAACCCAATTTCGCCGTCCGCCTGACACCGCTGCCCTGGCTCGGCCTGGATGGCAATGCCGGCTTTGCCTCCGCTTCCGCCTCGAATGTCGTAAATGTTACCTTCAACCCGGCCGGTCTGGCTTATGGGACCAATAGCGCAACCATCCTGGTGCAAACGGGCGATGCCAACCAGCCACTGATCATCTTGCCAGTGTCACTCATCATCAGTCCCCGGGCGACCTGGCGGCAAACGTATTTTGGCACGGCACAAAATTCCGGCTCCGCCGCCGATACCGCTGACCCGGACCACGACGGCATCATCAACCTCCTCGAATATGCGTTCAACACCAACCCCAACGTTCCCAACGCCAATCCAATTTCGTTCGCCCTGACCAATGATCATCTCACCGTCGCCTTCAAGCGCACCCATCCCGCGCCGGCGGACATCAGTTACATTCCCGAAGTCTGCACTGATCTGGCGGCTGGCGCCTGGAATTCCGGCCCCGCCTACACCGCACAGACCGTCACCGACAACGGCGACGGCACCGAAACCGTTGTCGTGACCGATCTGGCTCCGGTCGGTTCGACGCCCATGCATTTCCTGCGGATCCGGATCGTTCCCCAATAAATTTCAGCGCCGATTTGACGGGAGCTACGCGGGCACGCGGCCGCTCGAAACTGCATTGACGTCGTGACCTTCCGCCTTCAGATTTAAGCCGCATGAAAACCATGGTGCGTTTGAAACCAGGCAAGTCCGTCCCGACACTTCGCACCTCGCGCTTCGCGCCGCAAACGACGATTGACCAGGTGATGGTCGAGGAACGCGCCGCCTCCTTCACCAAACGCAGCATCAAGACCAGCGCCAAGCTCGCCGGCCTGAAAATGGCGATCTCCATGATGGATTTGACGACGCTTGAAGGCAAAGACACGCCCGGCAAGGTCGCCTATCTCTGCCGCAAGGCGCTCCAGCCCGCCGACCCGAAATACGGTGTGCCGCCGTGCGCCGCGGTCTGTGTTTACCCGAACATGGTCAAATACGCGCGGAAATTTCTGGGCGACAGCTCACCCGTGAAAGTGGCATCGGTCGCGACCGGTTTCCCGAGCGGCCAATATCCCCTGCGCACCAAGCTCGACGAAGTCCGCCGCGCCGTGGGCGATGGCGCGGACGAAATCGACATGGTCATCAACCGCTGCGCGTTCCTTTCCGGCGATTACGCGAAGATGTTCGACGAAATCGCCGCGACCAAGGAAGCCTGCGGTCCGGCACACCTGAAGGTGATTCTCGAAACCGGTGAACTTGTCACCTACGACAATGTCCGCCTCGCCAGCGAAATCGCCATGCAGGCGGGCGCGGATTTCATCAAGACCAGCACCGGCAAGATCCAGCCCGCCGCCACGATGCCCGTCACCCTCGTGATGCTGGAGGCCATCCGGGACCACTTTTTTGCCACCGGCGTCCGCATCGGCATGAAACCCGCCGGCGGCATCCGCAACGCCAAACAGGCGCTCGCCTGGCTCGTGATGGTCAAGGAAACCCTCGGCAACGACTGGCTCACGCCGGACCTGTTCCGCTTCGGCGCGAGCACGCTCGTCAACGACGTCCTCATGCAAATTGCCAAAACCGTGGACGGAAACTACCAGGGCGCGGATTATTTCTCGCTGCCGTGAAATCCAATCAACCATTTCGTAGCAGCCGACGTGAGGAGGCTCTAACTTTTTATCCTGACGGAGGAATGACCCTCCTTAAGTCGGCGGCTACAAGGCATTGAAATGAAAACCAAACCCAAAGCCATCTCCCGCAAACTTTCCGCCAAGCGCGCTGTCACCCCGACATCAAATGGGCACGCCGTCGTTCCGCTGCGCGAACGCCGGTTGAACTTCGGTACCAAATGGGATTACGCGCCCGCGCCGGAGGAGTCAAAAAATTACATCATTGCACCGCGGCACGAGTTGTTCATCAACGGCCGGTTCGTCAAGCCGCATTCCGGGAAGCATTTCCCCTCCATCAATCCCGCCAACGAAGACCAGCTCACCGAAATCGCCCTCGGCGACGCCGCGGACGTGGACCGGGCGGTCAAGGCGGCGCGGCGGGCCTACGAAAAAGTCTGGGGCAAAATGCCGGGACGGGAACGCGGTAAATATCTTTATCGCATCGCGCGCATCATCCAGGAAAAGATGCGGGAACTGGCCGTGCTGGAATCCATGGACGGCGGCAAGCCCATCAAGGAAACGCGCGACGTGGATTTGCCGCTCGTGGCCGCGCATTTCTTTTATCATGCCGGCTGGGCGGACAAGCTGAACTATGCCTTTCCCGGGCGCACCCCGCGGCCGCTGGGCGTTGCCGGCCAGATCATTCCCTGGAATTTCCCGCTGCTCATGGCCGCGTGGAAAATCGCACCCGCGCTCTGCTGCGGCAACACCGTCGTCATCAAACCGTCCAAAACAACGAGCCTGACGCTGCTGCGGCTGGCGCAGATTTTCCAGGAAGCGGAATTGCCCGAAGGTGTCGTCAATGTCATCACCGGCGTGGGCGAAACCGGCACCGCCATCGTCCAGCACCCCGACGTGAACAAAATCGCGTTCACCGGCTCGACGGAGGTCGGCAAGCAGCTCGCCCAAATGATCGTCGGCACAGGCAAACGGATCACGCTCGAACTCGGCGGCAAGGCGGCGAACATCATTTTCGAGGACGCGCCGATCGACCAGGCCATCGAAGGAATCATTGCGGGGATTTATTTCAACATGGGCCACGTCTGTTGCGCCGGCTCGCGGTTGCTGGTGCAGGAAGGCGTTTACCCTACGGTCGTCCGCAAACTGCGCGACCGCATCCAGACTTTGCGCCTCGGCAATCCGCTCGACAAGAACACCGACATCGGCGCGATCAACAACAAACCCCAGCTGGAAAAAATCCGCGAGCTGGTCCAAAGCGGCGCGGATGAAGGCGCGGAGGTGGTGCAATCGCGCTGCCCGCTGCCCGCACGCGGCTACTGGTATCCGCCCACGTTCCTCACCGGCGTCACGGCCTCGCACCGCGTGGCGCAGGAGGAAATCTTCGGGCCGGTGTTGAGCGTGATGACGTTCCGCACCCCGGAAGAAGCCGTGGAACGCGCAAACAACACGCCCTACGGCCTGAGCGCCGGCGTGTGGACGGACAAGGGCAGCAAGATTTTCAAGATCGTGAACCAACTCCGCGCCGGCGTCGTCTGGGCGAACACCTACAACAAGTTCGACCCGACGAGTCCGTTCGGCGGCTACAAGGAAAGTGGGTTTGGGCGCGAGGGCGGAATCCAGGGGCTGGCGGCGTATTGCAGACTGGATTGACGGCGTTCAGCCGGTTCTTTGGAAAATCAACTCCCCGTGCTCAACAACAAATTTCACAGGGATTTTAGGGTTATTGATGTCCTTGCCTCCTGA
>JBKQOA010000123.1:0-73580 GCA_052145735.1 Limisphaerales bacterium
ACCGGTAATCGCGAATTCTGACGGGGTGAATGAACTGGTGTCCGTTTCGGTGTCCGTTTTGGACCCAACTCCTCCGAAACCATTGAAGCACAAGCTATAACAAATGGCTCCAGAGGTAGGGCTCGAACCTACAACATCACGGTTAACAGCCGCGCGCTCTACCATTGAGCTACTCTGGAATCCAAAGGGCAAAAAGAGTATCAAACCAGCAAACGTCGCGTCAAACCGATTCGTCACGCCTGCTGGCAACCCGGGCAATAAAATGTGCTCCGGCCGGCCTGTTGGATGCGCCGGATCAGGCTGCGGCAACGATAACAGGGCCGCCCCTCGCGGTCGTAAACCCTTAATCGTTCCTCGTAATAATCCGGCGCGCCCGGCGCCCGGCCAAAATAAAACAATCCGTCCGAACTGTTCCCGCCAAAATTCAACGGCACGGTGCTGCCGTGCGCAATGGCCTCGCCCAATATTTCACGAATTGCCCGCCAAAGCCGCTTAACCTGTGCCACTGCCAGTTTTCGCGCCGGCAACCGCGGCGAAATACGCGCCCGGAACAATGCTTCGCTGGCATAGATGTTGCCGATGCCGGCCACTAAGGTTTGATCCAGCAACCGCACCTTGATGGCCTGCCGCGAACGTTTCAGCGACTGCGCGAACGCCGCCCGGTCAAAACCGTCAGTCAGCGGCTCCGGACCGAGTTTTTTCACCGCGGAAACATCCAGCGTCAACCGGCCAAAATAGCGCGTGTCCTCGTAAATCAAATTTTCGCCGCCCAAATCGAGCACCACCGCCGCATGCCCGGGCAGACGCTCATTTTTACGGGCGAGATAAATCCGGCCGGTCATGCCCAAGTGTCCCAGCAGCGTCATGGGCTCACGGCTCGACCTCAGGCGAAGCTGAAACAGAAGGTATTTGCCACGACGTGTCACGCCGGTAAATTTCGCACCCTGCAAAGTCTTGCGGAATACTCGCAGCGAAGTCGGCCGCAATACTTTGGCCCGCCGGACGCTCACACTACGGATGGTTTTGCCGCATATCAGCGGGCGCAAATGGCGCGCGAGCACTTCGACTTCGGGGAGTTCAGGCATGGATCAATGGCAACTTGTTCAGCCTCGATTTACTTCCCACCACTCCATTGCTCCGTTACTCCATTTCCTCATCCCGTCACCAGCGTGCCCACCTTGTCGCCCAGGGCGACGCGGCGCAAATTGTGCGGCTTGAACAGATCAAAAACGATGATGGGCATCTTGTTGTCCATGCACAGCGAAAACGCCGTGGAATCCATCACCTTGAGCTGCCGTTGCAACGCTTCGAGATACGTGATTTGCTCGAAACGTCTGGCCTTCGCATTCTTCTTCGGGTCGGAATCATAGACGCCGTCCACCTTGGTCGCCTTCAAAATCACCTCGGCGCCGATCTCGTTGGCGCGCAGGGCCGCCGCGGTGTCGGTGGAAAAATACGGATTGCCCGTGCCGCCGCCGAAGATGACCACGCGGCCCTTTTCCAGGTGCCGCACCGCGCGCCGGCGGATGAACGGCTCGGCAACCTGCGACATGGCGATGGCGCTTTGTACGCGGGTGGGCGAGCCGATTTTTTCCAGCGCATCCTGCAACGCCAGCGCGTTGATGATGGTGGCCAGCATGCCCATGTAATCGCCGGTGGCGCGCTCGATGCCGCGTTCACTGCCCGGCAGGCCGCGAAAAATATTCCCGCCGCCGACGACCACCACCACCTGCACGCCGAGTTCGCGCACTTCGCGGATTTGTTCGGCCATGAGTTGCAAAGCCGCGGCGCTGATGCCCATCCCGCCTTCGCCTCCGAGCGCCTCGCCGCTGAGCTTGAGCAGAATCCGGTGAAATTTCGGCTTTTTGATGGCTGTCATAAAACTGGAAGTGGGCTCCGCATCGCGGAAATTTTTAACAGCCGCCGGACCTTTCGTCAATCCAAAGCCACGTGGGGCCAATCCCGAATGTTTATCAATGGTTTCAAAAAGTTTTTGACCGGCTTGAAATCAAAGAGACGGCCAAAGGGGGTTGAAATTTTACCCACAGTTGAAACTGCGGGCTGTTTTCGATCGTCGCTCCGCGGCTGGAATGAAAAAGGGCGCCCTTGCGGACGCCCGGGCAATCTTGAATTTCCGGTCAGGCGCTTTCGCCGACCTGGAACCGCACGAACCGGCGGATGGTAATGTCGTCGCCGAGCTGCTTGGCGACTTGTGCCACGTGCTCCTTGACGCTGATTTCGGAGTTCCGCTTCACAAAGCCCTGGTCCACGAGGCAGTAGGTCTGAAAAAATTTATCCAGCACGCCCTGCAGGATTTTTTCCATCGCCTGGGCTGGCTTGCCCTTGAGGCGGTCGGATTGCGCGGCAATTTCGCGTTCCTTGGCAATGACCTCCGCCGTCACCTGCTCGCGCGAAACCGCGTGCGGATGGCCCGCCGCGATCTGCAGCGTGATGTCCTTGACCAGTTGCTTGAACTCCTCTTTCGCCACGGTCTCAGCCTTGCCCGCGCCGACTTCGGCGAGCACGCCAACCTTCGCGCCGGTGTGAATGTACCCGGCAACCAATCCGTTGCCGACCACCTCCATTTTCGCGTGCCGGGCGATTTTGATGTTCTCGCGGATCTTGGCGACCATCGCTTCGCGTTCGGCGTCCAGGTTTGGATTGGCCTCAGTCGCGTAACGCTTCGCCACCTCATCGCAAAACGCACGGAACAGATCGTTGCGGGCCACAAAATCCGTCTCGCTGTTCACTTCCACGAGCACGCCGAGTCTTCCATTCGACGCGATGTGCTGGGTGATGGCGCCTTCTTTGGCCTCGCGCGCAGACTTCACGGCGGCAGTGGCCTGCCCCTTTTTGCGCAGAATATCCACGGCCACCTTGAGATCGCCCTTCGCCTCGGTGAGCGCCTTTTTGCAATCCATCATGCCCACGTTCGTCATTTCACGAAGTTTGGCAACGTCAGCAGCAGTAATTTGAGACATATCAATTGTTCTTTGGTTGAGAGTTGAGGGTTGAGGAGCCGCCGGAATTTCTCCCGGCTGGCTGGCCGTCAAGCCGCGGCCTGCGGCGCGGCCTCAACCGGCGTGGCCGGGGCCTCCGGCGCGGGTTGGGCTTCCGCTGCCGCTTCCTCCGCGGCGCGGCGCGAACGCTTGGACTCAAACTCCGCCTGCGCCAGCGTGATGGTTTGGCCGATGGTGGCCAGGATCGTGCGGACGGACCGGATGGCGTCGTCGTTTGCGGCGATGGGGAAAGTCACGAGGTCGGGATCGCAATTCGTGTCCACGACGGCAATGATGGGCACCTTGAGTTTGCGGGCCTCGGCGACGGCGTTGTGCTCGCGTTTGATGTCCACGACGAACATCGCGGCGGGAATCTTGTCCATCGCGCGGATGCCGTCAAAATATTTGTGGAGCCGGCCGGCTTCGCGGCGGATGACCGCCTGCTCCTGCTTGACGTAATTGTTGATCGAACCGTCCGCGTCCATTTTCTCAATTTCCTTCAGGCGCTTGATGGACGTTTTGATGGTGTTGTAATTCGTCAACGTGCCGCCGAGCCAGCGTTCGGTCACAAAGAACTGGCCGCATTCCTTGGCGGTGTCCTTGACGCATTGTTGGGCCTGCTTTTTGGTGCCGACGAAGATGACCTTGCCGCCCTTGCGGACCGTTTGGGACAGGAAGTCGCACGCGGCTTCGAGTTGCACGAGCGTCTTGCTGAGGTCAATGATGTGGATGCCGTTGCGCGCGTCGAAGATGAACGGCTTCATCTTGGGGTTCCAGCGCTTGGTCTGGTGACCGAAATGGACGCCCGATTCCAACAATTCCTTAATGCCAATGCTTATCACAATTTTCCTTTGGTTGAGAGCCCGTCACGTTTTTTACGAACGAACCATCCCGCGGAACACGGGAGTGAGTTTGATGTGATTGTGGCCTCCGCCTTCACTCGAAGGCGAAATTTAAGGCCGTTTTTCCCCCGCCAAACCTGGCGAAAGGGACACTAAGAATAGCAAAAGAACGCGAACTGGCAACAGTAATTTTGCGTCTGGACAGGCACGAGTTGACTCAAAAGTCGGTGTTACCGTAGATGAGGTCGGAGAGGGCTGATGACCGGGTGGGGTGAAATTCCTTGCGCGTACGGCCTCCGATACGTAACTTACAACTCCTTTTTGGTGCACCCATAGCTCAATTGGATAGAGCGTCTGACTACGGATCAGAAGGTTTCAGGTTCAACTCCTGATGGGTGCGCCACTTTTTGTTGGTTTTTTTTGCGTTTCAGCATTCGAGGAAGAAGCCGGGTAGTATCGAACGTCGTAACTACGGCTGCGCGAGGAGAACCACGTGTGCAGGCTATGAACACACAATTGAAGGCATTCGATTTGTTGCAAAAAGTGCGCCGGGAAGCTCCGGTCGTGCATCATTTGACGAACTGGGTGACGATTTACGATTGCGCCCAAATCGTCAAAACCCTCGGCGCGTCGCCCGTCATGGCCCATGCCCCGGAGGAAGTGGCCGACATGACGCAAATTGCCTCCGCCCTGGTGCTGAATATCGGTACGTTGACCGTGGATTTTGTGGAGGCGATGAAAACAGCGGCCGCCAGCGCGAACCGGAAAGGTATCCCGGTGATTCTGGACGTGTGCGGCGCCGGCGCCACGGAATTGCGCGACCGCAAGGTGTTCGAACTGCTGGACCAGGTCAAAATTAATGTCATCAAAGGGAATGCTTCCGAAATCGCCCGCGTCAGCGGAGCCAACATCCGGACCAAAGGCGTGGATGCCACCAAAGTCGGGACTGACCTGGAAACGCTGGCGCAAACGCTCGCCGTCCGCCGTCAAGCCACGGTGGTGATCACGGGCGAAGTGGACATGGTAGCCGATGACCGGGGGATTTATCGCGTCAAAAACGGGGATGCCCTGATGACGTGTGTCGTGGGCACCGGTTGCATGGCGGCTTCCGTCATCGGCGCCTTCGCCGCCGTCGAGCCGGATTACCGTCAGGCGGCGGCTGGCGCGCTGGCCTGCTATGGAATCGCAGCGGAACTGGCCGCGAAAAAATCACGCGGTCCGGCGTCATTCAAAGCCGCGTTGTTTGACTGCCTTTACAACCTGGACCAGCCGACCGTTGAAAAGATGCAACGCATCGAAGCGTGAAAGGTTATTACTTCATCACGGACTCGAAATTGAGCCGGGCCGGCAATGTCAGCGATGTACAAAACGCCGTCGCCGCCGGTGTGGAAGTGGTCCAATACCGCCGTCCGGATGCCTCCACTGCGGAACTGTTTGCCGAGGCCGTGGTTTTGAGAAAGCTCTGTTGCCGGACGCTTTTCCTGATCAATGACCGGGTGGACATCGCACAGGCGGTTGAGGCCGATGGCGTTCATCTGGGCCAGGAAGATCTGCTGCTCCCGGCTGCGCGAAAACTGCTCGGCAAAGAAAAGATTATCGGTTTGACCGTCCACTCCCTCGCCGAAGCCCGGCAGGCCGAAGCGGCGGGAGCGGATTATCTGGGTGTTTCTCCGATATTCACGACGCAAACCAAAACGGATGCCGGCCGGCCCGCCGGGATTCAATTGATTCGCCAGATTAAGAGCGCGGTGAAGATTCCGCTTGTTGCCATCGGCGGAATCAATCTGGCCAACGCGCCGGAGGTGATTCGGGCGGGAGCCGACGGCCTGTGCGCGATTTCGGCGGTGGTGAGCCGGGAAGACATTCGGGCGGAGATCGAAAAATTTCAGCGGTTGTTTTGTCCATTTGCCCCTGAAAGTTGAAACGGGCAGGGCTGACTTGTCGCGCCGAAATCTGATGAAGGCGGAAAGCCCGACAGACAATAGCCCCGGACAGGCGAAGTGAAACAAGCACCGCCTTGGGTTGAGGGCCGATCCTGCTTGCGGCACTGGCGGTGGCGGTGGGTGCGACGGTGATTTTGTGCGACCCGATTTTTCAAGGCCTGGCGATTTCACTGATGGCCGGCAGTCTGGTATCCATGGTCATGGCGCTGATCATGGCGCCGGCCGCAGGTTCTCCCACCGCACCTGCCACTGACCGTTGTCCGGGAAACCGGGTGCATTGCGTTTCGGCGCGCCGTCCCAGCCGGCAGCCATAAGTGCCGCGACATACAGCAATCCACCGTTGGCCGGCAGATAAACCGTCAGGCCGGGCCGCTGGTAAACCTGGCCGTTGAGTGCGTAGTGATTTTTCGGCGTGTCGAGCAGTAAGGCATCCACGGCCCGGTCCGGTTCACCCAGCCGCGCCGCGGTCATCGCCAGCAACGGATAATCCCAGCCCCACGTATCCGGCCAGTTCCAGTTCTGCCAGACCCAATCCAGCGTGTTCCGCATGGTTTCCACATCAATTTCCGGGCCGGGCACGAAACTCAACGCGCCGACCACGGCGGGATGGTCCCGGTTCCATCGCGGGTTCGTATAGGAATCCGGCGCGGTTTCGGCAAAGAGGTATTTACCGTCACTGACCGGCGGGCGGGCAAGGTTCTTCAGGACGGCGTCCCATTTTTCAACGCGCGGCAGGCCCAGGCGTGTGCGCCAATCCTGTGCCGTCGCCAGCCCCCAACGCCAGTACGTCAGTTCAAAGGTGGGGTTGAAAGTCTTGTTCTTGGGGAAAATTTCCTGCGCGCTTTGCAGCGTCGGGCCGAGGACGTAGCGCTTCGTCTTTTCGTCCCACGTGGCGTAGCTCGCCATGAAATCCGCCGTTTGCTGGACGAGGTCCAGGTATTTGGAGAGCGTGTCGCGGTCGGGATGGGCGCGATAGCACAATTCGGCGTAAAAAATCGGATGTGGCTGCTGCCAGATGAGGAAAGGTCCGACCGGCGACGGCGATTCTGCGCCGCTCGGGCCGGTCATCTTCGGCCAGCGCGCCCCGGCGTACCCTTGTTTTTTTGCCGTGGCTTTCGCTCGCGGCAGGATTTTCTGATAATAGCCGAGGCTTTTTTCCAGCAGCGGCAGCCGGTCCCACAACGCGAACTGCGCCTCATGCCACCAGTGCATTTCCAGGTGAAACTTGCCTTCCCAGGTGTTGTAGGTCAGGCCGGTCTCCGCCGGCGGACATTCCCCGGCGTCCTGGATGGCGGTGAGGTATTGCGACAGCACGATGCGCCGTTCGAGTTCAAACCAGCGGGGATCCTTGCTGCCGGACAGATCAATCGCGCCGCCGGTTTGCCAGAATTGGTTCCAACTTTTTTGCGCCGCATGTTTCGCTTGAAGGAACGTCGGCAGATTCTTGGCCGACAATTGTTCCAGCGAAAAGGCGCAGACCAATCTCAATTCGGCGGAATTTTTGGCCGGCAGAATTTCAAATTGATGCCTGGCCGTATTGGTGATCGTCGCGCCTTTCGACCAGCCTGCCGTTGCGAAATAAATGTCGTCGTCCAGCTGGCGATGAAATTCGGCGGAGCCTGAATCCGGCTGGTTCAAGATTGTTTCATGCGCGTCCGGTTTACTCCAGTCCGCCGTGGCCGTTTCACCCGTGCCGTAGGGAAAATGGATTTGAATTTTTAACCGGCCTGCTTTCAGCAACGGCGAATTCACACGCACGGCAAGCGCGTCGAGCTTCGGATCGCAAACCGTTTCCACCGTGATCGGCTGGCCGTCGAACCTGAAGAAGCTCACAATCCTGCCGTCCCACAAATCCAGCGTCTGTTCGATGTCGGTCAAATCATTCGTCTGCGCCAGCGAACCGTCGGCATGTTTCAGAACGAGACCTATTTGCCCCAGGTGCAACCGGTGCGGATTGGCCCGTAGCCACTTGATTTCGGGCGTTTGCCGGCTGCCCGGCGCGTCGGCGTATGGCACGAGCCGTCCATTGAGGTCGGGGAATTCCTTG
Organism: Limisphaerales bacterium; assembly: GCA_052145735.1. GTDB lineage: Bacteria > Verrucomicrobiota > Verrucomicrobiia > Limisphaerales > UBA11358 > UBA11358. The sequence continues at coordinate 7,832 of JBKQOA010000123.1, forward strand.
AATTGAAAACGGTCGATGCTCCAGTTGTTGGGATTGGGGGCCGTGTGCCAGCCCCAGTCCGACAGTGTGCCGAGCGGGATCGTGTTTTCGAACGCTTCGGGAAAGGTCTGCAACCCGGTGGCATCCACGGTGAAGGCGAACCCGCCATTGCCGACGGTCAACGGATTGTCCGCGTCAAACCGGTGCAGCACGACGTTATGCCGCGTCACCAGTGCCTGCCGGTCAATTCGACCCGGCGCAGCCGGGCTAGGCATGGCATGGGCCGCGACCGCGCCGAGCAGGACAATCCTATAAAAATGGAGCCAAAGCGCGGTTTTCGGTTGCATGGTGCGAATTTATTGTTACCTAATCAGAAGCAAACAACACATTCAAAATTCCATGGCCAAACTATTTCTCGGACTCGATTCCAGCACCCAAAGCTTGAGCGCCGTCGTCATCGACGTCGACCGCCGCAAGGTGGTTTATGAAAAATCACTGAACTTCGACCAGGCATTGCCGCACTACGGAACCCGGAACGGCGTCCTGCCCCATCCCGATCCGCTGGTCAAACACAGCCCGCCGTTGATGTGGGTCGAGGCGCTTGACCGGCTGTTCGCCGGGATGAAAAAGGACGGCGTGGGGCTGGGCGAAATCCTCGCCGTCAGCGGCAGCGGCCAGCAACACGGCTCCATTTATCTCAATGACCGTGCCGCCGGCGCGCTCGCGAAGTTGGATCCCAAAAAATCCTTGGTCGAAAATTTACGCGGCGTTTTTTCGCGTTTAACCTCGCCCATCTGGATGGATTCCTCCACGGCGGCCGAATGCGCCGAAATCCGGAAAAAGCTCGGCGGCATCAAGGCCACAGCTGAGGCCACCGGCTCGGATGCGTTCGAGCGATTCACCGGCCCGCAAATCCGCAAGTTTTACAAGACCGCGCCGAAAGCCTATGGCCAGACCGCGAGCATCGCGCTGGTCAGCTCGTTCATGGCGTCATTGCTCGCCGGCAAAATCGCGCCGATCGACCACGGCGACGGCGCGGGCATGAACCTGATGGACATCCAAAAAAAGTCCTGGCACTCGGGAGCGCTGGCGGCCACCGCGCCGGATTTGAACAAAAAGCTTCCGCCGCTCGCCGCGTCCGGAAATGTCATCGGCAAGGTCAGCGCCTATTTCGTCCGGAAATTCGGGCTCAACCCCGAAGCGCTCGCCACCGTCTGGACCGGTGACAACCCGGCCAGCGTCATCGGCCTCGGCCTCATCCAGCCCGGCCAGGTCGCGATCAGCCTGGGCACCAGCGACACCTTTTTTGGCTCGATGAAGAAATGCCAGACCGATGCACATGGAGAAGGGCATGTGTTCGGTTCGCCGGCAGGCGGTTACATGACTTTGATTTGTTTCAAGAACGGGTCGCTGGCCCGGGAAAAAGTCCGCGAATGTTACGGCATCAAGGATTGGGCCGCCTTCGGCAAATTGCTCGCGCAGACCAAACCCGGCAACGGTGGCGGAATCCTGTTGCCGTGGTTTGAGGCGGAAATCGTCCCGCGCGTGAACTGCCCCGGAGTCCACCGCTTTGATCTGGACGAAAAGGACGCCGCGGCCAACGGCCGCGCCATTTTCGAGGCGCAGATGATGTCCATGCGGCTGCACTCGCAATGGATGCAGGTCGCGCCGGAAAAAATCCTCGCGACCGGCGGCGCGTCGAACAACCCGCAGCTCCTGCGGGTGATGGCCGACGTGATGAACTGCCGCGTCGAGCGCATCGAGGTTTCCAAGAGCGCGGCGCTGGGCGCTGCGTTGCAGGCGGCGCACGGCTGGCTCGTCCAGGCCGGGAAAAAGCCGAAATGGGACAAAGTGGTGGCCGGTTTCACCAACCCGATTCCGAACAGCGAAATCCGCCCGAACCCGAAGGCCGCGAAAATCTACGACAAGCTCATTGGAAAATACGCCGCGTGCGAATGGGAGGCGTTGAAACAAATTGGTTGATCAGGTACGGCGCGTCACTCCGTGCGCGCCGAAAATTTATTCAACCGAACGGCGGGCAGGGGACTGCCCGCCCTACCTTTACCATCAAGCTCCCGGGTCAATCTGGTTTGATCGCCGGTTGCCCGTCCCACTGGAACGATTTGCCCTTCTTGATTTTCGCGTCGCGGGTCACGTTGCCGTAGCGCAGGTGGCAAGGGTTGCCGAGCAACGAATGGATTGTGGCGGAAACCAGCTTTCCGTCCTTCCAGGTGATGTCCACTTCGAAACCGCCGCGGGCGCGCAGGCCCTTCACACTGCCATCGGGCCAGGCTTTCGGCAGCGCGGGCAGCAGATTGATTTCATCCTCGTGCGATTGCAGCAGCATTTCGCACATGCCGGCGGTAATGCCGAAGTTGCCGTCCATCTGCATGGGCGGATGCAGCCCGAAGAGATTGGGGCAGGTGTTGCGCGTGGCGAACAACTGCTGGAGCATGGCATGCGCCCTCTCGCCGTCGTGCAGACGCGCAAAGAGAGCGGTGCGCCAGGCGAACGACCATTCCCGCACGTCGCTGTCCGGCGCAATGCCGCGCGCGTTGATGGAAACCTTTGCCGCCGCCGCCAGCCGGGGTGTTTTGACGGTGCTGATCTGCGCGCCGGGATACACCCCGAACAGATGTGACGTGTGGCGGTGGTGGTCGTTGGTGGTGTCGAGTTCCGGATATTTCGGGTCGTGCAATTCGGTCATCCATTCGAGCAGCTGGCCCCAGCTACCGATGCCCGGGGTGGCCAGCTTGTCCCGCAGGGCGGCAATTTTATTGCGAAACTCCTTGTCCTCGCCGAGTACATCCGCCGCGGCGACCGCGTTGTTGAACAGGTCCCAGACAATTTCCTGGTTGTAACTCACGCCGTCCAGGGTCGGCCCATGTTCGGGTGACCAGCCGTTGGGCACGACCAGCCGGCCGTCGGGCAGGGCCTTCAAATGGTCCATCCAGAATTCGCAGGTTTCCTTCATCACCGGCCAGGCCGTTTGCTTCAGATATTTTTTGTCGCCGGTGAAGGCGTAGTGTTCCCAGAATCCGTGGCAATACCAGGCGTTGGCCGTCTTGTCCCACTTCCAGCCCATGCCGCCATAGATATTATGCGAAGTACGGATGGCCCAGCCGCGGGTGGTCATCGCGCCGGCAGGCGTTACGAGTTCGGGCGAGGCGGCGGTGGCCTTGCGCCAGGCCGGGAGCTGGCTCAGCACGAGGTCGAAGAATGGCAGATGGCACACGGACAGGTTCGCGACCTCGGCGGGCCAGTAATTCATCTCCACGTTGATGTTCGCGTGATAATCGGAATGCCACGGCGGACTGTTGTTGTCGTTCCAGAGGCCCTGAAGGTTTGCGGGCAGGCCGCCGGGGCGCGAACACGAAATCAGCAGATAACGTCCGTATTGGAACAGAAGCGCCTCCAATCCAGGATCAACGGTTCGGAATGCCTCCAGTTTGCGCCGGTCGGTCGGCAGGGCGGTCTGGGCGGCGGAAGAAGCGCCTAGGTCAATGGCGACACGGTCAAACAGCGCATGAAAATCCTTTTCGTGGTCGGCCTTGAGGTCGTCGTATTTTTTCGCAGCGGCCATTTCGACCTGTTCGGTCACGTGTGCGTGCGGGTCCGGGCCGCGATAGTTCGCGGCGTAATCCATGGCGTAGTCTGTGCCCGCGGCGACGATGAGCGTCAGGCCGTTGCAGTTTTTGAATTCCAGCGCCGGGCCGCTGGTTTGCAATGAACCGCCATCGGGGACCACGATCAATTGCGCCTCGTATTTCAGCCCGTTGTTGAGGGTGTCGGCAACCGTCAGGCGATTTTTCCCGACGACGGTTTGTGCGCCGTGGGCGTCGTTCAATTCGATGCTGCCGGTGTAACTGCCGGGCCGGTCGGCGGTGAGCCGCACGACCAGGACGCCGTCGGGATGGCTGCAAAAATATTCGCGGCGGTAATTCACGCCGCCCGACTGGTAACTCACGTGCGCCAGCGCGTTGCCAATATCGAGGTCCCGCCGGTAATCGGCGAAATTTTCGTGGCCCGGCAGATTGATGAACAGGTTGCCCAGGCATTGGTAGGCGCCCATTGTGCCGTCGTTACCCGGGGGATTTTCGCCGCCGGTCCACAGGCTGTCCTCATTGAGCACGATCCGTTCGAGCGAAGGGCCGCCGGCAATCAGCCCGCCGATCCGCCCGTTGCCGATGGGCAGCGCTTCATTGATGAAAGGCGGCGCTGTTCCGTTAACCGTGCCTCCCGCCGGCTGCCGGTACCACAGCGAGAGATCGCCGGCATGCAATACCGCGGCTGCGCCTGCAATGATCAGTAAGGCGGGAAAAAGTTTTTTCACGGTTTGGAAATTGATTGGAGGCTGCCATCCAGATGCGCCGTGCCCCCGGATTTGATTTTCAATTCAACCATTTTTTCACCGTAACGCACCTGGCACTGATTTCCCAGGAGCGAGTGCACGGTGGCGGACGTCAGCTTCCCGTCCGCCCAAACCATGTCCACCTCGAAGCCGCCGCGGGCGCGCAGGCCGTTCACGCTGCCGTTGGGCCAGGCCTTCGGCAGCGCGGGCAGAAATTCAATTCCGCCGTTCTGGCTTTGCAGCAGCATTTCGGCGATGCCGGAAGCGCCGCCGAAGTTGCCGTCAATCTGAAAGGGCGGGCACGAGTCGAACAGGTCCGGGTAGGTGAACTCCGGAGCCAGCAGATATTGCAGGATGGCGTAGGCGTGATCGCCGTCGTGCAGGCGCGCCCAGAAATTGATGCGCCAGGCGGTCGCCCAGCCGGTTGCCTTGTCGCCGCGCATCTCCAGCGATTTCTTCGCTGCGGCGGCCAGTTCGGGCGTGGTGTAAAAGTCAATCTGATCGCTGGGAAACAATCCGTAGAGATGCGAGGTGTGACGATGGTGGATTTCCGGCGCCCGGGTGTCCCAATCCTCAAGCCATTCCTGCAGTTGTCCGGCGGAGCCGATTTGCAGCGGCGCGAGCCGGGTGCGCGCGGCCGCAAGCTGTTGGCGGAATTCTTTGTCCCGGCCGAGAATTTCCGATGCTTGGATGCAGTTTGCGAAGAGGTCGCGCAATATTTCCATGTCCATCGTCGGTCCGGCGCACAGGCTCGCGCCGTTGGGATGTGAATTTTCGGGCGACAGCGACGGGCAGGTGACGAGCCAGTGATGAGTGGGCTCCTCGACCAGCGTGTCGAGGAAGAATTGCGCCGAACCCTGCATGGCCGGGTAAATGTGTTCCAGGAATTTTTTGTCGCCGGTGAATTGGTAATGTTCCCAAAGATTTTGCAGGAGCCACGCGCCGCCCATCGGCCACAGGCCCCATTGCGGGCCGTCAATCGGTGCAGTGGCGCGCCACAAATCCGTGTTGTGATGGACCACCCAGCCGCGCGCGCCATACATCACCCGGGCCGTGTGCGTGCCGGTCTGCGCGAGGTCCAGCACCATTGCCGTGAGCGGCTCGACACATTCGTCCAGGTTGCCCGGCTCGGCGATCCAGTAATTCATCTCGGTGTTGATGTTGATGGTGTATTTGCTGTCCCACGGCGGCGACAGGGAATCGTTCCACAGACCCTGTAAATTCGCCGGCTGGCCGCCGGGCCGCGAACTGGAAATCAGAAGGTAGCGGGCAAACTGAAAATACAGCGCGGCCAGTTGCGGATCGTTGCCGTCGGCGAAATGTCGGATGCGCTCGTCCGTCGGCAGTTTCATCGCCTCCGTCTCGCCGAGGTTCAATTCAACACGGCGGAACAATCTCTGATGTTCGGCAACGTGTGCCGCGAGCAACTTTAGGAATGGCTTGATGCCGGCATCGGCGATTTGCCCGCGGACGATGGATTCGGGATTGCCGCTGACATCGTGATAGTTTTTGTAGCTGGTGGCGGCAGCGATGAGAATGGTGGCCGAATCTGCGCCGGTGACGGAAATGGAACTGAAACTGATCGAGGCGTAAGGCAAAACGGAGCCGATCAAGGGAGTCGTTTTTAAGGCGCTGGTTTGTCCGCCCTGTGCCAGCACGCGCACGCGCGCTTGAAATTTCAACGCGCCGGCGATGCCACTTGAACCGCCATTGGTTCCATTCATCACGAGGGTGTAGACGTCTTCGATTTCAATCGCGGCTCGCTGCGGGGTGTCCATTCCGGCAGTGAAGGAAATCTGTCCCGGCTTGTCAGCCGTCAGCCGCACGACGATGACCTGGTCCACCGGGCTGGAAAAAATTTCGCGTTTGAAATGAACGCCATTGGCGGTATAGCTGACGCTGGCGACGGCGGTGTCGAGATTCAAATCCCGGCGGTAATCCGTGACCGGCGTGTTCGTTGGAAAGGCCAGCCACAAATCGCCGAGTGTTTCGTACGGCATTTGGCGCAATGGTTGGGCCATCATTTTTTGGCTGGCGAGTTTCTGCGCCTCGGCATATTTGCCTTCGAAAATCAGCCGGCGCACCTCCGGCAGCGCGGCGAGCGCATGGGTGTTGTCCGGGTCATACGGCCCGCCGGCCCAGAGCGTGTCTTCGTTGAGCTGAAGACGCTCGCGCTCGATGCCGCCGAAAACCATCGCCCCGAGCCGGCCGTTGCCCACGGGCAGCGCACTCACCCAATTGGTCGCGGGCTGGCGATACCACAGGCTCAAGGGTTCCCCGGGGGGCGGGGCTTCGCCGGCAGCGCCGTGGACCCGGGTGAAAAGGGAAAAAACCAGTGCGACAACGACCGTCGTGGATTTTTTGACGGGGAGTTTCATGGGAAACACCCTCTCAGTTTTTTTGCCGGTTGTCAGTTTTTTAAAAATTGCCGGGTCATGGCGCGGCGGCAATGGTCACCGGCACGCGCAGGCGGATGTCATCGGATGCGGCGCCCACCAGCAGTTCGTAGTTCCCGGGCTCGACGGTATATTGCTTTTTGGTTGTGTCCCAACTGCGGAACCGCTCCGCGGGAATGTTGATGGTGATTCTGCCCCCCTGGTTGGCCTGCAAATGAATCCGCGCAAAGCCGCACAACGCCAGCCGGGGTTGGGGTTGGGCGGAATTCAGGTGCCGGAAATAAACCTGTGCCACCTCATCGCCGTCCCACCCGCCGGAGTCAAGCAGGGAAAACGCGAGCTTGATCGTGTCGCCCGCGGTAAAATTCGTCCCGTTGAGTTTCGGATTGGTGTAATCAAATTTGGTGTAGCTCAAACCGTGGCCAAAGGCGAAGTCCGGCCGGCCGTTGAAATAACGGTAGGTGCGGTTGGACATCGAATAGTTTTCAAATGCCGGCAGGTCGGTGGTGGCGTGGTAAAAAGTGACCGGCAGACGCCCGGCGGGATTCACGTCGCCGAAGAGGACGTCGGCCACGGCGCGTCCGCCCTGTTCACCCGGATACCACGCCTGCAGGATCGCCGGCAGGTTGGTGACCGCCCAAGGCATGGCGATGGCGCTGCCGCTGCAGTTGACGAATACGACCGGCTTGCCGGCCCCCTGCAAGGCCTCGAGCAATTCCCCTTGCACCGACGGCAATTCGATTACCGTGCGGTCGCCGCCGTTGAAACCATCATAATCCACCTCCATTTCCTCGCCTTCGAGCCGCGGGTTGATGCCGCCGACATAAATGATCACGTCCGACATCCACGCGGACGAAATGGTCCGGGTCCACGATTGCGCGTCCGGCCGCCCCGCTCCGTCCCGTCCCAGTGCCAGCGGACAGCCCGGTTCATAAACCACCTGGATATTCGGGCCGACGGCGTTTTTGATGCCTTCGAGAATGGTGACCGGACGCGCGGGTGTGCCGTTGTAATTGCCCAGCAACACCGGCACCGAATCCGCATTGGGGCCGATGACGGCAATGCGTTTGATTTTGGTGCGGTCGAGCGGCAGCAGACCGTCGTTTTTCAGCAGCACGATGGATTCGCGCGCCATCTTCAGCGCCTGCGCCTCGTGTGCGGGCGTGTCATTCTGCGAAATGGGAATTTGCGCGTACGGCACCTTGTCCGGCGGGTCAAACAATCCGAGCCGGAACCGCGCTTCCAGCACGCGCCCGACCGCGGTGTTGATTTCCGCCTCCGAAATCAATCCCTGTCTGACCGCGCGCACCAGCGCGTTGTAATCCTTGCCGCAACACAGGTCGTCGCCGGCCTTGACGGCGGCGGCGGCGGCCTCCGGCGGCGTGGCCGTGAATTGATGGTTGGCGTAAATATCGTAGATCGCGCCGCAATCGGAAACGACATGGCCGTCAAAACCCCACTGCTTTCGCAACAGTTCCGTCAGCAGCAGCGGGTTCGCGCAGGCCGGTTTGCCATAGACGGAGTTGTAGGCACCCATGACCGCGCCGACATGGCCTTCGCGCACGGCGGCCTCGAACTGCGGCAGGTACGTTTCGTGGAAATCACGCTCGGGCGGTGCGACGTCGAACCGATGCCGCTCCAGTTCCGGCCCGCTGTGGACGGCATAATGCTTCGCGCAGGCCATGGCCTTCACATATTTCGGGTCGTCGCCCTGCAGGCCGCGGATGAACGCCACTCCCAGCCGGGCGGTCAGGAACGGGTCTTCGCCGTATGTTTCCTGGCCGCGCCCCCAGCGCGGGTCGCGGAAGATGTTGATGTTCGGCGTCCAAAACGTAAGGCCGTAATAACGCGCGCTGTTGCCGTCGTATTTGGCGACGTAATCGTTGTGTTTGGCGCGGGCTTCGGTGGCGATGGTATCGGCGACTTCGTGCAGAAGCGGCACGTCCCAGGTGGCGGCCATGCCGATGGCCTGGGGGAAAACCGTGGCGTGACCGGCGCGCGCGACCCCGTGCAGGCATTCGTTCCAATAATCGTAGGCGGGGACGCCCAACCGCGGGATGGCCGGAGCGCTATTGCGCATCTGCTGGATTTTTTCGGCCAGCGACAGCCGGCGCACCAGATCGTTTACGCGCGCGGCAACGGGTTGTGCGGTGTCCTTCCAGACTTCCGGTCCGGCGACGACCGGCACTCCCAGGGCGCTGGTGTCCTCGGCGTTGATCAAATCCACCGCCGACATGGAGATGAGGGACAGGCCGGCAGCATCCCGGAGTTCGAACGTGTTCAACTTGGCCGTGTTGATGCGGCCGGCGAAGGTGAGAGTCAGCGGCCCCCGCGCCGCGTCACCGGAAAAATCAACCTGATTGGTGAGCAGAAGGACCCGGCCCGCGCCGCCGGCGGCGGCGAAAATGTCGAGATTGCGCGCGAGGGTCTGGTTGCCGCAGGTGATGTCGAACACGCGCTGGCCGGCGTTGCTGTAATCCACTTCCGCCAGCCCGATGACCACGGTGTATTTGCCCTCGGGAAGATTGGGCACGGACACGGTAAAATTCGTTCCGAAAATCTCCTCGCGAAAGGCCTCCTCGGCGCGCCGGGGCGCACCGACAATGGCCAGGCTTTCATGTCCCCGCCCGTGCTCGAAAATGCCGCTGACCAGGACCTTGCGGTCACAGGCCACACAGGTTTCGTCGTCGGCGAAGGCGGTGGGAATGGAGAGGGAGATGATGAACCCCGCCAGTGCGCCAAGAATCATCCGTTGCATGGCCTTGAAATTACACGTCCCAGCCGACGCGCGCCAACATGTTTTTCTCATGCGCTGACACATCGGTCATCGCAAAACTTTGTCGTATATGCGACAAAGTTTCGTATTGGTAATATTTGGCACTTTTTGCCAGCATCCCAGCATGAGACCTAAAACCGAAGCCTTTCTAAATTTTCTGTTGTGGTCCACTGACAAGTTGGTCAATCCCACCTTTCGTAATCTTACAGATTCCTATGAGGGTTGGGCCTACCGCAATGGTTTGTTGCGGGAGGTTGCTCAGTTGGAGAATTGGCAGCTGGTTGAACGCAATTCTGCCCCGGTTGAGGACCGGATGTACCGCTTGACCCGGCAAGGGCGATTACATGCGTTGGGCGGACGTGATCCACAGATCCAATGGTCGCGTAAATGGGATGGTCGCTGGAGGCTGGTGCTTTTTGATGTTCCCACAACGCAAAACTCCTATCGCGACCGGCTGCGACGCTATCTTCGAGACAAGGGATTTGGTTGCCTGCAAAACAGTGTGTGGATAACCCCGGACTCATTGGAAGAGGAACGACAAATTCTCGTTGATGGAAAGGTCAACGTGGAATCACTTCTTTTACTGGAGGCACGACCGTGCGCAGGAGAATCCGACGTGGAAATCGTCGCGGGTGCGTGGGACTTCGAGCGTATTAATCGTTGCTATACCCGGCATTTGAAGGTTCTCGGCGACAGGCCAACTGGAGGATTGGGGAGTGAAATGGCGGCGAAGACCTTGTTGCGTTGGGCGGCGGCAGAGCGCGAGGCATGGCTGGCTGCAGCAAAAATTGATCCGCTCCTGCCGGAACGAATCCTTCCGGATGGTTACATGGGGCGACAAGCGTGGCGGCGACGAGTGGAAGTGCTCCGGGAAGCCGGACAACAACTGCGAGCTTTCAAACCATAGCAGGTGATGACGAAACTTTGTCGTATATGCGACAAAGTTTCGCATGTCATGGTCGCGCTGGCGGCACGGATTTCCAGCGGACCGGCGTTTACGGCGCGGCCGGGCGCGGGGGGCAGGGTTGCGATGACACGGATACGGTGGCGGGTGGCAAACCTTCGGCGCTGGCGGTCAGCTTGATTTCGCCGGGTTCCCGGGTGGATTGGACCATGATCTGCCCGAGGCCGTTGAACACGCTGCGCGACCACGCGGCGGCGGCGGGTTTGCCCACAAGCTCCACGTTCACATCGGGGTTGAGTCCGCCGGTGCCGGATTCATTCAATACGCCCACGGCGATGACATTGTCGCCCGCGTGCAAGGCCTGCTTGATGTCATAAACCGGCTGTGCCGCCCAGTCGGTCGATTCGCCGACGCGCCGGTTGTTGACGAAAATCCAGCCGTGATCGTCAATCCCGCCGAAGCGAATCTGCACGCCAGGGCTGGCGAGGTCGGTCTCGGTCAGGTTGACATGCGCGCGAAAGACGGCCGTCTGGCCTTCGCTCAAAACTTGGCTGCCCGTGTCGCCGTCGGTCTTGGGTTTGATCGTGTTCCAGGCGGAGTCGTCAAAGTCGTTGGCGTATTCGGCCACGAGCGTGCCTTTCGACGGAACGTCGGCGAGTTTCCAGCGCCAGTCGTTTACCGGAACCGATTTCACCGGCGGATGGGCAATGAACGTGTCCGGCTCGTGACAGCTTGGGTCGCCGTTGCCGACGCCCAGAATTTTGCCCGCGCCGTCCAACGCAAAATTGATCTTGTTTCCCGCGGTCGGCACCACGCGGCCCTGCGCGTCGGTCACGGAAACGGTGAACACACTCACGTCAGCGCCATCGGCGTTGATCGTGGCGCGATCCGGCACGAGCCGGACGGCAGCGGGTTCTCCGGTCGTTTCCACCTTCGTTTCGGCGACGACCTTGCCGCCGTCGAAGCCTTTGGCGCTCAAGGTGCCGGGCGCGTATTTCACCTTCCACGACAGCTTGGAGTTGCGTTTCATCGGCTGTTTGCCGAGCGACTGGCCATTGAGGAACAGTTCCACCTCCTCGCAGTTGCTCAGGGCGTCCACGCGGATTTCCCGGCCTTCCCTGCCCGGCCAGTTCCAGTGCGGCAGCAGATGCAGCACGGGGTTCGTCGTCCACCAGGACTGGTAATAATAAAAATTGTCCTTCGGGAAGCCGCAGGTGTCAAGGATGCCGAAGTGCGAATTGATGCACGGCCAGGCATAGGGCGTCGGCTCGCCGCGATAATCAAAGCCCGTCCAGACGAACCCGCCGCTCAGCCACGGCCGGTCGGCGAAATAACTCCACCACTTCTCGGTGGTCGTCGCCCAGCTCGGCGCATTGTCGTCGTAGGCGCTGACGTAGCCGCGCTCCTTGTCATTTGCATAAATGCCGCGCGTGCTGACGGTGCTGGCCTGCTCGGTGCCGACGTTCGGCTGTTGGGGATGCCTGGCGTGATATTGATCCATGTCCCGCCCGACGTGATAATTCCAGCCGCGGACCTCGATGACGCCATTGATGCCGTTGAACGTGTCGCCTTCCGGCGCGGCGTAGGTCACCGGGCGCGTCGGGTCGAGCTGCTTTACGAGATTCTGCATCGTGCGGGCGACATTGCCGCCCTGCGGCGAGTCCTGCACCGAAAATTCCTCGTTCGCCACGCTCCAGATGGCCACGCAGGCATGGTTGCGGTCACGGCGGATTTGATCATCCCACTTGCGGAGATTTTCCGGGTCGCTGCCGAGCAGGCGGCTCTCGTCCATGATCAACATGCCGAGGCGGTCGCAGGCGTCGAGCAGTTCCGGCGTGGGCGGATTGTGCGAGGTGCGGATGGCGTTGCAGCCGAACTCCTTCAGCTTCGCCACGCGGAAGGACTGGAGCGCATCCGGCAGCGCCGCGCCGACGCCCGCCATGTCCTGGTGATTGCAGGTGCCGTAAAGTTCATAATGTTTACCGTTCAACAGAAATCCCTTTTCCACGTCGAAGCCGACGGTGCGGATGCCGAACGCGGTTTCCTTGCGGTCAACGGTTTTCCCATCGCTCTCGACGGTGGTGACGAGCTGGTAAAGTTTGGGCGATTCGGGGGACCAGAGTTCGGGGGCGGATACCTTGGACTCCAGCTTTACAATTTTCATGGATTCGCCTTTGACTTCTTCCGACTCCTTGAACTTCGCCACCGATTTTCCTTCCGGTGAAATGATTTCGCAATTCACCGTGGCTTTGACCGCGTTGGTCAGCGTATTCAGCAGCCGTGCCTCGACGTTGATTTTCGCCTTGTCCGACGGCACGTTGTTTTTGAACCGGCTGTAAACAAAAATCCCGTCCGGGGCGATGGCCACCGGCGCGGTCTTGTCCAGCCAGACGTGGCGGTAAATGCCGGCGCCTTCGTAGAACCAGCCCTCAAACTTGCTCGCATCCACCCTCACCGCAATGGTGTTTCTGCCGCCGAAATGCGCGATGTCCGTGATGTCCTCGCGGAACGGGTAATAGCCGCCCTCGTGGCGCTGCACGAGCCAGCCGTTGACCCAGACCGTCGTGTCACGGAACGCGCCGTCGAATTGCAACCAGATGCGCTTGCCGGAATCTGACTGGGGCAAATCAAAGGTGCGGCGGTACCAGCCCACGCTGTTTTTGGGATAGCCCGGGCCGACCGGCTTGAAACCGTGACTCGTGTCGGAATTTTTATCGAACGGCAGTTCAATCGCCCAGTCGTGCGGCAGGTCGAGCGAGCGCCACGCGAGGTCGTTGAATTTTTCCGACGCCGGGCCGCCGCTGGCGCCGGCTTTGTCGAGCCGCAGCGCATTCGGCCAGTCATCGCCGAGATGAAATTTCCAGTTCGCATCGAGCGAGAGATGTTCGCGCGGCGCGTTGGTGCCGGCGGCGGAAAGATGGGCGGTCAGGACCGCAAAAAAAACGGTGGCCAGGAATCGGCGGGCGGAGAAAAAGGATTTCATGACCGATGAAGTTAAGAGTCAAATTCACAAACGCAACGCCAAAAATTGTCGCCGAAGATAACACCACGGACCCGGGGCTTCGCTCACATCCAAACTCCATCAGGGTGTGTGAACGGCGCGGTCCGGATCGGAAAGCCAGACGGTCATTTCGCCGGGCCCGCGATTGGCCCAGGCAAAATACGGGATGGCCTTGAAGTCCTGCAACTGCCGGATGACATGCTGGTACTCGTTGGTGTAGGCATACAGGACCCGGCCCTCGACAACTTCGACGCCGTTGAGCAAGGCCGGGTCAAACCGGACGGTCAGCGGCTGTTCGTCGGGCACCAGCAGATTGCGCACCCGGCCTTTCGGGTTGTCGGGCCATTCGGCGCAAAAAACAATCGGACCGCGTAGCAACGCGACCCGCCCACGGTCGGCCTTAATGTTTTCGTTGGCGATTACGCGCCGCAGGGGCATGGGCAGTTCGAGCGTGATCACATCGCCGGACGACCAGGTGCGGTTGAGGCTTACATAACCCTTGTCCAGTTTGACAGGCATCTCCTGGTCATTGACGTTGAGCGTGACCGGGTTCCCGACGGGGTACATGAATTGGTAAAGGCCGCCCGGCAGCACTTCGCCACGCGCCCAGCCGGGGATGCGGATGTTGATGGTGAATCCGGCGTCTTTCTGCAAGTCCATCTGGACCGTCATTTTGACCGTGCCGTCCCACGGATAGCGGGTTTGCTGCGTGATATTAACCTTGCGCCCGTTTGCCAGTGTGAAATCGGCCGTGCCGCTGGCGTAGAGATTGACGTAAATGGTGTCGTCTGATTGCGCATAAAAATAACCGGGCACGGACGGCAGGAAGCGGGTGATATTGGCGGGGCAGCAGGCGCAGCCGAACCAGGGGCTGCGCTGGTGCGACCCGTCGGATTCGAGGGGGTTGGGATAAAAGAATTTTGTGCCGTCGAGCGAAACGCCGGAGAGGAGGCCGTTGTAAAGCGTGCGCTCCAGCACGTCCACGTATTTGGCATCGCCGTGCAGCAGGAACAGGCGCTCGTTCCAGAAAACATTGGCCACCGCGGCGCAGGTTTCATTGTAGGCGGTGAGGTTCGGCAATTCATAATTGTCGCCAAAGGCCTCGCCCTGCGCCCGCGAGCCGATGCCGCCGGTCAGGTAAAGCTTTTTGCTCGTGACGTTTTCCCAGATGGCGTCGATGGCGCGGGTGTACGTCGGGTCGCCGGTCAGGGCGGCGACGTCGGCCATGCCGCTGTAAAGGTAGCCGGCGCGCACGGCATGGCCGACGGCCTCGGTCTGGTCCACCGGCGGAACGCGCGATTGATGGTAGTCGTCGCCGCCCGGGCGGCTGCCGCGGACGTCGATGAAATATTTGGCGAGGTTGAGGTAGCGCGGGTCGCCGGTGACGCGATAAAGCCGGACGAGACCCATCTCGACGATTTCGTGTCCGGGCCAGAGGTGCAACTGGTTGGTGCCGGGGCCGAAGGTCTGGCAGAGGAGATTGGCCTCCTTGATCGCGACGTTGAGGAGGTTGGTTTTGCCGGTGGCCTGGTAATGGGCGGCGGCGGCCTCGAAGAGATGCCCGGCGTTGTACAGTTCGTGGCTCAGGTTTTCCTCGTTCACCCACCGGTTGGTGCCGGCCCAGGGGTGCGGATGTTCGGGGTCGATGGTGCGGGTGGTGTACAGATAACCGTCGGGTTCCTGGGCGGCGGCAAACCTGGCGATGAGCGAATCAAGGTAGGCCGACATTTTCGGGTCGGGCTGGACCGCCAGCGTGTAGGAAACGCCTTCGAGAACCTTGTAAAGGTCGCTGTCGTCGAATGGAAATCCCGGCGGCTTGCGGTTCTCGATGTTTTCGCCGCGCAACACAGCCGCCGCGCGTTCAAAATTGTCCATGCGGCCGGATGACTGGCACTGTCCAAAGGCATGGGGAATGGTGGCGAGCCGGTTGGTTTCGATCCGGGGCGCCCAGAAGGCGTCGTCGAGATGGACGGCGGTGAAGGGCACGGGCTGGATGGGGTAATCGCGCGGCGGCGGGCCGGCCGCCGGCAAATGCAAACTGAACATGACAGCGAGCACACCGACAGCAAGGCGGCGGCAGAAACAAACGACTTCCATGCCGACACACTTATTTGACCGGCGGGCGCATGGCAACAGCAAACTGCCGCGGCCGATGTCAAAAAAAGTTGTCAAAAATTCAATAAAGAATCAGGAGTCGGCATTGACTCTCCCGATGCCGGTGAATACCTTCTCTGCGCATTTTGCGGGGAATTGTGATACTGTGGAGGCAAAAGCAGTGTAAGGCAAAAGCATTGTGGCTGAACAAGACGATTATCTGTTGGATTTGCTGGGTGACCTCGGCTTCGTAAACGCCGAACAGGTTGCCAAAACCCGCGCGGAAGCCCGGTCTTCGGGCGTGGGCGTGGTGGATTTGTTGCTGGCCAACAAGCTCATCCGCCCGGAGGACGTGACGCAGGCCAAGGCGGCGCAATTCGGCGCGGAGGTGGTCCAGTTGGGCGCAATGAAAATTCCCGATGAAGTCATCGCCATCATTCCCCGCCACATCGCCAAAAAATACCGCGTGGTGCCCGTCTTCAAAAGCGAGAACAAGGTCGCCGTGGCCATCGCCGACCCGTCCGACTTGAACACGATTGACACGCTGGGGCATCTGCTCAGCGCGGAGATCGAACTGCGGGTGGCGTCGGAACAGGACATCGAGTCCGCGCTCAACAAGTATTACGGCGGCACGGAAAAAAAGAGCATCGCCGAGGACGCCCGTTTCAAGGACGTCATCCAGGAACTCACGGAGGAACATGTCGAGGCCGCCATGCCCGGCGCGGATGACGGCGCGGCGGTGGACGCGGACGCGCCGCTGATCCGCCTGGTGAACCAGATCATCGTGGACGCCTTCAAGATGCGGGCGTCGGACATCCACCTGGAGCCGTTGCAGAAGCGGTTTCGCCTGCGTTACCGCATTGACGGCGTGATGCAGGAGATGAAGTCGCCGCCCAAACAGCTCCAGGCGTCCATCATCACCCGCCTGAAAATCCAGTCGAACATGTCCATCTCCGAGCACCGCATTCCGCAGGACGGACGCATCCAGTCGAAGGTGGGCAGCAAACTGATTGATCTGCGCGTGTCGTGCCTGCCGACGAACCACGGCGAAAGCATCGTGATGCGTATTCTGGACAAGGAAGGGTTGCGGCTGGGCCTGGCCGAACTGGGATTTTTCACGGACGACCAGCAGACGTTTGAGCGGGTCATCGGCCTGCCGGACGGGATCCTGCTGGTGACCGGCCCCACCGGTTCGGGCAAGACCACGACGCTGTATTCCTGCCTGCATTTCATCAACCGGCCCGACCGGAAAATCATCACGGTCGAGGACCCGGTGGAATACATCCTGGCCGGCATCAACCAGGTGCAGGTGAACGAGACGGTGGGGCTGACCTTCGCCATGGCCTTGCGCTCCATCCTCCGTCAGGCGCCCAACGTGGTGATGATCGGGGAAATCCGCGACCTGGAAACCGCCACCATCGCCATCAACGCGTCGCTCACCGGTCACCTGGTCTTCTCGACCCTGCACACGAATGACGCGCCGAGCGCCGTCACCCGGCTCATGGACATCGGCGTGAAACCATTCCTGGTGGCCTCGTCCACGCGCTGTCTCATGGCGCAACGGCTGGTGCGCAAAATCTGCAAGAAATGCGCGGAGCCGTATCAGCCCAACGACGCCGAGATCCGCGCCCTGAGCCTGACGCCGGACCAGTTGCAGGGCGCCACGCTCCGGAAAGGCCGCGGTTGCAACGATTGTTCCAACACGGGCTGCCGCGGGCGCTTCGGCATTTTTGAAATTTTCCTCATTGACGATGAGACGCGGAAATTGATTTATGACAAGGCGACCTCGTCGGTATTGCGCGCGCGCGCCCGGGAAATGGGCATGCGCACCCTGCGCGAGGACGGCATTCGCAAGGTGCTGGCCGGCCTGACGACGGCCGACGAGGTCATCCGCACGACCATTGGTGACGAATCGTAACGCCCGGGAATTTTATGTCATATTCGATGTCTGATTTGCTGCAACTGGTGGTGGCCGAGGGGGCCTCCGACCTTCATATCCGCGTGGGGGCGCCGCCGGTGATCCGCGTGCACGGCATTCTGCACCGGGTGGAAGGCCCGCAGCTTCGGCCGGAGGACACCGAGGAGCTGATGCGCAGCATCACGTCGGAGGAGAACATCCAGAGCGTGCGCGAACGCGGGGGCGCGGACTTTGGCTTTGCGTTCGGCGACGCGGCGCGGTTCCGGACCAGCGTGTTCAAGGAAAAGGGAAATTTCGGGGTGGTCATGCGCCAGATTCCGAGCAAGATGCTGACGATGGAGCAGATCGGCCTGCCGCCCAGCGCCAAGGAACTGCTGTACAAGCCGCGCGGCCTGGTCCTGGTGACCGGGCCGACGGGGTCGGGCAAAACCACGACGCTGGCCTCGATGATCAACATCATCAACGAGGAGCGCGAAGAGGCGCACATCATCACCATCGAGGACCCGATCGAGTATTACCACAAACACAAAAAGGCGCTGATCACGCAGCGCGAAATCGGCGTGGACGTGCCGAATTTCGCCGAAGGCCTGCGGCGCGCGCTGCGGCAGGACCCGGACGTGGTGCTGGTGGGTGAAATGCGCGACCTGGAGACGATTGACGCGGCGATCACGGCGGCGGAAACGGGCCACCTTGTGTTCGGCACCCTGCACACGACCGGCGCGGCCAAGACGATCGACCGCATCGTCAACGCCTTCCCGAGCAACCAGCAGGAGCAGATCCGCATCCAGCTTTCCACGGTGTTGCAGGCCGTGATATCGCAATTGTTGATTCCGCGCGTGGACAAGCCCGGACGGGTGGCGGCGTTCGAAATCATGGTCAACACGCCGTCCATCGCCGCGTTGATTCGCGACAACAAGACGTTCCGGCTCAATTCGGACATCCAGACCGGCGCGAAATTCGGCATGGTGACGCTGGACAGTTTTCTGCTCGACAAATACCAGCAGGGCATGATTGCGCGGGACGAGGTGATCACCAAGGCGCAGGACCCGACGACGGTGCAGCAGAAGCTGCAGGAACTGGAACTGGCCCAGTCCGGGCAAAAAGGATGATGCTTTTGTAACATGGCCGAAGAGATTTCAAACCCATTGCTGTCCCTCATCAAGGAGCAGGGGCTGATCGACGACCTGCAATACGAGGAGGTCGCCGCGGAATTCAAGCGCAGCGGCGCGCCGGTGTTCCAGCTCCTGCAGGATTTCGGGATCATGAAGCTTCACGACATCCTGCACGTGATGGCGACCAATCTGGGCACCGAGGTGGTGTCGCTGAACGACCGGAACATCACCCCCGAGCTGTTGAAGATGATCCCGGCCAATGTGGCGCGGATGTATCACTGCCTGCCGGTGGGTTTGCACAATGGCACGTTGCAGGTGGCGCTGGCCGATCCGCTCGACCCGGCGCACGCGGATGAAATCGGTTTTGCCAGCAAGCGCGACGTGCAGGTGTTGGTGGCCGACCCGGCCGAAATTGAAAAGGCGATCGAGCGCCATTACGGCCAGGAGGAATCCGAGGACTTTTCCCAGATCCTCAAGGAGCTCGGTTCCGACCAGGAAATCGCCCGCGAAGCCAGCCAGGCGGACGCGGCGGATGACGCCCGGCAGCTCGAGAGCGTGGCCAACCAGGCGCCGATCGTGAAGTTCGTGAACCTGGTGTTGTTCCAGGCCATCCAGGACCGCGCGAGCGACATTCACTTCGAACCGTTTGAAACCGAATTTCGCATCCGCTACCGCGTGGACGGCGCGCTTTACGAAATGTCGCCGCCGCCGAAACACCTGGCGCTGCCGGTGATTTCGCGTTTGAAGGTCATGTCCAACCTGAACATTTCCGAGCGGCGGCTGCCGCAGGACGGCCGCATCAATTACATCGTGGCCAACCGCCAGGTGGACCTCCGCGTGTCCACCCTGCCGACGCAGTTCGGCGAATCGGTCGTGTTGCGCGTGCTCGACCGCCAGTCGGTCAATCTGGACGTCAGCACGCTGGGGTTTCCCAAATACCTGCATGATTACGTGCTCGATGCGATCCAGCGGCCCAACGGCATCATGATCGTGACGGGGCCGACCGGGTCGGGCAAAACGACGACCCTTTATTCCTGTCTGCGGAAGGTCAACACGATTGATTCCAAACTGCTCACCGCCGAGGACCCGGTCGAATACGACATCGAAGGCATCATGCAGGTGGCCATCAACGATGCGGTGGGGATGACGTTCGGCAAGGCGCTGCGGTCGTTTTTGCGCCAGGACCCGGACATCATCATGGTGGGTGAAATGCGCGATCTGGAGACCGCCCAGATTTCCATCCAGGCCTCGCTGACCGGCCACCTGGTGCTGAGCACGCTGCACACCAATGACGCGACCGGCGCGGTGACGCGCCTGATTGACATGGGGGTGGAGCCGTTTTTGATTTCCTCGACGCTGATGGCCGTGCTGGCGCAGCGGCTGGTGCGGACCATCTGCAAGGATTGCCGGACGCCGTTCGAGCCGACGGAGGAGCAGCTGAGCCTGCTGAACCTGTCGGCGCACGATCTGGGCGACAAGGTGTTTCATTACGGCCGCGGCTGCTCGACGTGCAACGACACCGGCTACAAGGGCCGGAAGGGCATTTTTGAACTGCTCATCATCAGCGAGGCCATCCGGGTGTTGATCAACGAGCGCGCGCCGACGATCGTGCTGCGGCAAAAGGCGATCGAGCTGGGCATGGTGCCGCTGCGCGATGACGGCTTGCGCTGCATCTTTGAAGGTGATACCACTATTGAAGAAGTCGTCAAATACACCTGACCCCGGCCGCGTCCGGGGTTGAACCATCTCCTATGCCGAAATACGATTACGTCGCCCTGGACAACCGGGGCAAGGAAACGAAGGGTACGGTCGAAGTGGCCAGCCAGAACGAGGCCATCGGCCGGGTCAAGGAGATGGGCCTGTTCCCCACCAAAATCATCGAAGCCGAAAAGGTCTCCGAAAAGAAAACTGCCGCCAAGAAAACCCGGTCCCCGGCCCGGTCGGGCGGCAAAAAAGGCGGCGGCCTCAACATGAACATCAACATCAGGATCCCGGGCCTGGGGGCGCGGGTCAAACCGAAGGTGTTGACGACGTTCACGCGGCAACTGGCGACGCTGGTGGACTCGGGGCTGCCGCTCCTGCGCGGGCTGCGCGTGCTCGAGAAACAGGAGCGCAACGGCGCGCTCAAGCGCATTCTCGGCGAACTGGCGCTGGCGATCGAGGGCGGCAGCACGTTTTCCGAGGCCCTGGCGCAGCATCCCAAGGTTTTCAACCGCCTGTTCGTGAACATGGTCAAGGCGGGCGAACTGGGCGGCGTGCTCGAAGTGGTGCTCAAACGCCTGGCCGAATTTTCCGAGAAGGCGCAGAAGATCAAGGGCAAGGTCAAGGCCGCGCTGTTTTATCCCGTGGCCGTGCTCATCGTGGCGGTGGGCATCCTGACGCTGTTGATGGTCATGGTGGTGCCCAAATTCAAGGAGGTGTTCGCCGGCATGCAGGTCAAGATGCCGGGGTTCACCCTGTTTGTGCTCGCCATCAGCGACGCCATCCGGCTCCACATTGTGCAGACGCTGGGCTGCGTGGCCGTGGTGGTGGTGGCGTTCCTGCTGGCCATCAAGACCAAAATCGGCCGTCTCATCTGGGACAAGGTCAAGCTCAAGATGCCGGTGCTGGGGCCGGTCATCACCCGGGTGGCCATCGCCCGGTTCACGCGCACGCTCGGCACGCTCGTCAGCAGCGGCGTCCCCATCCTCCAGGCGCTGACCATTGTCAAGGAAACCGCCGGCAACGTCATCGTCAGCAACGCCATCAACGGCGTGCATGAAAGCGTCAAGGAAGGCGAAACCATCACCGCGCCGCTCGAGGCCTCCGGCGTCTTCCCGCCCATGGTCGTCAGCATGGTGGACGTCGGCGAGCAAACCGGCGCGCTGCCGGAAATGTTGCTGAAGATTTCCGACAATTATGACGAGGAGGTGGACAATGCCGTGGCCTCCATGACCTCGCTCTTGGAACCCATTATGATCGTTTTTCTGGCGGTTGTGGTTGGCAGCATCGTCATCGCCATGTTCCTGCCCCTGATTGCCATGATTACCAGCCTGAGCGGTGGTGGTGGCGGCCCGGGCGGTGATTAGCCAGCGCCAGCCATTTCGAAGCCCCTTTGTTTCCGAAAAAGGGAAAAAAGACAAAAAAACATTGACAACAGAGCCGTCCATGCGTAAATACAAAGTAAAGACATTGCATGGGCGTGTTATTTACAATTAGCTCGCTATGGAGTTCGATTGGAACAATCCGCCCTTTGAGTTGGATGGTTCTTTGACTCAGCGGGAAATTGAAGAGTCCTTCGAGGACCCCTTTGCCGTCCGGTTGTTGCCGGACTCGCCGCGGTTCGGTGTGCAGGCGCGTTTTTTCAACCTCGGCATGTCGGCCGGCGGCATCGGCGTCTTCAGCGTGTATCGGACCAATGGCCGGGTGGTGCGCGTGCTGCGCGCCCGGGTGTTCGAGCCGGAAGAGCGATTCTTTTACCAGCGGAAACTGGACCATGCGCTGACTGCGGGGGAGAAGTGAGGCGTCAGCCGTTGCTCCGCTCAGGTCTGGCCTGACCTGAATCGTCCACGTCATCGTCCTCGTTCTCGTGATCGGGAACCATCCATCGAGGACGACGACGAGAACGAGAACGAGCAGGAAAGCCGGTAATGCGAACGTTTGCCAACTGGGAAGACGTGCCGATTTTCGACAGCGAAGCGGCCGAGGCGGAGTTCTGGTCGGAGTACCGGCCGGACCTGCGCCTGATGGAAGCGGCCACGGCCGGCAATGCGGAGGCCGCCGAGTCGGTGACCATCACGTTGCGGATTGACCCGCGGATGCTGGCGCGGATCAAGCGGCTCGCCCGGTCGCGGTATTTGAACTATCAGAGCATGATCAAGCAATGGTTGAGCGAACGAATGGAAGACGAACTGCGCGAACGATGAAAACCAACTACCGAAAGAGTGACGGGTGCCGGGTGACGAGTGACAGGTTAAATGGTGTGGCGTGCGAGGTCCATGCTCGTCACACGTCACACGTCACACGTCACGTTCCCGCCTTCACCCTCGTCGAGCTGCTCGTCGTCATGGGCATCATCGGCGTCCTGGCCGGGATGCTCCTGGCGGTGGCGGGCGCGGTGAAAAAGCGCCAATATATTTACAACACCCAGGCGGAGATGGAAAAGCTGGTGACCGCCATTGAAAATTACAAGGCCGCCTACGGTTTCTATCCGCCGGACAGCCACAACACCACCGTCACCGTCCCCAACCGTCTCATGGTCAACCCGCTCTATTATGAACTGACGGGAACGACCAACGTGAACCTGGCCAGCCCGGACTATTATTCTTTGAATGACGCCAGCCTGCTGCCGATGACCGCCTCGGTGGTGAACAGCGCCTTTGGCCTGGGCGGTTTCATCAATTGCAGCAGCCCCGGGGGGGGCGAGGACGCGAAGGTAGCCAGGAATTTTCTTCCCGATTTGAGGCCAAATCAATGGACCGTCGTCACCAATTCCACCTACACCAACGTCGTGCTCATCGCCTCGGTGGGCGGGCCGGACCAGGTCTATCAACCGCTCGGGGTGTCCGGCCTGAATCCCTGGCGTTATAATTCATCCAGCCCCACCAACAATCCCGGCTCCTATGATTTGTGGATCCAGCTGAGGATTGGCGGAAAAACCAACCTCATCTGCAACTGGACCAGGCAGGTGCAGGTCAACAGCCCGCTGCCCTGATTTTTATGTGCCTGGAGCGAAAATCCCGGACCGGCGGCCAGCGCACCGTGGCCGTTGACTGGCGCGATTGCGTGTGGTCGCCGCGCATCGTGGTGCAATCCCGGTGGGGCGAGGCTCCTGACGAGCCGTCGTCGTTGCCCGGTGATGCGCCCGTGCTGGCTCGCGAGGACGTTCGCCCCACCAGGACGAAAAAACCGGAAATCAGACCGTTGTCCGTCCCGTTTTTCATTTTGCATCCTTCACCCCGTAACTTGTACACTTTCAAATTCATGAAAAACATCCCTATGAAAAATGGCGGGTGTCGAGTGGCTCCGTCGTCGCTGCGCTTTGACGCGACAAGAGGTGACAAGGTGGAAGACGCGGCGCGCTCCCGTCACGCGTCACGTTTCAACCCTCCCCGCGCCTTCACCATCATCGAATTGCTCGTGGTCATCGCCATCATCGGCACCCTGGCGGCGATGTTGATGCCGGCGCTGATCAAGGCCAAGGTCGCCGCCCAGAAAAACCAGGCCAAGATTGAAATGAGCCAGATCGTCACCGGGATTCAGCAATACGACTCGGTCTATGGCCGCTTCCCGGTTTCGCCGGGCGCCCAGGCCGCCGCGACCAATGATTTCACCTACGGCGGCAACTTCACCACCGCCGCCAGCCCGATACCCATCCCGGTGGGGACGCCCGTGCCCGCGAACAGTTCCACCGTGCTCAGCAATGCGGAAGTGATCGCCATTTTGATGGACGTGACCAACTATCCCAACGGCCTTGGGACGGTGAACACCAATCACCAGAAAAACCCGCAGCGCACCATTTTTCTGAATCCCAAAATATCGAACTGGGATCCCGCTTCCGGCGATCAGCAGGCGGCGGCCGGCGTGGATGTGAACGGCGTCTATCGCGACCCGTGGGGCAATCCCTACATCATCACGATGGACCTGAGCTACGACGAACAATGCCGGGATGCCTTTTATTGCCTGAACAAAGTGTCCCAAAATCCGCCGGCCAGCAGCAGCCAGACCGGTTACAACGGCCTGTATAATCCGGATGCGGGAGGCAGTTCCGACAATTTCCTCTATCACGGCAAGGTCATGGTCTGGTCCCTGGGGCCGCCGGTCAGTGGAAAACCCGCCCTGGATCCCACGAAGCCGGCCACTGATTCCGCCAACAAAAACCACATCCTGAGCTGGCAGTAACATGAATTGTAACAGGTGGCATGTGACAGGTGACAAGACAGTAGGAGACGACGTAAGGAGTCTTGGGCCTGCCTGCCATTCAAGCCTCGTCACCCGTCAAGCTTGCCGCGCCGAAGCGCAGCGCAGGCGGGCGTCACCCAACACATGTCACACCCTGAAGAATAGGGCCCGGCGTGAGGAGGCCTTTGCTGCCGAAGCAGAGGTTGACCCAAGCCTCGTTACCCCGGCTCCTGCAAACTCCCGCGCTTTCACCCTGCTGGAGCTGCTGATGGTCATTGCCATCCTCGGCATCCTGGCGGGGTTGACCATCCCGGTGCTCAAACATTTCGGCCGGTCGGACGCCAGCCTGAGCGGCTCGCGCCAGTTGCTGGACGACGTGGGCCGCGCGCGGCAACTGGCCATGAGCCAGCGCACGACCGTCTATATGGTTTTTGTGCCGCCGATGTTCTGGCAAAGCCCTCCCCAGAATCTTTATAACAGTTCGGCAATCTTCTCCGCCTGGCAGACCAGCATGACTTCCGCCCAACAGGTATTGATCACCAATTTGTGTGACAAACAATTTACGGGTTACACCTTTCTCGCCAACGGGGCGTTGGGCGATCAGCCGGGACAGCACCAGTGGCATTATCTCGCCCCGTGGCAGGTCCTGCCCCAGGGCACGTTTATCGCCACCAACAAGTTTGGCCTGCCGGGCACACTGCTGTCTTCGGTTTCCGCGCCGCTGTATTCGTTTTGGAACTCGGATTATCCCCATCCGGACCAGAACCGGGTTTACACCTTCACCAACCTGGTGGCCGTTCCGTTTCCGACGGCAACCAACAACCCGCTGTATTTTCCCGCCATCGCCTTCAATTATCAGGGCCAGTTGACGCTGGACGGCGTGAACCCGGCCACCCGGGACGAATACATTCCGATCGCGAACGGCAGCGTCGTCGATGCGAAGGACGTGAATAAAATGTTCGTGCTGGGCCTGCCCGACGCCGAGGAAGTGCCGCCCGGCAACAGCACCAACATCACCTACAACATCGTCCACATCGACGCGCTGACCGGCCGCGCGGTCCTGGAATTCCACAAGGTGCAATGAGCAAAAAAGCTAAAGGCTAAATGCTAAAGTCTAAATTGAAATTCCCCGCGAAGCGCCAGAAGGTTTCAGCCTTCAGCCTTCAGCCTTCAGCCTTTACTTGCGGCGGCTTTACCATGGTCGAGATTGCCATCAGCCTGGCCGTCATCGGCATTGCGCTGGTGTCCATCATCGGCGTCCTGCCCATCGGCATGCACACCCAGCGTGACAACCGGCAGGAAACCATCATCAACCAGGACGCCACCCTGCTGATGGAAGCCATCCGCAACGGCGCGCAGGGGCTGGATGACCTGACCAATTACGTCTATGCCATCACGAATTATGTGACGCATTATCCGGTCAATGGCTCACCGACCACCAACATTGATGGTTACACTTACACCTCAGCGACGGGAACACCGAATTGGACCATTCCCTTCTGGTGGCCCATCACCAACGGTATGCGCATCGTGGGACTGTTGAGCACACCGGAATACACGGATATCAACGGCCAGCCATTGTTCAGCATCAACAACAATATTGAATATTACAGCAACCACGTCGTCGCCTACATCCGTTCCATGAGCGGGCCGGCGGTGGAAAAGCCGCCGCAGGATCCCAACAGCCTGATTGTCGGCGATTCCTTCACCTATCGCGTCCTGTGCGTCAACGCGCCGGTACCGATGTTTACACCGCTCCTTTGGGTGTCCCAAGCCTATAACGCAGGAGCCACTGTCACTTACAAGCTGAACGGGCAAGTAACTTACTGGCAGGCAACAGGCAACACCGGTGCTGCGGATCAACCCGGCGTTTCTCCCTTGTGGGCACGCGTCCTTTATCCTGAGGTGCTCCGAGCCAATCTGCACGAGGTGCGGTTGAGCTTTTTCTGGCCGCAACAGCCCAACGGCAGCCTGGGGCCGGGCCGCCAGACCTTTCGCACCCTGGTGGCCGGACAGCTCGTGATGAACACCAACGACGGAGCGTGGTCTTATTTTTACCAGCCGCAATCCTTTGTCAACGTCACCAACGCGCCGTGATAACCAAATTTCCAATTTTTGTAGGAGCCGAGGTGACGAGGCCTGAAAGTAAAGGACTCCTCACGTCGTCTCCTACAATGCCGGAAATCGGAAATCGGAAATCGGAAATCGGAAATGGGTTCACGCTGATCGAAATCCTCGTGGTGGTGGTGCTGCTGTCGTTCATCATTCTGGCGTTGATGGCGGTGTTCAACGCCACGCAGGCCGCGTTCCGCGCCAGCATCACCCAGACCGACGTGATGGAGGGCGGCCGGGCCGTGATGGGATTGATCAAAGGCGATCTCGAATCCATGACGCCGTCGCTCGGCCAGAGCAACGTCACGGTGAATTTTTGCGTCGTAACCAACCAATACCAGTATCAATCCGGCTCCGCGCCGCTGTGGCAATCGCTGGCCGGCAGCGGTTTTCAGCGCACCAATGTGCTGCAAAATTTCTTCATTCTCACGCGCCAGAACACGACGTGGACGGGCACCGGTTACTTCGTGGACACCGCCTCGACGAATTATTTCAACCCGCTTTACCGTTTTTCCATCACCACCAATGTTCAGGCGGCCAGTCCGGCCATGCTTTACACCAATTTTCTCTATACGCCGGTCACCAACCTGACCCATTTGATTGACGG
The DNA here is from genome assembly GCA_052145735.1 of Limisphaerales bacterium. Classification (GTDB taxonomy): domain Bacteria; phylum Verrucomicrobiota; class Verrucomicrobiia; order Limisphaerales; family UBA11358; genus UBA11358. The sequence goes on from JBKQOA010000123.1 coordinate 34,962, forward strand.
CGTGCTGGATTTGACCGTGCGGGCCTACGACCCCAACGGCCAGTGGATGACGAATGGCTATCCGTTCGGATACACAAACTTTGCCAGAAATGTTTGGTTTTCGGCGTCGGCGCTGGGGGAGGTTGGCTTTTACATGTTCAGCAACACCGTGCCGGCCTCGGTGGAAGTCGAGCTGGGCGTGCTCGAAGACCGCTCCATCCAGCGGGCGCAATCATTGCCCAATGTGACGCCAGTTTGGGCCCAATCCAATTACCTGGCGCAGCAGGCCGGCAAAGTGCACCTGTTCCGGCAGCGCATCTGGATCCGCAACGTTGACCCCTCGGCCTATCAATGAGAATAAATTTTCCAAATCCATCTCCAGTAGGAGACGACGTAAGGAGTCTGGATTCAAATTCCCGTTTCAAAATGGGAACACAGCCTCGTCACCTCGGCTCCTACGGAACGGGCCTTCAGCCTTCAGCCTTCGGCCTTCAGCCTTCCCGCTCCGGCGTGGCTTTGATCATCACGCTGATCTTGCTGGGGGTGGTGACGTTCATGGCGATTGCGTTCCTGGCCCTGAGCCGGCGCGAGCGCGGCGCCGTCACCACGGTCACCGACACCGCCGGGGCGCGGTATGCCGCCGATACCGCGCTGGCCAGTGCCGAGGCGCAAATCATGGCCAACGTTCTCGCCACCACCAATCCCCTCAACTTCGGCCTGATTGTCTCGACCAATTACATCAACCCGCTGGGGTTTCAGACCACTCCTTTGCTCAGTTCCAGTTTCACCAACGTCAATTATCAATACCCGTCGGGAACGAACGTCAACGGCGGCGACTTTTTACAGCTTCTCACGAATTTGTGGTACAGCCCGCGCCCGCCGGTGTTCTTTCCCATGGGATCCACCGGCTCGAATGATTTCCGTTTTTACCTCGACCTGAACCGCAACGGACGATTCGACTCGAATGGCGTGGTGGCGAATTTGGACAATAACGGGGACGTCATTTTCAATGGTGGCTTTGCCGTTACCAACTTTCAGGTTGGCGACCCGGAATGGATCGGGGTATTGCAGCGGCCCGACGCGCCGTATGGTCCGAACAACCCGTTTGTGGCGCGCTATGCTTTCATCGCCGTGCCCGTCGGCAACACGCTCGATTTGAATGCCATTCACAACAACGCCAGAATGTCCGACCAGGTTACTGCAGATGATGGTTTCTTTCGCAACCAAGGCGTTGGCTCTTGGGAAATCAATCTGGCGGCGTTTTTGGCCGATTCTAATACGAATCAATGGTTTCTAGACCCGTTTTCAGCGAGTTCTTACTACGACTATGAGCCGACATATATTAGTGGACCGCTTGCCCGATACAGAGCTTTTGACGATGCGCTTTGGTTGCTGAACCATCGTTATGCTGGCAGTTACACCAATCTTGCCACAGTGGACAATTTATACGGCGTCCCCGGCCAGATTGCATTCAGAAACGATAATATTGACGGTTACAGTGACGGCCAGTTGCAGACCACGTTTGATACGAATGCCGATTTCGTGTTTGACAACCCGTCGTTGCCGTGGGCCGGCGCGGACAACACGAATCATTACTTCAGTCATCAGGAATTGTTCAACTCGAACGAAATCTCGACGCCTTTCGTCAGCCATCTGCTTGCCGCGGGGCAAACCAATTCCACCTACGACCGCTACACGTTTTACCGGCTGCTTTCGCAACTGGGCACGGATTCCACGCCGGAATCTGGGAAAATGAACGTCAATTACGTGAACGTGGACGTCAATGGCAACGTCATCCCGGACATGGAAACCAATTTCATTTCCTGGACAAACGCGGTGCAATTTTTCACCAACGCGGCCGACCGGCTGCTGCGCACCTACACCACCCAATGGCGCAATGGCAGCCCAACCAACTTTGCAGCCACGTTTTACAGCGTGAGCCCAACCAACTTCAGCGCCTTGATTACCATGACCAATCCCGCGTCGTATCCCGCCTTTGGCGTCGGGCAAATTCCGGTTTTGATGAGCAACCAGTTTGTCTATTCGTCCGCCGTGAACCGTCTGCTTCAGTTGGCCGCGAATATGTATGACGCCACCACTACCAATTTTTATCCATCGGTATTTCGCCCGATTTTTGAGCACGACAATTTCGGCAACGTTTTCATCATTGGCTATACAAACCTGTACAGCGTCATTGGTACGGGGGATCTCCAACTGGCGCTGCCGTACGATGTTGCGAGCATAACCAATCTTTCGCTCAACTTTACCCCTGTTCGTGATGCAAACGGATATGTGAATGTTTATGGTGTGCCGTGGATCATTGGCGCAAAAAAAGGCTTCCCGAATTTCAATGAGTTCGTGATGGAAAATGTTGTAGGGATCACCCGCCGGTTACAACTGACACGCAATACCAACACTACCCCGGTCTTAATAAGCGGCACCAATCAGATGTATTTGATAAGTGTCAATACTTCACTAGGAGTGGATTTGTGGAATTCTTACGCCGCGCAATACAATGGCACGGTGAGTGGTTGGGTGCGGGAAAATCTTTCGATGTCATTGACCAATACCGATCCAGGGTTCAATGCCCATCCCGGCATTCAACAGCCGATTATATTCTCGACCAACTGCCCGATCTTCGAGAGTCCGTGGCCCGGTGCTGGCACACCGCAACAATGGTCCCATAATAACAGTAGCCCTTACTCCACCTCTTTTGCCCTTCCGTTGGGCGGCACGTTCGTCATGCTGACCAACTCGGTGTATCGCACCCCTTATGCTTATAACACCGGAGGAACCGTTCCCGGCGGCTATCCAGTTCCGAGTCTCATTCCTACAAATTATCTGGGTTTGTTGGGAATGACAGGGGTGTATGAAACCAACACGCCCGGTTTTCCGTTACCCCAATGGGGCTTGCTGACAACAAACCGGTTGCAGGTCTTCATGCTAGATCAGCCTTCTGCCGGTGGTCCTTACCACGTTATTGATTATGCCCATTTCGAGCAAATCAGCAGTCGTGACCTGAACGCGGAGATTTTTTCCGATGATGTAAACAGCACTACCAACGCCGGAGTCTGGAATACCAATATTGATAATGCATTGGGCATTCCATACGGAATCCTGAATCAGATTCTCATATCGCGGAGAATGGCTACGGTCCAGTCGGAGGATGGTTCATGGAAATCAGATCCCCAAGCCGCATCTTTGGGAGGGACGGAGGTTGAACAGCAAAATGCGTTCGACGTTTTTTTCAAACCATACGGAAGCCTTGACTATTATGCCGAAAACGGCGTTCAAAAAAGCGTGTCGAACTTGTTATCCGTCGTTCAGGCGCCTTATTCCCCCACGCGCTATGCGGTGGGATACACCATTTATGAGTCGAATGATCCACTGGTCCATTATCTGGCCAGCGATTTGTATTTCAGTCAAACCAATCAAATAGTTAACAATATATCACTCGTGCCAACCTTGGGCAGTCTTGATTGGGGCCGTTTGAACAAAAAATATCAACCGTGGGGCGTGAGCGGCGCCAATTTGCCGTCTTATGTTGATCAAAATCCTTATAACCTCGCCTATAAAGATCCGCTGGTTCGCTCGTCAGACAACTGGGATTTTCCGACTAACAAATTGCCTGGCATTGGCTGGCTGGGCCGGGTGCATCGTGGCACGCCGTGGCAGACGGTTTATCTCAAGGCGACGAACCTTTTGAGTTGGGCTGAAACCAACCCGCCTTATGCAAACGGCTTGAATACTTGGTATTATTGGGCGTATGGGACAATCAATCTAAATTCCATCGCCGCCTATACTGCGCCGGTGCAGGACCGGTTGTTGTTTGATTTGTTCACCACCGCATTCAATGACAACGCCACCCGCGGGACGCTGTCGGTCAACCAGAATCATCTAGCCGCCTGGTCGGCCGTGTTCAGCGGGGTGGTGGTGCTTTCCAATAATCTGCCTGATATCGTGGTCGGTTCCTTGGGCTCACAATTCTACCAAGAACCGTTGCCCGGCTATTCCCCGCCCAGTTACTCCGTTACCAACATTCAGCCATCCGGATCTGCCGGGCTCAACTCTGCCCTTGGGCAACTGGTACAGGGCATCGCCAACACCCGCGCGACGTTCGCGAATGCCGATGGTTTGGTCGGCGCGTTTGAACACGTGGGCGATATTCTGGCCGTGCCGCAACTGACCGATCAATCGCCATTCTTGAAAGCAGTCACAAATGGAGTGAACGATGTCGCTCAACAAATCAACGGCATCAGCGACGAGATGTATGAATGGCTGCCGCAGCAGACGATGTCGCTGTTGCGCTGCTCGCCGGCGCCGCGTTACGTGATTTATTGCTACGGCCAGACGCTCAAGCCCGCGCCGGATGGCGTTTACAGCGGCGGCGGCCTGTTCTTCGGCATGGTCACGAATTATCAGGTGGTGTCGGAAATCGCCACCCGCGCCGTCGTGCGCTTCAACAGCACGCTGACCAACATCCTGGCAACCGGACCAGCGATATTTACAAACGGCATCTGGATACAAAGTTGGACCAACTCGGTTGTGGTGACGAACAACAATGCCGTCATCGAACAATTCAACCTTTTGCCTCCAGATTAGAAACGAAGGCTGAAGGCTGAAGACTCCCGCCGTTGCCAAAGCTATGGCGGGCAGGAAAGGCTGAAATAAAAATGGAAATGAAAGCAAAGCTGAATTTGATTGTTGAATCAATGGTAGGGCGGCGCTGCCGCGCCGCCGGGCATGATGGCCGCAGCAGCGCGGCCCTACCGCAGCTACGGGCTGAGATCAAAAAAACGAGGATTGAAAATGAGAAGCGCGAGATCTGGGAGCGCCGGCGTCTCGCCGGCTTGTTGCGTTGCGCAGTTCCACCCGCCGGCGGGACGCCGGCGCTCCCAGGACGACCGGCCCTTTTATTTTGGTTTTAAGGGAATTTTTGTGACATAATCATTCACTGACTCAAAGAATATGCATGCGCGTTCGTTATTCTGGCTGTTGGCGGGCCTGCTGTGCCTGGCGGGCGCGTGGTGGCTCTGGCACCCGGCGGCTAACCCGCGGCTGAAACCCTCCGCGCCCCCCGCCGTCGCCGTCACGCCGGCACCAACGGTCCGTTCAGCATCCGCCGCGACGAACGCTTTGACCAGCGCTTCCACCAACGCTGTGGCGAAAACAAACAAATTTGCCTGGCGCCTCAGCAACACGACCAAAACCATCGGGCAGTTGACGGGTGATCGTCATGCGATTCTGCTGGCGAATGCCTTTATTGACACAAGTGAACCGATGAATCTTTCCATTCCGAAACATTTGCAGGCCCAAGGCGACCCGGGCGCCTACATCGTCCAGGCCCGCGGGCCGATTGACGCCGCATTCCGTGCGATGCTCGCTACGGCGGGCGCGCACATCGTTGCCTACATTCCCAACGACGCCTATCTCGTGCGCGCCCAAGCGAGCGTGGCCAACGGCTTGATGGGGAATCCGCTCACCCAAGCGGTGATTCCTTACGAACCATATTACAAGATATCCGCGTCCATGCCCGTTACAGTTGGACATAAAGCATTATCTTCCGCGCCGATGGGAACCAACCGGGCGGCGGGGCCTTCCCTGCTGGTCTTTGCGATGAAACAGGCGCCGTTGCCGGCAGGAACCTGTTTGACGCTCGGTTTGTTCAGCGACGGCGCGGCGGCGACGATCACGCAGATTGAAAAGCTCGGCGGCCGAATTGTCGCACACGATAATTCACCGTTCGGACCGATTGTGCGCGTGCAGCCGCCGCGGGACTGGATAGCCCTGGCCACGTTGCCCGGTGTGCAAATTGTCGAGCCCTATCATCAACGAGTTCACGCCAATGACCTAAGCCGCGCTACGGTGGCCGTGGCGGCGGATACGCAGGTGTCATCGAATTACATGAATCTGACCGGCTCGAATGTGATGGTGGAGGTAAACGATTCGGGCATTGACGCAGCGCATCCCGATTTTTCCAACGGCGGAGCGGAGGCGGTCCGTGTGTTTGGCGATTCCATGAACCCGTTCGTCAATAGCCTGGTTGACACCGATGGCCACGGGACGCACGTGGCGGGCACCATCGCGGGCGACGGTTTTGAATCCCTGACCGTGACCAATGCGCAAGGTTCCATCATGCCAGCCACGAACGGTCAATTCCGCGGTATGGCGCCACTTGCGAATTTGCTCTCCATGTACCTGGGTGACTCGGACCAGGACTTGCAGGAAGCAGCGGCCCAGACCAACGCGCTGATTTCGAACAACAGTTGGAACTACGGTGACAACGCTTACGACTTGGCGGCGGCCAGTTACGATGCGGCGGTGCGCGACGCGCTGCCGACGGTGACCGGGTCGCAGCCGGTGTTGTTCGTGTTTTCGGCGGGCAATGACGGCGGCGGCAACGACGATGGCAGCGGCGGCAACCCGGACACTATTTTATCGCCGGCCACCGCCAAAAACGTCATCACCGTTGGGGCCATCGAACAGTTGCGTTATATCACCAACATAGTGACGCAGGTGGTGGACGGGGTCACCAATACCAGCACGCCGTGGCTGCCGGAGACTGATTCGGGCTATTCCCCATTTGGCTATTCGGTCAGTTCGCAGGTGGCTGGTCTTTCGAGCCGCGGCAATGTCGGCATTGGCACGGAAGGCTCTTACGGACGTTACAAGCCTGATGTGGTGGCGCCGGGAACGTTTGTGGTTTCAACCCGCTCCGAGCAATGGGACGAGCGGGCATATTACAATCCGACAAATTATGCCTATACGTTCGAGGCCGAACAAACTGTGAACGAGAATTCACTGACTTATTACAGCGTCTTTGTTCCGGAGAATGCCGTTAGTGTAAGTATTCAACTTTTACCAGAAGCAGACTCGCCATCGCCGTTCCCGACGAACCTGCTGATTTACGTCGAGCAAGCGACTTTTCCCACGACGAACACTTATGATTTTGTGACCGCAAGCAATGGGGTTTCCATTCCTCCCAATAGCGGTGGTGCTATTGCTGACATCACCAGTGTCCAGGGCATCGGATTTAATTATGCTGTTGGCAGCACGAATTCCTTCCCGGTCAACTATAGTTTGCTTGTGGAAATCGTCACTACCAATGACAACGGCGACTATTTTCAAGTGTTGAGTAATTTGAACAATACGCTGGATGGGGATCCAGATTCGACGGTCCCACCTCATTACTACCGTTATGAAACTGGCACAAGCATGTCAGCGGCGGACGTGTCTGGCGTGCTAGCGTTGATGCAGGATTACTTCACCAACACCCTCGCAGCCACGCCCAGCCCGGCCCTGCTGAAAGCCATGGTCATCAACGGTGCGCGGGCAATGGGGTCTTATGATTTTCAGGTTACCAACTCGATCAATTACCAGGGCTGGGGCTTGATCAACCTGCCCGATTCGCTCCCGGCTGGAATTACGACAAACCTGTCTGCCACCGGCGAATCCATGTGGATGCTCGACCAAAATCCGTCTTTGGCGGTGGCCACCGGCGATAGCCGGACGTTTTTCGTGACGATTGATCAGACCACCTACGCGCAATACCTCCCTTTGCGTGTCACGCTTACGTGGACCGATCCACCCGGCGATCCCACTGCGGCTATCAAGTTGGTGAACAGCCTCGAACTGGTTGTGACTAATTTCGACGACCCGACGAACCCGGTCATTTTTTATGGCAATGATATTTCGGCTGGCAATAAGTTCAACACGCCGGAAGGCACGAATGCGCCGGTGCTGGATTCCATCAACAACGTGCAGAATGTATTTATTTCATCACCGCTTGGCACGAACTATTCCGTCACAGTCATCGGTAGCAGCGTCAATGTCAACGCCGTCACTGCGAACCCGAACAACGTGGTGCAGGATTTTGCGCTGGTCATTTCTTGTGGCGAAGGCGAAGTGACGAATGCGTTCACGGTTGTGACGAACGCCACGTCGTTTGTTTCCAATCCCACGTCCGATCAGCAAATCACTTATGTAGGCACCATTAATGCGCCGTTGTTGAATCAATTGGTCGGGGCGAGCACGCCGCTGCTGGGCACCAACCAGGTCCCGCTGGGCACCAACCTGGTGTGGGGCGGGACAAACGGACTCGTCACCATCGGTATGACCAACCAGTGGCATTTCTATGTGGTGACCAACACCACCGGCTTCACCAACGCCGCGTTCATCACCTTCATCCCCGACACACTCTCGATTCCGCGCATGGGCGTCTTTGCCGGTTCCACGGCCAACGCCACGACACCGGAGGCGGACATTGATCTGTATGTGACGACGGATCCGACGTTGACGAATCTCAACCCGGTGGCCATTTCCAACTGTGTCAATGGCGCGCAGGTAGGCGCGTCGGTGGGTAACGTCTTCAACAGCGCGTCGCTGGGCCGCGGCGGCACGGAATTTGTCGTGGATACCAATTCCAGCCCCTCCATTCCCGGCCAGGTTTATTACATCGGCGTGTATTCGGAGGACCAGATGGCGTCGGAATACGGTTTCATTCCCATTTTCAGCGAGCAGCCGTTCAGCCAGCAGGGTCCGAATGGCAGCCAGATCGTCAACGGCTTGTTGCTACCGGTAAATATTCCCGACGGCACACCGGCCTTGCCCGGTTATACGAATATATTTTGTCTTGCGTTAAATTCCATGCAGGTGGAACAGGTGGTTGTTACCAACGTCATTGCACAGCAGAATGTCGGCGACCTCGTCACGTCTCTCTTCCATTCTGACAATGGAGCCGGTGTTAGTTCTTCTCCGGTGATTTTGATGAATCATAATTCGCCGAATGCTCCGGGAACTTACACGTTCATCTATGACGACAGTGGGCAGGGCAACATTGTTGGTTCACAACCTTCAGCTGGGCCAGGTAGTTTAAATAGTTTTGTCGGCCAGCCGGCCATTGGTCCGTGGATTTTAAAGGTGTCCGATAGCGCACTGGGGTTTGTTGGAAATGTGACTAACTTAACCCTCTGGATCCAGCCGCACCAGGACCTGACCAAGGGGCTTTACGGCACGCTCGGGCCGCTGGGTTGGTTTTACGATTACATTGACGTTCCCTCGGGGGCGACCAGTCTGACGATATCAGCCACAAACCTTCCACCCCATACCGGGCTGGTGGACCTGTATGTAAAATATGGCTCCATCCCGACGCTGACGGACACCAATGAATATGGGCCGGCGGGGCTGACCAACAGCGGCCCGACCGGGTTGGGCAATTCGATTACCATCAACACACCGGCGCCGGGCCGTTACTGGATTGGCTTGTATAATCAAAGCATCCTCCCGCAGCAGTTTTATCTCATCGCCAGTCTCGTCCAGGGCAAAGTGCCCGGCGAGACGATTTACACGTCCGGCGGCCCGGTGCCGCTGCTCGATGACGCGGTGACGACCGATTCCATTTACGTGCCGGCGTACCAGTCCATCTCCTCCATGGAGGTGGGCCTGCGCGTGGACCATCCGCGCGTGTCCGACCTGGTGTTCCATTTGATCAGCCCGAACGGGACGCGGGTGTTGCTGGTGCAAAATCGCGGCGGCACCACCACCAACGGCATGGGCGGGACCATCACCGTCACCAACATCGTCCCGGTCACGTCTTCCGGCAGCGGTTCGCCGTCCACCACCACCGTCAATCTGGCCATCGACACCGGGACGCTCTCGATTTACTACAATTTCTACACCATCCCGGATGAGATGGTGGTGTACGACCAGTACAACAACCTGCTTTTTGATTCCGGCCAGATTTCCGGCAGCGGGGTGTTCAACATCGGTTACACCAACTCCAGTTATGTGACCATCACGATGAATCCCGTCATCAATGAAGGTCAGGGCGACCTGTGGGATTTCACGGTGGACGCCTTGCAGGCCCGGCAGACCTACCTGGTGCTGACGGAAGACACGAACAAGACCACCACGCCCATCAAGTTCGCCCCGCCGCCGTTCGTGCCGACGTTCATCCTGACGACCAATCCGCCCGCGTGGCACAGTTCGTTTGAGGGCAACACTGGCAATGGTACATTCAATGTGGGATCCGTTTTTCCTGACGGATGGCTGGTTAACTTCGGAAGTATTGATGTCAATTCAAACGGATTATTCGGACTGACTTCTGATGAAGGGAATTACTCGATAGACCTGGATGGCTCCAGTGCCGGAGGGATTTCCACGAACATCACCACGGTTCCTGGCCTGCCCTACACGCTTAGTTTTGCCTACGCGCGCAACCCGGACAGCATTCTGGGAGCCTTTGGCAACCCTGCCAATGCCCATATCCCCCAGGCGAACGTGTTGATTAATAGTAATGTCGTGGCCACATTGGTTGCGAATTACACCAACGCCTGGACGAACCTTGATTGGCAAACATATTCCTGCATTTTCACCGCAACATCTTCAGTCACATCCCTGGCTTTTGCATCTCTGGACGATCCCAGCAGTGTTTCCGGGGTTCTTTTGGACTGCATTGACCTGACGTCGTCCGCCCTGAACGACAATTTTGGAAACACGGTGGCCGGGGATTATGTCGCCGGAGTCAATCCGGGCTTTGGCGGCTGGGCGGTGACCACCAACCAGGTGACCGTGATCAGCAACGCGTCACTGGCTTACCAGAACAGCACCAACCTGCTGGCGCTGGCCGACGGCCAGATTTACCGGGCTCTGCCGACCATTCCCGGCACCACTTACACCCTGTCGTTTGCGTATCGCGGGCCGGGCGCCGTGGCCTTGTGGCGCGGGGAGAGTAACGCGGTTGATTCAATCAACGGCAACAACGGTACCACGAACGGGGACATCAGTTATGCCCCCGGTGAAGTCAATTCAGCCTTCAATATGGGGACTGACGGGTATGTATTTGTTCCGGCCTCGCCGTCTTTGGACGTTGGGCCGGGGCCCGGGTTTACCATTGACGCCTGGGTTGACCCCACAGCCATATCAGCTTCAGCTCCCAACCCCATCGTGGAATGGTCACAGGACGGCGGTGTCTATGCGGGTCAGCAGTTTTATGTTTCCTCAACTTTTCTGGATAATCCGGGGTGCTTGTTTGCAGGCTTTGTGGAAGCGAACAATGTGAGCGTAGGTTCAACATTTACCAGCGCCGCGAATATAGTCGCTCAGGATGTCTTTCAGCATGTTGCTTTGACTTATAATCACATAACCGGCGATGCAGCCATGTATTTAAATGGAGTCATGGTGGCTAGCAGCACCAATGTGGGAGTCTCCGTGCCCTGGACCACCGGGGATGTGCTTATCGGACGCCGAATCAACATCAACGACCCTGCTCAAAATTTTCATTTTGCCGGGGAGGAGGATGAAGTAAGCATTTACAACCGCGACCTTTCGGCCTCGGAAATCAAGGCCATTTACAATCAGGGCGCCAATGGCGAGGCCAAGTTCGCCGCCAACGCGCCCTCCATCCCCCAAGGATTGGCGGAAATGCAGATGACGTTGAATGGCACCAACCAGCCCATCCTCTTTGGCAACAACACCAACTGGCAGACCGCCACCTACAGTTTTGTCGCCACCCAGACCAACACGCCGCTGCAAATCACCGGGCTCGAGCCGGGCATGTTGCTGGACAATTTCGTCATGACCACCATCCCGACGAACAATTACGACCTGTATTACCTGCCCGAGCAATCCCTCGACACGGTGAAGGGCGAGAACGCGTACGGCCAGTGGCAGTTGGAAGTCCAGGACGACCGCGCGGGCGCCACCAATCCCGCGCCGTCGCTGGTGAGCTGGCAGTTGCGGTTCAACTTCCCCTACACGCCGCCCACCATCACCACGCTCACCAACTCGCAGGTGATCACCAATAATCTCATTCCGCCGGGCGGCATCGAGTATTTCCTGGTCCAGGTGCCGACCAATGCGGATATCTCCACGAACTTCCTGCTGAACACGACCGGCCCGCTGAACCTGCTGTTTGACAATGCCAATCCGCCCACGGGCATCCTGCCGCCGGATTATTTGATCCTCAGTGCACCAACAACGTTCAGCAGCTCGGCCAATTTGACCACCCTCAGCGCGCCGACCAATTTCGCCGCCGGCGGAACGTATTATCTCGGCGTGCAAAACTTGAACTTTTTCTTCGTCACTTACGACATCCAGGTGTTCTTCCATCTGGTGCCGCCGCCCTTGAGCCTGCCGCAACTGCCCGAGCTGCTCGCCATCACGAACCAGTTGTTTACTGTCACCAACAGCGCCACGGGCGGGGTGCAGCCATATACCAACTACACCCTGACCAGTTCCGTGACCAATAGTCCGACGCCGGCCATTGATACCAACGGCGTCATCACCTGGACGCCAACAGCCATCCAGGCCCCGGCCGTCTATACGCTCACCAACATTGTGACCGACAGCGCAGGACAGACGGCAACCGACATTTTCCACGTGCTGGTGGTCCTCACCAACGGTCTGCCGGCGTTCCCCGGCGCGGAAGGCGCGGGCGGCTTTGCCATCGGCGGCCGCGGCGGCGACGTTTATCACGTCGTCAACCTGAACGATTCCGGGCCGGGCAGCCTGCGCTACGGCATCTCCTCCACCTTTGGCAGCCGGACCATCGTCTTCGACGTTTCGGGCACCATCAACCTGTATTCGCCGCTCAAGGTCAGCGATCCCTATTTCACCATCGCCGCCCAGACGGCGCCGGGCGCGGGCATCACCATCCAGGGATTGACCTTTTCGGCGGAGACGGTCAGCGGCGCGGGTGACAGCGCCCACGACGAGGTTTTGCGCTATCTCCGCTGCCGGCCGGGCGACATCTATGCCCAGTACGTCCAGAGCGATTCGTTCCATTTCCTCGGGGCCACCAATTCGATTGCCGACCACCTGTCCGCGTCGTGGAGCGTCAACACCGTCCTGTCCACCCTGCTTTCGACGAACATCACGGTGCAGTGGTCCATGATTGCCGAATCGCTCAATCATTCCGCCTACACGACCAACAACGGCCTCAGTTATCAGGCGAACGGCTTTGGTTCGCTCATCCGCCACGGCTCCGGCACCATCAGCTATCTGCACAACCTGTACGCGGACAACGACAGCGAGAATCCGCGCGTGGGCGACAACATCCAGCTGGATTTCATCAACAACGTGGTGTGCAACTGGGGCGCCGCACCCGGTTTGAACGAGGACGACACGGCGGACAATCCGGGCGGCTACACCAATTATCTCAACTACGGCGCCAATTATTTCATCGCGGGCGGCAACACCACGGCCAGCAACGGCATCGCCTTTGCCTCCGGCGTGCCCAACGCCGCCTTCACGCAGGTTTACCAGGCCACGAACTACATTGACACCAATGCGTTCAACCCCGTGCTCGACGGCACCAACACCGGCTGGAACATGTTCAGCGGACAGCTGACTCAGCTCGCCAGCCCGGTCCCGATGACCAACGGCGTCTCGGTCACCACGAATGATCCCGCGTTCGCCTACGAGCAGGTGCTGGACTTTGCCGGCGCCACGGTGGCCGGCGCCACGGCGGCGGGCACCCCGGCGGCCGGCACGTCCCTGCTGCGCGACCCGGTGGACACCAACATCGTCGCCAACGTCCGCAGCAAGAGCGGGCAGATCATTGATTTCATCAGCTCGAACAGTTTCGCGGGCGTTTACCTCGAGACCAATTTCGGCGTGACGTACGCCGGTTACCCGAACGCGGCGACGTATTGGGCCACCAATGGCGTCACCAATTTCGTCGGCGTCAATCCCTGGCCGGTGCTCGATTCCGCCCCGCAGCCGCTGGACAGCGACGGCGACGGCCTGCCGGATTACTGGGAAATCACGCTGGCGGCGCTCGGCCAGACGAGCATGAACCCGAACGTGCCGAACAACAATCACAGCAACCCGGACGGGTACACGGACCTGGAAGAATACCTCAACTGGCTGGCCGCGCCGCACGCCCTGACCGTTTCGAACACGCCGGTGGCCGTGGACCTTTACGCGATTGTCGGCCTGACGGGCGACCTGACCTTCACCGTGGCCAACGGCACCAACGGCACCGTGACCCTGGGAACGGACGGCCACACGGCCACGTTCCTGCCCGCGACCAATTATTTCGGCTTCGCCTCGTTCGGCTTCACCGTCACGAACCTCGACACGAGCTTCGGCGGCACGAACCTGGACAACGGTTTTGACGTGACGGTCAGCGTGATGGTCAGCCTGACGAACATCGTCACCAGCTCGACCTTGCTGACCAACGCCGTGCCGCAGACCAATTCCGTGCCGACCAACAGCATCGTCTATTACCTGATCAACGTGCCCATCAATGCGCAACTGGCCACGAACATCCTGTTCAATGTCAGCGGCGGCCCGCTGAACCTGCTGTTCAGCCGGGTCGGCTTCCCCACCGGGACCAACACGGGCGACTATTACCTGCTGACCAATTCGATGGGCGGCATTTCCCTTCTGGGCATCGCCACAAACTTCATCCCGACGAACATTGTGCAGGGCGGCACGTATTATCTCGGCGTGCAAAACCCGGGCCCCGCTCCGGTCACGTTCGGGCTGCAGGTTGATTTCTATCCGCCGCCGCCCATCCCGCCGCCGCCGCCGCCGTCGTTGATCATCACCATCACCTCCATCACGCCCACCAATATCGGCGGGATGAACGGCTTCCTGCTCCAGTGGCAGGGGCCGACGAATTATCAATACCAGATCCAGTGGACGGCCAGTCTCTCCCCGATTGCCTGGAACACGGTCGTGAACCCGGTCATCAACTTCGTCGCAACCTCGACCAATGGGCATTACAGTTTCTTTGATGACGGCACGCTGACCGGCGGGCTGGGTTTCCTGAAATTCTACCGGATAATCGCCAGCGCGAATCTGGGGCCGATCACCAGCCCGGGTTCCATCACCAACACCGTGCTGGCCGGAGCGATATCGCAGGCGGTGGTGACCGTGCCGGACAACGCCATCCTGGCGAGCAACATCCTGATTTCCGCCACCGGGCCGCTGAATGTGTGGTTCAACCAGACCAACCCGCCCGTCGGCAGCACCAGCGCGGGCGACTTCCTGATGCTGTCCACCACCACGGCCGGCACTTTTGTGCTCACGAGTGGTTCCGTGCCGCCGCTCGTGCCGGGCACGAACTATTTCCTCGGCGTCCAGAACCCGGGCACCAGCAACGTCACGTTTGTCTTCCGGGTGCAGTTCAGCCTGGCCGCGACCAGCCCGCCCGTTTCCATCGGTTCCATCATCTCCACCACCAATGCCAGCGGGACGAACGGCTTCCGGCTCACCTGGTATGCGCCGGCCGGTGACTTTTTCAAGGTGCAGTGGACCAGCAGCCTGTCGCCGATGGTGTGGAACAGCTTCTCCAACGTCATCGGTTATTCCACCTACCTCACGGCGGCCAGCAGCCGGTTCACCTTCTTCGACGATGGCTCGCAAACCGGCGGGTTCGCCCCGCTCCGGTTTTACCGGCTGGTGCTGTTGCAACCGGCGAACCTGCTGACGCTGCCCGCCCAGCCGAATCTGACCGTTCCGGTCCTGACGCCCATGAGCGTCAACAATGCGGCGACGGATTCGGACCTCGCGGCCACGCTCAGTTATCTGCTGGCCCCCGGCGCGCCGCCCGCCGCCGCCATCAGCGCCGGCGGCCTCATCACCTGGACGCCGCAGCCGGCCGACGCCGGGACCGTCAACACCTTTACGACCATCGTCACGGACAACGGCGTGCCGCCGGCCAGCGCCATCAACAGCTTCACCGTCACCGTTCCCGTGTCCATTTCCAGCGTCACGCTGACGACCAACGGCTTGTTCCAGCTTCACTGGAACGCGCCGACCAACGATTATTTCCAGATCGAGTGGGCGACCAACCTCGTGCCGCCGGTGACCTGGACGCTCGACCCCGGCTACATCACTTCCACCAACGGCCTGTTTGCGTTTGTGGACACCAACGCGCCGACGGCCACGAAATTCTACCGGCTCATCCAGTTTCCGTGAGGTGACGAAAGGGCGGGGCGCGCTGTCTCCATTGCGCCGAAACCTTCCGAAGGCTGAACGGGGCGCATCGCAGTTTTTGCGCAGTCCGGAAACCGGATGTCCCGCAGGGATATTATGAAAACAGCCCGGCGTTTGAACGCCGGGGTCTGAAGGTGGCGTAAACAAGTCCCGCAGGGACGACAGAAAATGACGTGTTGCTTCAGCCGTCCCTGCGGGATTCGACGTTTTATCAACCTGTTCCGGCATTGAAATGCCGGGCTGTTCCCGATGGTTCCTTCGGAACCGAACCCCGCCTTAAAAAACGAGATATGCCGGTGCAAATACGTCGAGAGTCTTTCCGCCTGCGCCCACAGCGCCAGCAACAAATGGTTGAAGGATTTGCCCGGGCGTTTGTCTGCCGCAGACAGTGGTGCTTTTCACTTATGATAAGATTCAGCCGGGCGAATATGGGGTTGTCATACAAATAGACGATGGCGAAACCGCGCGAATTGTGGAATAATCATGGGAAATGCCAAAGCGCCTTGCCAGGACACGAAAATTGTTGCCGGTCGGTTTCCCTGCCTGATTTACCCGATTACCCATGAAAAAAGCCACTGTTGCACCACGGGGATTCCTTTTGCTCGTGTTTTTAGCCGCATTTTTATCCGCGGCGAAGGCGGATCAGGTCGTTTACGATGATGCGCTGGAAAATGGCTGGCAGAATTGGGGTTGGGCCACGCTGAACTACGCCAATACTTCCCCGGTCCATTCCGGCAGCGACTCCATCAGCGTCACGTTCTCCGGCGCGTGGCAGGGAATGCAAATCTGGCATAACGACATGGACTCCACGCCTTATGCCGCCATCAGCTTCTGGTTGAACGGCGGTTCCGTTGGGGGCCAGCAATTACAGGTCTATGGCTTCCTGGATGCCGGCGGTTCACTCAACCAGTGGCAAAGCACCAGTTACCAGCTGGGGCCGTTGGCGGCCAACAGCTGGCAACAATTCACCGTTCCGCTCACCGCGCTGGGCGTCGCCGATGAGGCCAACTTCACCGGTTTCGTGATTCAAGATTCCATCGGCGCGGCGCAACCGACGTTTTATGTGGATGACATTTCACTGATTGCCAGCACCAATTACATCGTCCCCCCGCAAATCTTTGGCATTTACCGCCAGCTTTGGATCAATCTGAACTCCAGCCTCGGCGGCTCCCTGGTCGCATTGACCAACACCGCCTACAACCCCAACTGGCCCAACAGCCCGGCCGCCGCCTACACGCAGGTCTTCACCAACTTCGAGACGGGAGTCAACACCGGGATGAATAATTACGGCCAGCGGTTGCGGACGTTCATCGTTCCGCCCCTGAACGGCGATTACACCTTTTGGATCGCCAGCGACGACAACTCGCTTTTGTTGCTCAGCAGCAATGAAAATCCGGCGAATGAAACGGCGATTGCGTCGGTCACCTCCTGGACGTCCTGGCGCAATTTCACCGCGGAAACCAACCAGCAATCCGCGCCGGTCTATTTGCAGGGCGGCCAACGTTATTATCTGGAAGCGCTCATGGCGCAGGGTTCGGGCGGCGACAACCTGACGGTGCAATGGGTGTTGCCCAATGGAACCATCGAGCTGCCGATGACGACCCCCAGCGCGGCGGGCACGCTGTTGATTCCCTTCACCGGCCTGACGAATGTGCCGGGAATTTATCTGCCGCCGGCCAACACGACGGGAGTTGAAGATGGCAGCGCCACCTTTTCCCTGCTGGTGACCAATCAATCGAACGTCAGCTATCAATGGCTTTTGAACGCCACCACTCTGCCCGGCGCCATCACGCCGGTTCTCACCCTGACCAACCTGGGTCTCAGCCTCAATGGACAGATTCTCAATTGTGTCGTTTCCAACGCATCCGGTTCAGTAACGAGTGCGCCGGCGATTTTGACGGTCAACCGGGACACCAACCCGCCCACCGTCGTTCAAGCCATCAACCTGGGCACGACGAACCTGCAAATGGTTTATTCCAAACCGGTAGCCGCGGCGGGCGCGACCAATATTGCCAATTACGCCTTCACCGACGGCCTGGCGGTGACGGGCGCGGCATTGAATCCGGACGGCGCGACGGTGATTTTGACGACCGGTCCGCTGGTTTATGGCAGCAACTATTCCATCGTCATCAACGGCGTGAGCGACCGGGCCAGCATCCCCAATGCGATTGCGCCCAACACGACGGTGACTTTCCAGGCGCTGCCTTACGTGCCGCAGGATATCGGAAATCCACCGGTTGCTTCAGCCGTGACGGTGGCGGGCAACGGCATCAACGTGACGGCCGCAGGCAGTGATTTCGGCGGCTATGCGGATCAAGGCAGTTTTACCTGGCAGATGTATTCCGGTAATTTTGACGTGTGCGTCCGGGTGGCGGCTTTGGGGTTTTCGGACATCTTCGCCAAAGCCGGTTTGATGGCGCGCGAGGATTTGACCATCAACGGCCGGTTTGCCGCGGTGCTGGCGACGCCGGCGATGAACGGCACGTTTTTCGCCTGGCGCGATCCGGCGGGCAGCGCGGCCAATGCGGCTGGCAATGTCCCCGCGAATTATCCGAACACCTGGCTGCGGCTTCAGCGCGTCGGCAACACGTTCACCGGCTATGCGGGTTACGACGGGCAAACATGGACGGTGCTGGGCAGCGACACCATTTCCATGTCGAACCGGGTTTACCTTGGTTTCTCGGTCAGCAGCCACAGCTCGAACCAGGTCACCACGGCACAATTTCGCGACCTGGCCAATGTGACGAATGCCGTCGTCGGCCCGCAGCTCAACCCGCACGACCCCATCGGGCCGAGCAGCCGCAAATCGCCGGTGGTATTTTCGGAAATCATGTGGAAACCCGCGCCGCGCACGGATGGGAAAAATCTGGAGTATCTCGAACTCTACAATTCCAACCCGTGGTTTCAGGACATCAGCAGTTATCAAATCACCTGCGCGGACATGAGTTACACATTCCCGGCGGGGACCACGATTCCCGGGGGCAGCTATCTTGTCGTGGCCGCCGCGCCGGCGGACGTCGAAAGCGTTTATGGCATCACCAATGTGACGGGACCTTACACCGGGAGCCTCAAACATTCCGAAACGCTGGAACAGCTGGACGAACAAGGCAATGTGTTGCTGACGGTGCCTTATACCGATGTTTACCCCTGGCCGGTGGCGGCCGACGGCACGGGCCATTCCATCGTGCTGGCCCATCCGACCTACGGCGAAGGCGATCCGCGCGCCTGGGACATCAGCGATGTTGTGGGCGGTTCGCCCGGGCAGATGGACGCGTTTCATCCCAGCCCGTTGCGCAGCGTGGTCATCAACGAAATCCTGCCGCACTCGGAAAATCCCGCCGTGCCGCAGGTCATCGAACTTTACAATCACAGCACGAGCAGCGTGGACGTTTCGGGCTGTATTCTGACCGATGATCCGGGCACGAACAAATTTGTCATTCCCGGGGGCACGGTGATCGGGCCGGCGGGTTTTGTTGCGTTCACGCAATCGCAATTCGGCTTCACGCTCAACGGCGCGGGCGAGACACTGTATTTCATCAAGCCCGACAACAGCCGGATCCTCGACGCGGTGCAATTCGGGGCGCAGGCCGACGGCGTTTCCTATGGCCGCTGGCCGGACGGCGCGAACGATTTTTACGCCTTCACCACCAACACGCCGGGCACGAACAACAGCGCGATTTTAATCGGCGACATCGTCATCAACGAATTGATGTATGACCCGATCAGCGGCAACGACGACGACCAATACATCGAGCTTTACAACAAGGGCACCAACACGGTGAACCTGGCCGGCTGGCAGTTCACGTCGGGCGTCACCTTTACTTTTCCGAATATCACGATTGCGCCGAACGGCTATCTGGTTGTTGCCAACAACCTGACGAATTTATTCGCCAAATATCCCAATTTGAACAGCGGGAACACGGTGGGCAATTACGGCGGCAAGCTGTCGCACAACGGCGAACTGCTGGTGCTGGCAATGCCACAGACGCTCTACACCAACATGACCATTTTGGTGGCCGAGGATCAGGTGACCTACGGCACGGGCGGACGCTGGGGCGAATGGTCCTCCGGCGGGGGCAGCAGCCTGGAATTGATCGATCCGCGCGCGAATCACCGGCTGGCTTCGAACTGGGCGGACAGCGATGAAACGCAAAAATCGTCCTGGGTGGACATTGAAAACACCGGCGTGCTGGACAACGGCTCCAACTACGAATCGGGCATCCTGCATGCCCAGATCGGCCTGCTGGACGCCGGCGAATGCCTGGTGGACAACCTTGAAGTGGATTACAACGGGAGCAACTACGTTTCCAATGGCACCTTTGAAAACGGTATGGGTTTGACCAACTGGTCCCTCCAAGGCTGCATGACGCGTTCCAGCCTGGAAAACACGGGTTATGTCAGCAGCCATTCGTTGCACATCCGCTCCAGCGATCGCATTTGGACCGGGGATAATTCATGTCAGGTCGCCTTGAACGCCAACACATTGGCGGCAGGCCAAACGGTGACCCTGCGGTTCAAGGCACGCTGGCTGCATGGCTGGCCGGAAGCGCTGTTGCGGTTGAATGGCAACTGGCTCGAAGCCACGGCGGCCATGCCGGTTCCGACCAACCTGGGCTCGCCGGGAATGCCCAACAGCCAATACGTTACGAATGCCGGGCCGGCCATTTACAATGTAACCCACACGCCAACCCTGCCGGCGGTGAACCAACCGGCGGTGGTGACGGCGCAGGTGCATGATCCGGATGGGATACAAAGCCTGACGCTTTATTATCGTCTGGATCCCGCGACCACTTACACCGCCGTGGCGATGAAGGATGACGGCACAGGCGGCGACGCCATTGCGGGGGACGGCGTTTACAGCGCGACCATTCCCGGACAAGCGGCCAATCAAATCGCCGCGTTTTACATTTCCGCCACGGATAGCCGGGGGGCAACGACGCGTTTTCCGGCGATACGCCCCAATGACAACGAACCGGTGCGCGAATGCGTGGTGATGTTTGGCGACGGCAATCCGGGCGGCAGTTTTGGCGTGTACCATTTATGGCTCACGCAGACCAACGTGAACCGCTGGGCCAACTTGTCCGACTTGAGCAACGAAGGCAACGATTGCACTTTCGTCAACAACAGCCGCGTGATTTACAACATGCAGGGCCGGTTTGCCGGCAGTCCGTACCATCAGGAATTTGACACTCCCGTCGGCAACCTGTGCCATTACAAATGGGAATTCAACGATGATGACCAGTTTCTGGGCGCGACGGATTTCAACAAGATTCATCAGCCGGGCAATGGTCCGGGCGATGACCCCAGCATTCAACGGGAGCAACTGGCCAACACCTTCCTGCGCACCCTGGGGGTGCCGTGGCTCTCCAAGCGTTATGTGGCGGTCTATGTCAACGGCAACCGCCGCGGCACCCTGATGGAAGACACCCAGGTGCCCAGCAGCGACGTGGTGAAAGAACACTGGCCCAATGACGCCGATGGTTTCCTCTACAAAATGCAGCCCTGGTTTGAGATGGCTCCATTCCCTTCCGGGGCCACCATGTTGTTTAACAATAATTCCTGGTGCAATCTGATGCCCTACACGACCACCGGCGGGGTGAAGAAGCCGGCGCGTTACCGCTACAATTTTGAGATTCGGCGCACGCCCGATTCCGACAATGACTTCACCAATGTGTTTTCATTGATCGATGCGGCCAACTCCTCCAGCTCGCCCAACTACGTGGCGAACCTGGAAAACATGGCCGACATGGAAAACTGGATGCGGGTGTTTGCGGCCAACCACGCGGCGGGCAATTGGGATTCCTTTGGCGCGCAAAACGCCCAAAACCTTTACGGCTACATTGGCACGCTGGGCACGAAATATTCATTGTTGATGTGGGATTTCAACATCGTCATCGGCAACAGCGGTTCCTGGGGGCCGGGACAAAATCTGCTCACCCTGAATTCTCAAGACTCCAACATGGCCGCCATTTATAACAACCCCACGTTCCTTCGCATGTATTGGCGCGCCTTGCAGGAGCTGGTGAATGGACCACTCAATGTCGCCAACAGCGGACCGCTGCTCGATGCCAAATACAACGCCTTCACCGACAATGGACTCAGTGTCGAAAACCCCGGCGCGGCCATCAAGCCGTGGCTTGCCCAGGCGCAGACCAGCATCGCCTCGCAACTGGCCGCCGTGAATGCCACGGCGTTCACCGTCAATCCCACCGTGACAACCAGCAATAATATGGCGTATGTCACCGGCACGGCCCCCGTCAATGTGGACACCGTCTGGATCAACGGCGTGGCGTATCCGCTGACCTGGACCACCCTGACCAGCTGGACCGTGGCTTTACCGCTGGTCAACGGCACCAATAACTTGAGTGTGGTCGGCGTGGACAAAAACGGGCAGCCGATCACGGGCGATAGCAACAGCGTCAGCGTCGTCTATACCGGACCCAATGCCTCGCCGGTGGGCCAGGTGGTCATCAACGAAATCATGTATAACCCGGTTGTGGCCGACGCGCAGTTTGTCGAGTTGTACAACAGCTCCACCAACACGGCGTTTGATTTGTCGGGCTGGCAGCTTCAAGGCCCGGCCTACACCTTCCCGTATGGTTCGATCATCGGGCCGACCAACGTTTTGGTTTTGGCGGCGAATGGCGTGGCCTTCGCCGGGACTTACGGCGCAACCAATCCGGTGTTTGACACGTTCAGCGGCACTTTGCCATCAAGCGGAGTCCTCGCGTTGAATAATTCCAGCGATGTCACGGTGGCCGAAGTAAAATATGAAAACCAGCTGCCCTGGCCAACCAATGCCAATGGAACCGGCGCGTCCTTGCAGTTGATTGACCCGCACCAGGACAACTGGCGCGCCGGCAACTGGGCGGCGGTGCTCCCCAACACACCCGTGACGCCGCAATGGACTTATGTCACCGCCACCGGCACGGCGTCCGCTTCCGGGTTTTATATCTATTTGCAGTCAGCCGGCGACGTTTATGTGGATGACATCAAGCTGGTCGCGGGCAGCGTGCCGGCAGCGGGAGTGAACACCCTGGCCGACGGCGACTTTGAATCGGGTTTTCCCGGACCCTGGACGGTTTCGACGAATTTGACCAATTCAGTCCTGAGCACCGTGATCAAGCATTCTGGCAATGCCAGTCTGCATCTGATTTCCACCGCCGCCGGCACCACCCAGGGCAGTGCCATCTGGCAGATCATCTCACCCGCATTGACCACGAATGCCACTTACACGCTAAGCTTCTGGTATTTGCAAAGCACCAACGGCGGTCCGCTGACCTTGCGCTTGTCCGGTTCCGGCACCATCGCGACGGTCAATGCGGCTCCCCCGGCGGCGTATCTTGCTTCGGCCACGCCGGGCGCGCCAAACAGCGTCGCCGCTTCAGTGACGCCATTCCCGTCGCTGTGGATCAACGAATTGCAAGCCGACAACCTGACCGGCATCACCAACAACGCGGGCCAACACACGGGCTGGCTGGAACTTTACAATCCCGGCACCAACGTCATCTCGCTGAACGGGCTGTATCTGGCCAATAACTACACCAATCTCCTGCAATGGGCGTTCCCGAGCAATGCCTTCATCAACGCCGGCCAGTTCAAGGTGATCTTTGCCGATGCGCTGACCAACCTCTCAACCACGAATGAACTGCACACCGGTTTTGTTTTGCCGAGTGGCACGGGTTCGTTGGCGTTGACGCGCCTGGGCGCCAACGGCCAGTCGCAGGTGCTCGATTATGTTGACTACGAAAACATCAGCCCCAACGATTCCTATGGCTCGTTACCCGATGGCCAAAGCTTCAACCGGCAGGAATTTTTCCAGGCGACGCCGGGCGCACCCAACAACGGAACCGCCACGCCGGCACCTTCATTCGTTGATTATCCGGCGGTGGGCGCGGTCTATACCCAAAACTTTGATTCCCTGCCGGATCCCGGATCCACTTCGGTGAATACCGCGAACACAGTGACCATTGACGGCGTCACTTATTCGCTGGCCAATCCCTATGACTTCGCCTACCCGGTCGTGGCCAGCGGCAGCAGCGGCGGGCTGGGCCTTTCCGCCCTGAGCGGCTGGTACGGCACCGGCGCCTTGCTTTCCAGATTTGGCGCGACCGATGGCGACCAGACCACGGGTGGTCAGATCAGTTTCGGTCTGGCCGGCAGCTCCAACCGCGCGCTGGGCCTGCTCGCCACCAGTTCGACGGGCGGAACCGCCTTCGGCGTCCGGTTCATCAACGGAACCCCCGTCACCTTGACCCGGATGAACCTTCAATTTACCGGCGAAGTGTGGCGTCAATCCAATGTGCCCAAGACCCTGCAATTTTATTATTTCGTTGATCCCACCGGCACGGCTCCTTTCCCCGCCAGCGCGACGGCGTTTGTCCCCGCGTTGAACGTGAGCTTGCCCACGGTCACAACTGATTCGGGCGGCGTGGCGGTGGACGGCACCTCGCCGCTCAATCAGACCAATTTGAGCGTGCTGAATCAGGCCATCACCAACTGGCCGCCGGGAGCCGCCTTGTGGCTGGTATGGCAGATGACGGACTCGACCGGCAAAGCCCAGGGCTTGGGCATAGATAATTTGAGCTTCTCCGCCAGTATTCCGCTGCCCGTTCCGGTGAACGTCCAGATTTCAGGCGCCAACCTTTTACTGAACTGGCCGGCCGTGGCGGGGCAGACTTACCAGCTCGAATACAAAGACGATCTTGCGGAACCGACCTGGATGCCGTTGGGGAGTCCGGTGACTGGAAACGGCGGAATGCTGACACTCACCAATAACATTGGCGCTTCACCACAATGCTATTTCCGCCTGCGGCTGGTAAATTAGGCATATTTCCAAAATCGGCAACCGGTGTTGGGAATTTGGACGAAGAACCTGACAACGCCCGTTCAGCCATGCTGCCTTGTCCCAGTACCCTTTCCCGTCAGGGTGGAATCAGCGTCCCGCGCCGGGTGAATCTTGACACAGGCACCAGGATGGTAGAGGCAGCCATCTTGGCTGCCGGAGAGGGCGGCATCCTGCCGCCCGGATAAAACCGGTGGAATGTCTGAAATTCTCCCGGATTTTCCAGTGGAGCAGAGGGACGAAGCCTTTCCGCCGTGCTGGAAGCCCGACCCTACGGCAGGCAGGATGCCTGCCACCACGGTGCAGGTGTCAAGCTGCGCCCTTCTCCACGCCATGCCCGAGTGGTTCTCCTTTGCTTCCCGCCAATCTTCCAGTAAGTTTACCGATTGTCTGATTCGAGGAATTCAGAATCGTGAGCAAAGAATTTATCCGGATCGGTGGAGCGCGTGAGCACAATCTCAAAAACCTCACGCTGAACATCCCGCGCGACAAGCTGGTAGTCATCACCGGCCTCAGCGGGAGCGGCAAGTCGTCGCTCGCGTTCGACACCATTTACGCCGAGGGCCAGCGCAAATACGTCGAGAGCCTCTCCGCCTACGCCCGGCAATTTCTCGACCAGATGCAGAAACCGGAGGTGGACTTTATCGAGGGCTTGTCGCCTGCCATTGCCATCGAGCAGCGCAGCTCCGGCTCCAGCCCGCGCTCCATCATCGCCACCACCACCGAGATTTACGATTACCTCCGCCTCCTTTACGCGCACATCGGCAAACCCCATTGCCCCGACACCGGCGTGCCCATCGTCTCCCAGACCACCAGCGACATCGTGGATAAAATCCTCGCCCTGCCGCCGAAAACCAAAGTGATGCTCCTGGCGCCGGTCGTCCGCCGCCAGAAAGGCGAGTTCCGCGACGTCATCGAACGCCTCGGGCGCGAGGGCTTCGTGCGCGCCCGCGTGGACGGCGAATTCGTCGAACTCGGCGAGACGGCCGCGCGCGTCAAATTGGACAAAAAGAAATTCCACACCATCGAAGCCATCGTGGATCGGCTGGTGATGGACGACAAAATCCGCGTGCGGCTGGGCGACTCGGTCGAGACCGCCCTGCGCTGGGGCGAAGGCGTGATGTTTACGCTGCACCAATTGCCGGAAGTAGCCGCGAATGTGAATTCGCGGACAAATCAATTGGCCCCGGCAAAAAATCCGCCGACTCACGTCGGCGGCCACGAAAACTGGATCGAAACGCTTCATTCCAACAAAATGTGCAGCCCCGCGACGGGCAAGAGTTACGACCCGCCCACGCCGAAGCATTTTTCGTTCAACGCCCCGGCGGGCGCCTGCCCGGTCTGCCACGGCCTCGGCCAGAAGATGATCTTCGACGAAAGCCTGGTCGTGCCCGACCCGGAACAGGCGCTCGAAAGCGCCGTCCAGCCCTGGCGGCGGGCGGGCAAGCGGATGAACATTTATTACAAGGCCATGCTCCGCTCCATCGCCGCGCATTTCGGCGTCAGCCTGGAAACGCCCTGGAAAAACCTGCCGGACGATTTCAAAAAAGTTTTGCTGCACGGTTCGGGCGAGCAGGAAGTCGATTTCAATTTCTGGCGCGCGGGCAGCCAGCACACCATCCGCCGCCCGTTTGAAGGCGTGCTGCCAAACCTGGAACGGATGTTCACGGACAGCGAAAGCGAATTCGTCCGCAACCGCATCAAGCCCTACATGAGCCCGCAATTCTGCGACGTGTGCAAGGGCAAACGCCTGAAGCCGGAAATCCTCGCCGTAACATTGGGTAGCACAGGCCTCCGGCCTGTTGTTTCGGGCGTCACGCCCGAAACTGTCGTGGGACGGACGATGGCTCCACATTCGTCCGGTCACCCGCAACCTGCATCGTTCGGTGAAATCCGGCGGGACGCCGGATTTGACCCGCGGGACGCGGGTGCTACCACAAAGATTTCGAACCGCAAATCCGCACCACCGAAAATTCCCGGCCTGTCCATCATGGACGTCTGCGCGCTGTCGGTGGAAAAGGCGGACGAATTCTTCGCCGGCGTCAGGCTCACCGAATTCGAGGAGAAAATCGCGCATGAGGTCATCAAGGAAATCCGCGCCCGGCTCGGATTCCTGAAAAACGTCGGCCTCGGCTACCTCACCCTCAACCGGGAGAGCAGCACGCTCAGCGGCGGCGAGGCGCAGCGCATCCGGCTGGCCACCCAGATCGGCGCGGGCCTCGTCGGCGTGCTTTACATCCTGGATGAGCCGAGCATCGGCCTGCACCAGCGCGACAACGACCGCCTGCTCGCCACGCTCAAGGGCCTGCGCGACCTCGGCAATACCGTGCTCGTGGTCGAGCACGACGCCGACACGATTCGCAATGCGGATTACGTCGTCGATCTTGGCCCCGGCGCGGGCATTCACGGTGGCCATCTGGTGACGGCGGGCACGCTGCCGGAAATTCTGGCGGACAAAAATTCCCTCACGGCGCAGTATCTGCGCGGCGAACTGACAATTCCCATTCCCAAAAAGCGCCTGGCGCCGACCGAGGAGCGCGGCTGGCTGGAGGTGCTCGGCGCGAAGGAAAACAACCTGCGCAACATTGACGCGCGGATCCCGCTCGGCACGTTCACCTGCGTCACCGGCGTCAGCGGTTCGGGCAAGAGCACGCTGGTGGACGACATCCTGCGCCGCGCCCTGTTCCGCAGGTTTTACGGTTCCAAGGAAATCCCCGGCGCCCACCGCGCGCTCAAGGGATTCGAGGTCATTGACAAGGTCATCGTGATTGACCAGACGCCGATTGGCCGCACGCCCCGCTCGAACCCGGCCACCTACACCGGCATGTTCAACCACATCCGCGATTTGTTCGCGAAACTGCCGTCGGCCAAAATCCGCGGCTACGCGCCGGGCCGGTTCAGTTTCAACGTCAAGGGCGGCCGTTGCGAAAAATGCGAGGGCGACGGCCTGCTGAAGATTGAAATGAATTTCCTGCCGCCGGTCTATGTGACCTGCGAGGTCTGCGGCGGCAAACGCTACAACCGGGAGACGCTCGAAATCACCTACAAGGGCAAGAACATCGCCGACGTGCTGGCGATGACGGTGGACGAGGCGGTCACGTTTTTCCGCGCCGTGCCGCAGATTTACGAGCCGCTGCTGACGCTGGCGGAGGTCGGCCTCGGGTACATCGGCCTGGGGCAGGCGGCGACGACGTTGAGCGGCGGCGAGGCCCAGCGCGTGAAGCTGGCCGCCGAACTGAGCCGCAAGGCCACCGGGCGCACGTTTTACATCCTCGACGAGCCGACGACCGGCCTGCATTTCCACGACGTGGCCAAGCTGCTCGAAGTGCTGTTCAAGCTGCGCAACACCGGCAACACCCTCGTCGTCATCGAGCACAACCTCGACGTCATCAAAACGGCGGATTGGATCATTGACCTTGGCCCGGAGGGAGGAGATGCTGGCGGACGCATTGTTGCGGAAGGCCCGCCCGAAGCGGTGGCCCGCTGCGCCAAAAGTTTTACCGGCCAATATTTGAGCCGGGTTATGTAATCATCGGCTGATCAATTTTTATGAAAATAGCCTTATTTGGTCTGACCGGCATCAAGGCCGGGAAGCACAACCTCAAAGATCCGCGTCTCGACGAGGCGGACAAACTGGTCGAGGCGGACAAGAAAACCCACGCGCAGGTGGACGTGGTGGGGGAGGATCAGTTGATTGACGCCGACGCCATCCTGGTGTCGGTGGAGGGCCGGGCGGACGTGATTTTGAAGGACCTGGAATTTGTGGAGACGCGGCTGGGCCGCGACCCGCAGCCGGCCGAGCGCCAGGCCTTGGAAAAAATCCGGGCGCTCCTCGAACAGGAAAAATTCGTCTTCAATTCCGGCCTGGCGCCGGCGGATTTGCAGGCCGTCGCCGCGCACAACTTTTTCACCGCCAAACCCATCGTGGTGGCGGAGGCGGCCGATCTGGAAAATCCCGACGCCCTGTTGCTGCGCGCGTTTGCCGAGGCGGGCTACATCTGTTTCCTGACGGTCGGCGGCAAGGAAAACCGCGCCTGGCCCATCCGGAAGGGGCTGACAGCCTGGGAGGCCGGCGGCACCATCCACACGGACATCCAGAAGGGCTTCATCCGCGCGGAGATCATCAGCTATGCGGATTTTGTCGAAGCCGGCGGCGAGACGCAGGCCAAGCGCGCCAACAAAATGCGGCTGGAGACGAAGCAATACGTCATGCAGGACTACGACGTGACGAATTTCCGGTTCAACAAATAGCTGTTGGGCAATGCAACAATTTGGCGGGTGAGCACCGATCCCGCAACGCGGGAAGAGGGCGCTTGCGCCGCCAAAGCTTAAAATTACGCAGCTCTCGGGTGCCAAGCCCTTGATTTCACGCTTTTGTCCCCGCGCCGCGTCGTTTAGATTTGGACGCATGGCATTAAGCCGGCCATGGCTTTTGATTTTGTTCACGCTCATTTTGGGCGGCGGACAGGTTTTTGCCGCCGCCACCCGGGAAGACCGCGCCTATGCTGCCGCCATCAGCGCGTTCCAGGACGGCATGTGGGACCGCGCGGGAACGGCGTTTGCAAAATTCGTGCAGAAATATCCGGACTCCAGCCGCGTGGCGCAGGCGGTGTTGTTGCAGGCGATGGCGGATTACCGGCTGGGAAAACTTCCGGAAGCCATCGCTTTGCTCACCGCGCACCAGGCCGGGGCCGGGGATCTCGCCGACCAGTACGTTTATTGGATCGGCGAGGCGCGATTTCAAGCCGGGGATCTGGCCGCCGCGGCGGAGACCTTCGTTTCCCTGCCGCGTGATTTTCCCGAATCGTCCCTGCGGCTCCGGGCCGTGGTGGAGGCGGCGGCGGCGCGCGCGCAACTGGGGGAATGGCCGCAGTTGAACGCCCTGCTGGAGCCGACCAACAGCGTGTTCCAGCGCGCGATGAAAATGGATCCGGCCAATGAGCTGGTCGCGCGCGGCAGCCTGTTGCTGGCGCAGGCGAAATTTGCGCAGAATGATTTTCGCGGCGCGGCAGCAGTCCTGGAATCGCTGAAGCCGCAGATCCCCCGGCCGGAACTGGACTGGCAGCGGGAATACCTGTTCTATCAGGTTGGGCTGGCGGCCGGTGACACCAACGCGGCGCTGGCCGCCACGACCAATCTGGTCGGGATCGCGCAGTCCGAAAAAAACAACGGCTGGCAGGCCGAAGGCCTGGCGTTGCGCGCGGACGTGCTGGAGCAACTGGGGCAAAAGACCAACGCCATTGCCACCTGGCAGGAAATTCTCACGCTCAACGCGCCGCCGGCGAAACGGGCGCGACAGGCCATTCTGAAAATGGCGGAACTGGCCGTCGCGGAAAACCAGTTCTCCAACGCCGTGCAGTCGCTGGACCGGTTCCTCGCGCAATTTCCGGGTTCGGCGGCGGCGGGCGTGGCGCTGCTGACGCTCGGCGAATTGCAATTGAAGGATTACACCGCGCAACTAGCGGCCACCAATCATTTGCCGGTGGCGACGAACCAGTTGTCGGCGGCCCAGGCGCGCTTTGACCAGTTCCTCCGCACCTTCACGAACAGTCCGCTCGCCGGCAAGGCGTATCTGGACTACGGCTGGTGTTTGTGGCTGGCGGGAAAAACCAACGCCCCCGAAACCCTGGATGCCTTTCAACGCGCGGCGACGAACCTGCCGCCGTCCGAAAACCTGGCCGAGGCCCGTTTTAAAATGGGCGACGTGCGGTTCGCGCAAAAGGATTTTACGAACGCCCTGGAAAATTACCGCGCCGTCGTGGACGATTTTTCCGGCTTTCCCGCCGTGAGGCAAACCCTGGGCGACCGCGCACTGTATCAAATCCTGCGGGCGAACCTGCAGTTGACCAACTACAACGGCGCGAGCAACGCGATGGCGCGGATTTTGCAGCTGTATCCGGCCAGCGATCTGGCCGGCAACAGCCTGCTGCTGGTGGGTGAAGATTTGACGGATTCGTCCCAGCCGGCGGCGGCCCGGACGGCCCGAATGCTGTATGAACGATTTGTGGACCAGTTTCCCACCAACGCCCTGTTGCCCCAGGTCAGACTGGCAGTGGCGCGCACCTACGAACAGGAGCAAAACCCCGACTGGGTCGCGGCCATCGACCATTACGAAAACTGGCTGAAGGATTATGCCACCAACGCGCTGCGGTTCCAGGCGGATTATGCGCTGGCCTGGGCGAATTTTCAGGCGGGCAACGAGACCAACGCCTTCCGGCTGTACACGAATTTTGTCGCGCAATATCCCACCAACGAACTGGCGCCCCTGGCCCAATACTGGGTGGCGGACCATTACTTCCGCCTGGGCGGGACGAATTACGTGGACGCGGAACGAAATTATAAAATCCTCTATCAAAACACCAACTGGCAGGGGTCGCCGTTGATTTACCAGGCGCGGATGATGGCCGGGCGGGCGGCGATGGGCCTGCCCAGTTACAAGGACGCCATTGATCATTTTACCTCGTTGACGGGCGACACGAATTGTCCGCCGGAGCTGAATGCACAGGCCCTGTTCGCCTACGGCAGCGCGCTGATGCAACAGGATTCGACGGACACCAACAATCCGCTGGCGAATTTTCAACAGGCCCTGGGGGTGTTCAACCAGCTCTGCCAGTTGTATCCCACCAACGAACCCGGCGTGCTGGCCTGGAGCGAGATCGGCGACTGCGACCTGCAACTGACCAATTATGACGCGGCCACCAATGCCTACGCCCAGGTCTGCAACTCGCCGTACGCGGATGTTTCCGCGCGGAGCCGGGCGCAGATCGGCCTGGGCATCGCGCTGGAGAAAAAGGCGGCCCTCGCCACCGGCAAGGATCAGAACCAGCTGCTGCGGCTCGCCCTGGACAATTATCTCGACGTGTTCGATACCAGCCTCGGAAAAAAATTGCGCGACGGCGAGGTGGCGGATCCCTTCTGGGTGAAAAAGGCCGGCCTGCAGGCGCTGCCCCTGGTGGAGGCGCTCGGCGTGGGCGATCCCGGGAAATTTTTTGATCATCTGGAAGAGTTGTTTCCCCAGTTGAAGGACTCGCTCGAAAAAAGAAAAGCCTTGGTGCTGTCGGCGAGAAATTAACGGCGCCCGGATTTTAACGGATGGACGTGCCGCCGCCGCCAAATCTGAATCCGACCCAAATTAATGGTAGTGTCCTGATTTACTGTAGCGTCGAGCCTGTGGCTCGAAATCGGCGCACAGCGCCGACACTACAACAACCGAATCAGGACACTACCAAAAATTAATGGACCGTTTGACATCCTCGGCGGGCGGGTCTAGTTTGACTTGACGAACAGCCGGCGGAACCTCCCTTCAAGGAGGTGGTTTGCATTTAAGGATCTGTACAGAGGCCGCCGGACCAGTCCGGTCAAAAATCACCGTTCCGTGCGATGCGGAACGGCTTTTTTGTGTCCGAACAACTTACGGACCACGTAACTCCCTACAGTCAACAACATTAGTGTACAGTTGTCAAGTTTGGCGTTGTCCCCCATATACATGCCGCGCATCAATAAAGTGTTCGGAATTGTTCGGAAAAACCTGCTGGTGGCAACCGGGCCGTTTTAAGGGTCCGATCACACTTGGGGGCTATCGCCATCCAGTCTCCGGGTCGGCCTCGTTCAGATCGTGATACCACCAGTTCAGCATTAACGACGTTTCCTAAAGCGCCAAACGCAAATCGCAAGCAGCAAGCCTATCAACACAATCACCCACGATCCGGGTGTGTTTCTTCCATGATTTCCGCCATAAGCAAGCAGTTGGGCAATCATGTTTTTGCTGGCCCGTCTGATTTGACAGGTAACCGTGGCCGATGCGGCATTCTGCGCCCATTGAGCCGGAGGTCAACTCCCAGATCGTAATAAACTTCTCCGGCTCGCCGTGTTCGAGGTTCTGCGGTTCCATTTCTGCGCGGACAACGCGCAACGTGCTTTTTGATGCCGTCAGGAATTGACTGAGGCCGACCAATCCCCCCACAGCTTCATTTTGCTTTTTCAAACCGGATGTCACCGCGATGTCACAACGAATAATCTTGATGCGCTGGTCGTATGGTCGTTAGCCTTGCCCCGACAGTTATATTTGTCCTCACTTCAGGGGTTGAGAAACGTCAGAGCTTCGAGTTTTTCAGCCTTGGGAACGAAAAAAAGGAAAAAGTTATGGCAAAGAAAACAAACTCAAGGAGCGGTGGTAATGGCCAAAAACAAACCTTCGCCTTTGCCGCGCCCGGCGCGGTCAGCGTGCAGTTGGTGGGTGATTTTACGCAGTGGCAGGAGCGTCCCATCAATTTGCAAAAGGGCGCGGACGGCGTGTGGCGGACGACAGTGGAAATGAAACCGGGCACGCACCACTACCGGTTCCTCGTGGACGGGGAATGGCGCGACGACCCCGAATGTACGCTTCGCAAGCCGAATCCTTTCGGCAGCCAAGACATGTTGCGGCAGGTGGTGTAAACAACCGCGAAGACGAAACTCAAGGCAGCCAACCGGCGCTGGCTCCAATGGCTGGCCTCTTTATTTCTCCGGTGAGATACGACGCCAGATCGCTAACAGCGCGGACAGCAGGAAGTAAAGCGCCAGAAGCCCCACGCCGACTGCCATCATTTTGAGCGATACAGCCACTGTCGCCCCAAACATCGTCAAACCGAAATAATTTACGCCGATGTAATTGCTGGCTCCCAATGTGATGACTGCGGGTGCCACAAATTTAAGGCCCTTCCGGGGGCTTTTCCGATAGTCCTTCTTGTGAAGGTCGCGGTCGAAGTGCCATATAATCCAGAGTACCACCATAACCGGGACACACAGGATGATCATGCTGAAATAGAAATCGTTCATCGGTTAACGGCGAGAACCAGCCAGTTTTGTGCCATCTGATGGCAACCGCGAAGGCGGGACTGGAGGGACCCCTGGTGTTGGGTACGACGATGGTTTTTCCGGCAGCTCCGGTAGGTAAGGTATGGTTTTCATCGACCCATGTTATCAACCACCTTCGGCACTGCCGGTTCTTCTGCCGATCAAACCAGTCCGGCCCGACCCACCATTCCCGCTCGACCAGAAAATTGTAAACTTTTTGCGAGATCAGCCGGAAGCCGTTTCGACTTGGACGATGGTAAACGCCGTCGCTGTCGCTCAAAACCCGGCGAATCGTGCTCAAGGCCGAGAACTGAAAAAGCAAATTCTTTCCAGGATAACTCGACTGGTTCACCTTCGGTACATTCAGAGGGTTGGCCGGAAATATCTGACCCTGCGCTGATCCACCAATTCTGTTTTCAGGTCCGTATGTGGCGGCAGTGCGTTTTACGCTGCCACCATCGAAAAATCACCGCGCCCACT
Organism: Limisphaerales bacterium; assembly: GCA_052145735.1. Lineage (GTDB taxonomy): Bacteria > Verrucomicrobiota > Verrucomicrobiia > Limisphaerales > UBA11358 > UBA11358. Next base: position 69,046 of record JBKQOA010000123.1, read on the forward strand.
CCTTGTCCATTCTTGCGCAATGTTTTACAGGCGAATTCGTCCCGGAATCGACCCCCCTGGGGTGTCGATACCGAAGGCAGGTCACGACGCTGGCGTTGAGCAGTGTATGTTAAGGCGTGAGTGCAATAAATGAAATCATCCGCAGCGTCTCGATTGCCACGATAGTCAAGCCATGCCCATTTTGCGCCGGTCATGGGTACGTGACCAAGGTGCCTGGATGTAAACGGTTCGGCGCACGATGTGACGATTGCCAAGCGAACTTCCCGGAAGTGTATGAGACACCTGAAACAGCCGTTGACGCCTGGTGCCAGCGCCGAGGCACTGCTTCGGCTGCCGGTGGCAGGGCCACCAAGGGCAAATTGAGCTGGCGCAAGGGTCGGGCGTGCCGCAGGAACCTCAGACGTGCCCGCGAGCAGAAGAAATTGAAGTGGATCAGGGCCAAAGTGGACATCATGATTCCATGGCTCCGAGCACTCAGGGCGGTCGAAATGGCCGAAATGGATGAGGCAGATGCCGAGAATCGGGCTTGGCTGAAGGAGAGGGAATCCGTGATCATAGCTGATCCAGTACTCCGTCAAATGTATGACCTGCTGCCAAGCCGGAGAGCTGGTGCAGCCGGTTTGGGGACGAGGTTAAGCCCGTAGCTTTGCCCTCTGGCGCTGCGCTGGAGCCACGTTGTTGGGCCTGGGGAGCCTGGCCAGAGGTTCCGATCTCATTCATGGTCCGGTTTCTTATTGTGCGAGTTTGACTTGCGTGGCATTCCACTCATTTTTCGCCGCAAAACAAAATCGCTCCTGGGCGATTTTAGGGCGTCACGAGAATTCAGGGATGCGGCGGCTCGGCATTGAACGGCATGTCAAAATACTCGAACACGGCCTTGCTCCGGTCGTAGATCAAACGCTCAGCCAATCCTGCGCGGTCACACATGACGTTCATCGGCTCGAAATCATTGCTGACGAGATCAAGCAATTCGGGCGGTTTGTATTCCACGGCGACGTTCGGACTGCCGTCCACCTTTATAGCCGCAATCGACGGCAGGCAACAAAACACCATCATCTTCAGTGCCTCTGTATTCAAGTTGCAGAAATAAAGCCAATATGGCCACGCTTTGTGGAAAGCCCTGTAGAACTGGCGAATCTCCGGGATGCTGTGGACTTCACGTTGATCGTCGTCGTAGCCTTCGATCCCGAACATCATCACGTTCATCATTTCCCGCAGCGGACTGCCGATGGGCAGTTTGTCCGGGCCATATAGGCTGAGGAAATGGCTGAAGTCGCTGTGCTCCACCTTTGAACGGCTGAAGTTGTAGATGATGAAGTCGCTCGACATGCCTTCTTTAACGTACCACGCACACTGCGTTTCGGCGATTCGGTTCACGCTGCCGGTTTTGATCTCTTTCGCCGTGGTCCTGCTTCGTCTATAATCCTGGTCAGGTGAAGTCGGTCACGATTCAAATCAACGACCTGTTCGAGTTCGAGGGCCAGCCGGTTCCGGCGCAGCGGCCCGACAACGCCGTCGTTGAGGCGATGGCCCGCCGCCAGTTTGAGTTCCTGCGTCAACCGCTCCAAATCGAGATCGGCGAGAATGCCGTGACAGTTTCGTTCGCCGAGGAGTCCCCCAATGCCCAGGACGAAGCCGGACGCCTGGCCGAGCGGGCCGCAAAACGAGCCGCCGAGGGCAACTACGACAAAGCGATCTCGCTCTGGAAGCGGGTGCTCGAACTGAACCCATCTTTTCACAAGGCCCGCCGTGACCTGGCAATGTCCAGCATGGAGACCGGCGACATTGAGGGTGCGAAGAACCATCTTATCGAGGTTCTCCGGCTCAATCCCGGCGATGCCTGGGGTTGGGTTGTCCTCGGCAATCTCTACGCCAAAAACGAAAAAGACTGGGCAACCGCCGAAAAATTACTACGCCGTGCCCTGGAGATTGCACCGAACGATTCGTGGGCGCTCAACGGCCTCGCCGCCATGACCGCACAACGTGGCCAGACCGAGGAGGCGGTGAAACTTTTTGAGCAGGCGATCTCGTCCAATCCCGAACTACCCAACCCATATTACGGCCTGGGCTTCACCTTTCAACGCGCTGGCCAGCTTGTTCTTTCCGCCACTGCCCTGGACCGGCTTTTCCTCAAGGCTCGGGTGCAGGACGCCCGGTCCAAACACGTCTTCGATCAGGCCCGTACGCTTTACGGCGCAGTTCAGGACGAGCTGGTGAAGCAGCAGCACCCGGATGCCTTCAAGGCGGTTGAAAACTTCCGGGCCGGGCTTGAGCAGTTGTCCGGCTACCCAGTACGGGTGACGGACGGCGAGTTCAAGGATAAGACGAGCGCCACGATCCAGATGGCCTGGAAGCATGGACGGGATCATCATTTGATCACATTCCGAAGCTCTCTGCCCGAAGATTTGCGGACACACCAGATGGCGCACGAGCTGTCCCACCTGCAACTGGAGGCCGAGGCCCGAAAGGCGGGCAAAAATCGGTTCTTCGCCACGACCGGCAAGACGGAACAGAGCGCCCTTCAGCGTCTGGAAAACGACATCCGAAACTTGCAGCGCAAAGGATTTCCGGCTGATGCCTCCCAGGATTTGGTGACGGCGCTCATACGTGGGTTGGCGGGCTTCCTGTTCAATTGCCCGCTCGACATGTTGATTGAAACCCGGCTGCGGGAGCGGATGCCTGCCCTGGCATCAACCCAGTTCGTTGCCCTGCGGATGGGCGTCCAGGATGCCTTGGACTCGAACAATCAGTGGCTTCCCCATGGTCTGGTGGCCCACCAGATGTTGATCCAAGAGCCTGCGGATAATGCGGCGGTATGCTGGTAGCCCCATCCGCTCTGGATGACGGTCTGTTTGTCGAAAGTGCAGTTTGTCCGTCGCTGAAATGCGCTGTGGCTTCTCGTTGCCGCTCTGGAAATCAATCGAATCAAAGACATAAGTCAGGCAGTCCACAACCGCAAACTGTTGGAGGGCGTCGGGGAAAAGCAGCTTTACGAAGCTGCCCTCACAACAATGATGCGGCTGGTGTTTTTAATGTGCGCGGAGGAACGAAAAATCCTTTTCCCGTCCGACTGTGAGGAATACGACCAGTTCTACGCCATCTCCACGCTGCGCGATCAACCGCCGTTGGCGCTGGTAGTTCCGCTTCGCGGACGAAAGGTTTAGTTCGGCGGTGGCTCAGCTTTTTTCGTTAGGCGCACTATGCCACCGCCCAAGGTCAGCACTTCTTTTACCGTGTTGGTGTTTAGTCTCGCCGGTTTGGTCCTGGGCTTCTGTTCGTTGGGACTCTTGGAAGTGATGTTTTACACCACGAAGCCGTTCGCATTTCTCGAAGGGTGGCAGCTTATGCTTTTTGTCGCGCTGTTTACCGCTTCGTTTGTGCTCATACCACTAGCTGCAGCCCGTTCACATGCCTTGCGGCTTATTTGGTTTCTCGTCGCTTGGATTTGCACGACCGTGCTTACGGGTTTTCTGGTTTCAGTCATTACGGCTGCCGTTCACCATCAGACGTTGGACATTCCAGATTGGATGATTCCGACAGGCTTGTTGCTTGTCCCCGTTGCTTCTGGCATTGTTATCATTGTTTTGGCGAGATTTTGGAGAGTGAGACATGAATCGTGCGCCTAACCAGATCACTGCACACAACGCCGGATGGCGCTCTCAGTTCCGCATTCGCGGTTCACGTCATCGGCCCGGCGTGTGTGAGTTCCATCGTTAGGCATCTAAAATATGAAACCACATTTTCATCATCACAGTTGCCCACAGTGCGGACACTATGTGGGATGGCGGCGTCTCCATTTTGGTTCACGTTATACGGAGTGGGCTTGTGAATCTTGTGGCAGCCAGATCTGTTATGACGCCAAGAGCAAATGGTTGAGCGCTCTTGTTGTGTTTGCATGGTGTATTTTGACGGGTTTGCTATTCATGCGATTTCATTTGATTAATTGGTTGGGCTTTGTGCCTTTGATGTTGGCTGGCATGTTTCCGACGGTTGGCGTTTTGAGGGTTACATTAGCCCAGCCGAGTAGGACACCATCACCTGATTTACGCGAACCTGCTAAAGATGCCTAACAATGGCGCGAGGCTGTGTGAAAAGTGCTGACATGAAATCCGGTAACGATCAAATTTTTGCTGTGCGGCATTTTGATGAAACGAGCAGATGGATGGGATGGTCGAAAAATGAGTTTTTACACAGCCTCCCGCTGGAGCCAACGCCGACTGCCCCTTGAGTTTATGGATGGTTTGGGTTATACAACGATTATAGAGTTTGCGGAGCCATTGGCCGGTCGGCGTGGCTCAGCTTTGGATCGTTAGGCGCTTTAGCGTTCAGCAGACATAACACAAACACACTATGAAAAAATACATCGCAATACTGGTTGCCGCCTTAGCTTTTGCGGCGACATCATGCAGCACTACACGTTGCTGTCATTCGTCACTCAATCTTGCCGGAGATTGGAAGATGGGTGGCCCCTACAACGTCGGCCAGTCATGTCATGTGCTTCAAGACGGCACTGATTTGACTTTTGTTAATGAGTA
>JBKQOA010000124.1:0-38090 GCA_052145735.1 Limisphaerales bacterium
CCTTTGAATGGTGCTTGGAAGACAAAAACACCCTAATCCTGCAACGCCTCAAACCCGCCGCCCCACGCCACCTCAAAATACTCAAACGTTAATCCCTTAAGTTGACGCGTATGCGCCAGGCGGGACGCGGACACATCCATGCACTTCAAAATCCGAAATGCTCCCCGGCTTTTGTATTCTGCGCTCTCTTCCAGTTTGACGTATTTTGGCAATTGAGGGGTGGATTCCGCCTTTTGACGAAATCCCGTTGACCTTATTTTTCAGAAGGTGCTTAATGAATGAGTGTTGGAAAATCAGTTGTGCCTATATGAAACCCAAACGAAACCTGATTCAATTCTGCCTGTTGGGGGCGCTGCTGCTGGCGTTGCCCGCCGTGGTGCAAGCGCAATTCACATACACGACCAATGCCGATGACACGCTCACCATCACCGGTTACACCGGTTCCAACGGTGTGGTGACGATTCCCGGCACCATAGCGGACCTGCCGGTCACCAGCATTGGCGACTGGGCCTTTTATGCCACCAGTGTCACCAACGTCCTGATTCCCGATAACGTCACCAACATCGGGGATGGGGCATTCTTTGACTGCCAATCGCTGACCAATGTCACAATCGGCAATAGCGTCGTCAGCATAGGGGATTGGACATTCGCTTTCTGTCCCAGCCTGATGAGTGTCTGTTGTCGAGGGGATGCGCCCAGCCTCGGGGGTGGCAATGTGTTCTACGGCAACCTGGCCACGGTCTATTATTTATCCGGAGCCACCAACTGGGAACCGACATTTGATGGTCATCCGGCGGTGCTGTGGAATCCACCGGTGCCATTCACTTACACGACAAATAGCGACGGCATTACTCTCACCATCACGGGATACACCGGTTCTGGCGGGGCGGTAACCATACCCGACAGTATCAATTTCCTGCCAGTCGAAATCATCGGGGACGATGCGTTCGAAAACTGCTTCAGCCTGACCGGCATTACTATTCCCGACACTGTGACAAGTATCTTAAACAACGCGTTCACGAGTTGTATCTTTCTTACCAGTGCTGTTATACCTAGCAGTGTGACCAACATTGAATATGATGCGTTCGAAAACTGCATCAACTTGAGTAACGTTGCCATTCCTAACAGCGTGACGAGCATGGGAACCGCTGTCTTCTGGGGCTGTTATAGTCTTTCCAGTATTTCGATTCCTAACGGGATCTATAATTTCGGGGACTACGCGTTTTATGAATGCGGCAGCCTGACAAACGTTGCGATCTCCATTAACGCCACCAACATTGGAGATTCTGCTTTCTATGGCTGTGAACGCCTAGTCGGCATCACAATTCCCGACGGTCTGGCCAGTATTGGGAATAACGCGTTCGGGGACTGCATCAGCCTGACTAGCATTACAATCCCCAGCAGCGTCACCAGCTTGGGCGGTGGTGTATTCAATGGCTGCACCCACTTGGCTAGTGTCACGATTCCGGACAGCATCACCAGCCTCGGAGACGCTGTTTTCGTTGGTTGTTCCAGCCTGACCAACGTTACCATTCCTAGTAGCGTGACCAGCATCGGGGACTATATGTTTCGTGGCTGTTCCAGCCTGACTAGCATCATAATTCCCAGCAGCATCAGCAATGTTGGGGATTATGTGTTCTGGCAGTGCAACAATTTGACGGGGTGCTATTTCTTGGGCAACGCTCCCGGCTTAAACAGCATTTCAGGAGTTTCTTTCTACGAGAATACCAATGTGACTGTCTATTACCTGCCGGGCACCACGGGCTGGGACGAGTTTGCCCTGCTCACTGGTGTTCCAACCGCGTTATGGTCACCCGCAATGCAGACCAGCGACGGCAGCTTCGGCGTGCGGAACAATCAATTCGGTTTCAACATCAACTGGGCCAGCGACCAGACGGTGGTGGTGGAAGCTTGCACAAATTTGGCCAATCCCGGCTGGGTTCCGGTGGGAACCAATACCCTCACCGATGGCTCGTCTTATTTCAGCGATCCGCAGTGGACGAATTATCCCGGCCGCTTCTACCGCCTGCGGTCGCCGTGAAAACATGGTTCGCAACCAGGTTTTCGGGACGCCCCATGGCTGTACCCGAAAAGTCTGGTTTCACGCCTGTCACTTAGGCTTAAGCATATCCCTGACGCGCGCCGCCAAGGCATCCGGGCTGAACGGTTTCTGGATGTAATCGATTCCCGGGTCCAATATGCCTTTGTGCGCAATCACGCTCTCCGGGTAACCCGACATGTAGAGCACGCGGATTTCCGGCTGCAACTTCGCCACTCGAGCTGCCAGTTCTTTTCCGTCCATGCCGGGCATGACGACATCCGTTAACAGCAAATGAATCCGGCCGGCATGCGCCTGCGCACACGCCAGCCCTTCTTCCGCATTCGGAGTCACCAGCACCCGATAACCGTAGGCATTGAGACTCCGTGCCACCAACAGACGCACGTCTTTCTGGTCCTCCACCACCAGAACCGTCTCGTTGCCCCGGGTGGCCTCTCCGCCGCCGGCTGGTTTGCCTGGCGTTTCCTCCTCTGACACCCGCGGCAGGTAAATTTTAAACGTGGCTCCCCGACCCGGTTCGCTATCCACCCAGATATGGCCGCCGCTCTGCTTGACAATTCCAAAGATCATCGCCAGTCCGAGCCCGGTCCCTTTTCCCACGTCCTTGGTGGTGAAAAAAGGCTCGAAAAGATGGGCGCGAGTTTCCTCATCCATTCCCGTGCCCGTATCACTGACGGCCAAAAGGACATAAGAGCCGGGAACCACGTCGGTGTGGAGTTCAGCCGCTTTTGCATCCAGTTCCACGTTCCGGATTTCCACCGTCAATTTGCCGCCTTTGGGCATGGCGTCACGTGCGTTCGCGGTCAGATTCATCAACACCTGGGTCAACTGGCCCGAATCCACCTTGACCCGGGAATATCCCTTCTCCAAAAGGGTGATCAGTTCGATATCCTCTCCGATCAGGCGATGCAGCATCGCCTCCAGGTCGGCCACCAGCGTGTTCAGGTCCAAAACCACCGGCTGCAGGATTTGTTTCCGGCTGAAGGCCAGCAACTGGCGGGTTAGTTGGGCCGCTCTTTCGCCGGCTTTCTTGACTTCCTTGACACCCTCCAATGCCTCCGTGTTTCCAGCCAAATCCGTCATCAAAAGGTTTGCATACCCATTGATGACGGTCAGCATGTTGTTGAAATCATGGGCAATGCCACCGGCCAGTCGGCCCACGCTTTCCAGTTTCTGCGACTGGCGCAACTGGGCTTCGAGCGCCTCCCGTTGCTCCATCTGCTTCCGCAACATCGAGGTTTGAATTTGCACCCGCCGCCGCAAGGCCGTCACCCATACCGCCGCCAGCAGCACCAAAGCCAGCAAACCGCCCAGTATCTTCATCGCCCGCCCCAGCGTCCACCACGGCGCATGGTGGATGACCTGGACATCCGCTGGCGTTCGCAAGAGCAGGCGGAAGGTCTCGGGAGACGGCGGCACGGAACGCTGGTTCCATTGCATTTCGCAAACTCCGGTGAGCTTGAGGAGCGCGCCTTCGCGCAAATCCTCCCATCCGGCCACCGCTTGTGGATATTCAAGAACCGCGGGGAACTTCTGACGGCCTGAATCCAGCAGGAACAGCTGGTTCCCGCTCATGCTCTGACGCTGCCCCAGATATCCTTCCACCGAAATCAATTGACCGTCGTGTTCGCCGGACAGCACCGCTTCGGCGATGGTTGGCAATGGCTTTATTTCCGACCGGGGCGCCGCCGCCGGTTTGATTTGCACGTGTTCCAGCACCGGCTGGCTGTGGTCCTGGCTGAGAAATCCCAGCACCTGGACAGAACTGCCCAAAGGCGCCGCATCGGGATCGGCCCCTTCGATCCGTATTCCGCCCGAGTCATCGGCCACATAAGAAAGCAGTCCCTCCATGCCTTGATAGGTCACCCGGCCTTCCACCTTGACCCGATGCCTTGGAAATCCTTGAGGATTGTACTCCAACAAACTGTGAATCAATCGGGGCGGACTGGCAAAGGTATCGCCCAGGTGGGGCCGGAGAATGGTCACCTGCTCCACGGACGGTGTTTGCAGGTGAAGCCCCACGAGCTGACGATCAGAGGAAAAAATGGGCGCAAACACTCCGCGAACCCGTGCCTCGCTGTCAATCCAAGCCTCCAGCACATCTTGGGAGGGAGCGTCTTGCAGCAGAACCACGACCCGGGTTTGTCCCGACATCAGTTCGATTTCGGCCCCGCCAAATCCGTCGGGAACGCCTGAGCGAATGACCCCTTCGATTTCCGACCACATGTTCTCCTCGTTTCCGGCAAATCCTTCGGAAGGCAAAACATGGAGAGGGACCGGCAACGCTTGTTTTCCAATCACTTTTACCCGGGACGGACGAATGAGCGGCGCAAAATTCCCGCTGCGGGTCTGGCCCTCGATTTCGACCAGGCTGCCCAGGGACAATCGAGAGTCCTGTTCCGGTGGGGAATCCACATAAGCGGCCGCTTGCCCGTCTTGAACAGTGAGATTCGCCCGGCGGGGATCCCAATGAGTCACCACCGCTTGAAAATGCACCGGATATCCCTTGTCCGCGTCAGGATTCGAAAGCAGTTTAACCTCTCGAAGGGAATTCAACTCCGGCAAGGAAGATTCTCCGGCACGAGCCTGTTCGTTGGTGGACAACGTGGAATCGCCGCTCCACTGAAAATCCGGCGGGAGACGTAGGTCTTCGTCTCCGCTGGTGTAGAACTGAATGGCATAAGGCTCTCTCGCCGGCGAATAACTGGTAACGGGCACTCCCCGAATCCCGATCCGATGATGATAAAGGGCATACGACGGCGGCCGGATGAAAAGCTTGCCATAGACATGCACCAGACGCCCCGCTGTTAGGGCATCAATTTCGGTGTAATATAATCCCACCCGCCGGGAGGTAAGAATTTCCCCTTCCATCTCGACGAGACGGTAATCCAATTTCCCACTGAACAACGCGGATGTGTCAGCCTTGGGAGCCGCCGGCATCTCACCGGCGCCCAGCCGGCGCAGGCGGGGTTTAACCACCAAGGGCGCAGATCCTTCCCAAGCCGTGTAACCCCGCACTTCAATCCGATCGCCCCGGGCAATGCCGTTTAGGAAAGACTTCAACTCGACCGCCACACCCTGATTCTCTCCTTGAACCACCAACAAGCGCCAACGATCGTCGTAAACCGTCACAATCCCGCTGATCTGGACCGGATATCCCCGTTGCAGCTCGGACGGAGAGAGCCGGCTGATTTGTTCGACGGTGGTGAGGGTCTCGGTCGGGCTATTTTTATTCTGGCAGGAGGAGGCCAGCAACGAAATCACTCCCAGCCAGACAACCCAAGAGAGCGTGGTGGCTCGTTTCCCCGGGCTGCATGGTGCCTGGAGATGGGAATGAAATTGCCGGCGCTGGCTGGGAATCCACAGGTCAACGGACTGAGACAATTCCCTCGTCCCGCATCTCTTGGATGGGCTTGCCTGCGTCTGACCCCAACAAAGTCTGGGAATGTTGAATACGGACCCGCTCATCGATGTTTCCAAATATGTAACCGGCTCTTATCCGAATAATAATAGCACAGAGACATCAATTCATAGAATTAAATCATGCCGCCCGCCGCACCGCACTTTGCTCAAGCAGGAAGAATGCGGATTGATTCAACCGCCGCCGGCAAACATTGAGGGACAGGTTAAAATTCATTTCCCGATGACGGACTTGAGAATTCTCCGGCCTGAGAATTGGCGTCAGGGTTCTTGTTTGGGTGTCAGACATGCGTATGCTAAAATCGAACCGGCGAAAATCAGCATTTCACGTGCCGCTGATCCTGGTCATCCTTTACATTTTGTTTGCGTTGACAGTGGCGGTCTTACAACACCGGCGGCTGCAGTATGAAGGGTTTTTAAGCGGGCGGACAGGCGTCCAGCTCAACGGCTTTTGGGACAGGGAAAATCTTTCTCCAGCCAGCGTGGCGCGCTATCCTGCCCGAGCATGAAAAAGTTCCGGGCGTTCTTCCGCGGCATCAAGAATCTCAGCCGGTTCGGCTGGATTGTGAGTCTGGCGGTGCTGGATTTCATTTTCGGCGTCAGGCTGCGCGGAAAATCGTCCAGCCTTCTGGCGCGCGCGAAATGGCTGCAACACTGGAGCGGACGGGTGCTGGCGGATCTGGACATCCGGGTCGAGCGGCACGGCGTTCCACCCGCCGCCGGGGTGCTCGCCTGCAACCATCTCAGCTACCTCGACGTCATCGTGCTGGCGGCGGCGCAGCCGGTGGTCTTCGTTGCCAAAAGCGAGATCCAACACTGGCCGGTGTTCGGCCGCCTGGCGTGCCGGGCCGGGACGCTGTTTGTGCGCCGTGACCGCAAGTCCGACGTGACGAAATTCAACGACGCCTTCGCCGCCGTCGTGAACGGGGGTGCGGTCCTGGGATTGTTTCCGGAAGGCACCAGTTCGAACGGCCGGCAGGTTTTGCCGTTTTATTCCTCGCTGTTTGAACCGGCCGTGGCCGGGCGCTGGCCCGTGTCGGCGGCCCGGATTGGCTACACGTTGGCCGGCGGTTCGGTCGAAAACGACGTTTGTTACTGGGGCGACATGACTTTTTTTCCGCATTTTCTCCGGTTGCTGGCCCGGGAAAAAATCGGGGCGATGGTGACGTACGGTCCGGCGTTGCCGCCGGGGTTGGATCGGAAACAGATGGCGCGGCAACTGCACCGGCAGGTGAGTGAACTGGTCGGGCTCCACCCGGTCACCGGCTGAACCCGGGAGGAAGCCGTCCGTTCTGCTTTGGCGCCAAATTCTCCGGTCCGCCACTGAATCATCCATTTGCCCGTCATTCCTCAATAAAAACCGCCTGAACCGGCCGGCCGAAGGGGGACGCCTTTACCATCGCTGCTAATAGTTGGTTAAGCCGCCCTGTTTCTTTGCGGCACGCGCCGGATTCGCCTTGTTGGATTTTGACAATTTTGCGATGACTATATCCGGACGGTTTTATGAATGAATTACTTCAAAATTTGATCAAACTTCAATCCCTCCAGTTCGGCGCCGACAAAAATCCGGGCGTCGCCGGCGTCATGATGGATCTCCGCGCCAAAATCCCGGCCCAAATCCTCGGCCACTATGACCGCCTGGTTGCGCGCGGCAAGAAGGGCGTGGCGGCGGTTCACGGCCAGGTCTGCAGCGGCTGTCACATGCAGGTGCCGCTGGGCGTGGTGATGACCATCCGGCGCGAAGAGGACATCCAGCTCTGTGAGAACTGCGGCCGGTATCTCTACCTGCCCCCGGTGGAGCCAATCGTGGAGCCGGAACCCACCGCCGGCCCGAAGCCGGAAAGAAAACCCCGGAAGTCGAAGCGAACCTTGCAGGTGGCCTGACCGTGCCGGCAAGCGGACCCGGTCTCAAATTCAAATCGGCGAAGCCAGGCCGGATTTTTATGCCCGGGGATGTCTCCTGAAAACAAAAATCCCGGCAGCGCCTTCGCTGCCGGGACGTGAAAACGAACTGACTTTATTCGCCGTAAACGGTCACGGTGGTTTCAACATACAGGCCTAGCACGCTCTTGACGTGATAGTCCACGTGCGAAATCTTGGTGATTCCGCCGTTGGCGGCCGCCGCCTTGATGCTGGAATCGCCCGTGGCGACACAGATGATGCCTTCCGAGGTGGCTGAACCCACCTTGCTGGCACCCGAGTTGCTCGTCGCGAGCACCGGTCCGGACACATCCGTGTAAACATAGCCATAAGCTCCACCCGCAGATCCCATGGGGGCCACGCATCCAGTTACCATCACGGCCAACGCACCGGCACATGCACAACCAATCAGTTTTCTCATATTTCGTTCTCCTTTTTGTTTTTGTTTTTGGTTCAACTCACTTGTTTGTTTCCGGGAACACACGCGCCTTTGTTAGAAGATGTCCCTTGTCCTGTCAAGGCGTAATATCCGGGTAATATCTGTGCCTCTCCGTTGGTGACGCATCTTGACACTGCCTTTCGTTTAGAGTTCCGCCTTCAGGCGGTTCGTTTTTACCCGCCCGGAAGACCGCCTGAAGGCGGAACTCCAAACGTGGACTTCGCAAAATTCATTCCTGGGTGAAGTAGCTCAGGTTTTTCAGTTCGATGGCCAGGTTCACGTTGTTGACCATTACCTCTTCCGGCACGAAAAGCACAATGGGCGAAAAATTCAAAATGCCACCGATGCCCGCGCTGATGAGGGAGTTGGCCACCTCCTGCGCAGCCGCGGCCGGCACGGTGAGAATGGCCATCTTGACGCCGTGCGCCCGGACAAATTCGCGCAATTTGTCCATTCCGAAGATCGGCTGCTTGAGTTCCTTGTCGCGCTTGCGCCGCGGTTCGGCGTCGAACGCCGCGACAATTTCAAATCCCTCCTTTTCAAATCCGCGATACGACAGCAGGGCGAGGCCGAGGTGGCCGACGCCGACCAGGATGACCGGTTGCAGGCGCGACGTGCCGAGTTCGTCGGCAATCCGGGTGGAAAGTTCCGTCACGTCGTAACCGAGCCCGCGGGTGCCGAAGGTGCCGAAGCAGGCAAGGTCCTTGCGCAGTTGCGTGGATTTAACCCCGGCGGCCCTGGCCAGCGCCTCGCTGGAAACCGTGCCAATGCCATTCTCGCGCAGCCGGGCGAGACAGCGCAGGTAAAGCGAAAGGCGGTAAACCGTCTTGCGCGGAATGATGGGGCGGCTGGACTTTTTCAAGCCGGCGGAAAATTAAGCGACCCGGCCCCGCAGGGCAAGCGGCGGCCGGAAAATTTTCTCCCGCGGCAAGGCAGTTGCTTAAAGGATTTCGATGTTTAACGGCGACTGTGTTTTCAGGCCGGCGTTGCAGCGCAGGAAGCGGGTGAACGCAGCGAAAAACCGCAGGATGACGGCACCAGGCGGGTTTGCGCTGCGGCCGGCGGCGGGAAATTTGTCCGCGGAAGCGGTGGCGGAAAATGCGCACCCCGCGCAAAAAACAACTTCGGGCCATGCTTAAAAAATATAAAATCAACGGCGGTTTTGACGAAATGCTCGACGTGAAAAACGGCGTGCGATCGCATTACCGGAAATTCCACAAACTGTTCAAGGAGGTGAAGGCGGCGGAATTTGACGCCAAGCGGCAGACGGTGGACACGGCATTCCTGCGGCAGGGCATCACCTTCAATGTTTATGGCGACGCGCAGGGGGCGGAGAAAATCTTCCCGTTCGACCTGCTGCCGCGCATCATCCCGGCGACGGAATGGGAATTTCTGGAGCGCGGCCTGGCGCAGCGCATCACGGCGCTGAACCTGTTCCTGCACGACATTTATCACGAGCAGAAGATTTTGAAGGACGGCGTCATCCCGGAATTTTACGTTTTGTCGGCCCGGCATTTCCGGCGCGAATTCGTCAACTTCGAGGTGCCGAAGGGAATTTATGTCCACATCTGCGGCACGGATTTGATCCGCGACAAGGACGGCAATTATCTGGTGCTGGAGGACAACGGGCGTTGTCCGTCCGGCGTCAGCTACGTGCTGGAAAATCGCCGGGCGATGAAGCGCGCTTTTCCGGCCATGTTCGAGGGCATCGGCGTGCGGCCGGTGGAGAATTATCCGCAGGAGCTTTTGAAGTGCCTCCGGCACATCGCCCCGTCGGGCGTGGCCGAGCCGACGGTGGTGTTGCTCACGCCCGGCGCCTACAACAGCGCGTATTTCGAGCACACCTACCTGGCGCGGCAGATGGGCATCGAGATCGTCGAGGGCCGCGATTTGTTCGTGCGTGACTCACGGGTGTTCATGCGCACGACCAAGGGCCTCCAGCCGGTGCATGTCATTTACCGGCGCATCGACGACGATTTCATTGATCCGACGGTTTTCCGCCGCGACTCGATGCTGGGCGTGCCCGGCCTCGTTCACGCCTATCGCGCGGGCAACGTGTCGCTCGCCAACTCCATCGGCACCGGCATCGCCGACGACAAGGTCATGTATTATTTCGTGCCGCGGATGATCAAATACTATCTGGATCAGGAGCCGATCATTCCGAATGTGCCGACGTATCTCGCCAGCGAGGAGACCGACCGCAAATACATCCTGGAACATCTGCCCGAACTGGTGGTGAAGGCCGCCAATGAATCCGGCGGTTACGGCATGTTGATGGGGCCCAAGGCGGCGAAGGATGAAATCGAAAAATTCCGCGGGAAAATCCTGGCGGAGCCGCGCAACTACATCGCGCAGCCGATGATTTATCTGTCGCAGCACCCGACGTACTGCGACGGCAAATTCGAGGGCCGGCACGTGGACCTGCGGCCGTTCATCCTGTCGGGCGAACGCATTTCGATCATTCCCGGCGGCCTGACGCGCGTGGCGCTGCGCAAGGGTTCGCTGGTGGTCAACTCATCGCAGGGCGGCGGCAGCAAGGACACCTGGGTGCTGTATGGGGATGAATAAATTTATGATTTACGATTTACGATTTACGATTTACGCGGGCTTAAGCCGGGTGGACGGCGCCCGGCAATCAACCGGCATGCAGTTTTGCCGGTGTTCCTGCCCGGGGACGGAATTCCTGGGACAAGCGAGATTTTCATTCATCGCACTTTCCACTCGTCAATCGTCAATCGCCAATCGCCAATCGTAAATGCTTTCCCGCGTTGCTCACTCACTTTACTGGATGGCGCGTTACATCGAGCGCGCCGAAAACATCGCGCGCCTCGTGGATGTGAACCTGCAACTCCTGCTCGACTTGCGCGATCTGGATGAAAAACAGCTCGCCGAATACTGGCTGCCCATCGTCCAAAGCACCGGCGACGAAGAGGCATTTTTCAAATTGCATCCGCAGGCCACCGGCCCTGCCGTCACGGAATTCCTCGTGTTCCAGACCGAAAACCCGAACTCCATCGTCCAATGCATCTGCCAGGCGCGCGAAAACGCCCGCCTGGTGCGCGACCAGCTCACGCTGGAACTCTGGGAGGAATTAAACCGGCTCTACCTGCTGGTCCGTTCGCCGCAGGCGCGGGAAATCTGGCAGCGCAGCGCGGGGGAATTTTTCCAGGAAATCAAGTCTGCCTCGCTGCACCTGATCGGCATCATCAATGCGACCCTGGTCCATGACGAAGGGTGGTGGTTCATCCAGACCGGCCAGTTTCTGGAACGCGCCGACAAAACCACGCGCATTCTCGACGTGCGTTACCAGACCCTGCCGGCGCGTGGCGTGCCGGCGGACATCAACCAGACCACCGCGCTGGAATGGTCTGCCGTGCTTCGTTCCTGCAGCGCCTGGGATGCCTACCGGACCATTCACGGCACGGACATTCATCCCCGGCTCGTGACTGAATTTCTCCTGCTCAACGATGATTTCCCCCGTTCCGTCCGGTTTTGCGTGAGCGAATTGAACCGCGCGGTGCGCCGCATTTCCGGCGTGGCCGAGGGCCATTTCTGCAACGACGCCGAAAAACTGACCGGCCGATTTCTGGCGGAATTGCAGTTCAGCACCGTGGATGAAATTTTTGACCGGGGACTGCATCAATATCTCGACGAGGCGCAGACCAAGTTGAATCAGATTGGCGAGTCCCTGTTCCGCGCCTACATCTTCCAGCCGTTTCAAAATCCAGACGAGGAGCACATGGTCCAGCAGGAGGAACAGCAGCAACAATTCAGCGCCCGGACGGAACCCAGTCCAGCATGAAACGCATTGGCATTTTGACGGCTGGTGGCGATACCCCGGCGCTCAACGCCACGATTCATGGCGCGGTGGCGCGCGCCAACCAGCTCAAGGTTGAAATCGTCGGCTTGATCAAGGGGTTCAACTGCCTGTTCAACCCGCGCGTGCCGCATGTTCAGCTCAACCCGCTTTACCAGGAAATTCCCGAACTGGATCCGACCAGGGGCGGCACGCTCATCGGCTCGTCGCGGGATTACGTGGATCCGAACAAGAAGGACGAACTCGACCTCATCACGTTGCGCCTCAAAAAACTGGGGATCGAAGGGCTGATTTGCATCGGCGGCGACGGTACGCTCAACGGTTTGCAGCCGCTGGCCGAGCGGCTGCCGGTGGTGCTGGCGCCCAAGACGATTGACAACGACCTGGGCCTGAATTATCCGAGCGAGCCGGACGAATGGGTGCGGATCAACGACGCCGCGGCCAAACACGGCTACCGTTACAAACATGCGCCGTCCAGCGCCGTTTTCGACCTGGATCAAATCGTCAACTATGCCACGCCCGGCTATGCGACGGCGGTCTTTGTTTCCGCCCAGGGCATCGAGCGCATCCGCACCACGGCGGAGAGCCATCGGCGCATCGCCATCGTGGAGGTCATGGGCCGGCATTCCGGTTACATCGCACTCGGCACGGCGTACGGCCAGCCGGACATTGTTTTGATTCCCGAACATCCGCTCGACCTCGAACGTCTCGTGGAACGGGTCAAATATCTTTACGACCTCCAGAAAAACGTCGTCATCGTCTGCGGCGAAGGCATTGTGGATGAAGAAGGCAACGAACTGGGCGCGGAAACCAAATCCACCGACCCATCCGGCAACATGGTGCTCAGCGGCGCGGCGGACGCGTTGCGCGCAAAACTCATCCAGATGATGGGCGATCGCCACTTCCGGCTTTATCGCCGCGGCGATTCGGCCAAGGAGGCGATCTTCACCCGCAAAGTCGGCCACACGCAGCGCGGCGGGCGGCCCATTCTGTTTGACCGGTTTTACGCCGCCATGCTCGGCTCAAAGACGGTGGACCTGCTCGTCGAGGGCCGCAACAACGCCGTATCCATTCTCCAGTACAGTTCGGCCAAGGGTTTTCATGTGGAAGGCTATGACGCGAACCGGTTCCGCGATCGTTGGGGACTCATCCACGCACGTTCCATGCACCCGGCGCTTTACGATCCCAAACTGATGAAACCCTCCAGGCTGGGCATTGATTATCTGCTGCCCATCTTCACCGACGCCATTGGCAACGACGATGCCGAGCACATGCGCTCGACGTTGTTTGATCCCGGCAACCTCGCTCAACCCTATCATTCAATGAACACGGACGTGCACAAACGCATCCGGTATCTGGAAACGGAGACGGCATGACCGCCACCGCTGCATCCCCCGGCCGTTTGATTGATTACATCAATGTCAAACTGGC
The DNA here is from genome assembly GCA_052145735.1 of Limisphaerales bacterium. GTDB lineage: Bacteria > Verrucomicrobiota > Verrucomicrobiia > Limisphaerales > UBA11358 > UBA11358. The sequence goes on from JBKQOA010000124.1 coordinate 13,087, forward strand.
GCTGCTGGGATTCCAGCCGGCGGCCACGGGCGGCCGCTCGGACTTTGGCGGCATCATTTCCAACCTGATCGCTCAATATCAGGAGAAGGAACGCCTGCTCGCCAACCACCTGTGCCCGGCGGACCGGCGCATCCAGACTTTTCTCTACGATTATCTTCAGGATGTGCCGGTGACGAAACTGCCGCTGCGCACGTTCACGCTCGACCAGCCCGGCATGGCGCGGGTGCTGTCGCTGCCGGTGGACCGCGACGAGTTTGCCTCGGACATCGTCAATTCCTACCGGGTCAAACAGGGCGTCCTGCACAACCCGCGCAGCGACCGGCGCACCACCCAGGGCATTTTCCACGTGGCCGAAGGCGGCCTGCCTGTTCCGGACGACAAGATCGGCGTGCCGAAGGCGGTTTTCGGAAAGATGTTGAGCCTCGCGTTCAATCCGCCGCGTTCGTTGATGCGGCTGCCGTTCACCGCCACCCAGGCGCAGCCCGCCGAATGTTTTGTGTCGCTGTTGCTCCGACCGGTGGTCTGCCCGGAAGTGCCCGGTTTCACGCTGAAGAAAAGCATGGAAATCCGCTTTTTCGTGCCCGGCAGCCTCGTCAGCAACCTGGATTTTGTCGAAAGCATTTTCGGCAACGGGGGCGACCCGAACTTGCCGGAAAACGACTCGGGCCTGGACGTGGAGCACTGGACTGGCCACACCGGTTGTGTGATCCTCGCGCCGCATCTCACCAAGGTGACCAGGAAATCCGCGGGGCTGCCGCCTTGGGACCAGGCCACCGAACGCCAGCGCCGCGACGGCATGTGCTGGAAGGACGAGTGGGAATTCTACAACAACGGCCAGGCGTTCAAACTGACCTGCCGCGACAAAACCGGCGTCATTGTCACCCTCATTGCGGACAACTACTACGGCTATTGCAAGAAGGAGGTCAAAACGCAGATCAGCTATGCGGCCAATCTTTATGGGTCGTGCGAGGAGGAGCACGCGGGCGGCGCGCTCGTTTTTCCCGCCTACGATCTGGGCGAGGAATTCTGCGGTGATGTTCACGTCAAGCGCGCGGGCCATTCTTTTGCGGAGGTCAGTTCCCTCCATCGCGAATTCATGGACCTTCAGCCCTGGGGTTATGCGGTGGATAAAAAATACCCGGACATCATTTACGTGCCGGAGGACGCGCGGTTTGACTTGAACAAACAAAAAATTTTCTGGGCCGGCGGCAAAGCCGAATGCGCCCTCAAGCTGCTCCCCGGCAAAATTTATGTCCGCCCTTCGGGTTACAATATCCGCATGGAAAAGCCCGGCGCAAACCGCAGTTGGCGGCTGGTGGGCGCGGTGGCGGAAGGGATTCTGTGCCACAAACCCTGCACGGTTTCCGGTGGCGGCAAATCCGAAATCTCCAAACCCATCACCGACGCCATTCTCACCGGACCGGTGTTTGTTGCCGATTTCAAAAAGGACTTTGACCAGGTCGTTGAATTGATCGAGCGCGACTATGGCGGGCGTTTCAAGGACGCCACGCGGGTGGACAAGCGCCTGATTCTCAACGCGGAGCGGTCGCTCGGGTCGGTCATCAAATTGCTGACGCCGGACGGCAAGGATTACCGGCCGGAATACAACGCGTGGCTGGAAGGCATCCCGCAATACCTCAAGGAACTGGTGTTCGTCGTGAAGCGCTATTACAAGCCTGAATGGGGCGCGCAATGGCGCGACCATTTCAGCGTGGACATCATCAACGGCAAACCGGCCAACGAATTGAAGTGTGACAATCGCAAGCTGGTCACCACCTATTTGCGCGTCGGTTTTGACGCGGACGGCCTGTGGCGCACGTTCGGCCTGCGCAAGGATTTCAATCCGGCATTGAAGATCCAGGCTGAGGACGACATCACCGCTTCGGTGTTGGTGCCGCCGGGCCGGCTCGCGGATGTGCCCGAGGCGGAATCCCGGGAAGGCGCGTCGTTGAAATTTGTCCACAACACCGAGACCCGGCTGTTTCAACGCCCCGACGACGCCATCCATCGCGGCTACGACAAGCAGACCGAGGCCGATTTTTCCCGCCCGGACAATTTCTTTTCGAATTACGAGCCGTTGCCGGCAAAGGCCGCACGGGAAATGATCGAGGACGCCATCAGTTTCAACCAGTTCACCGGGCCGATACAGGCGCTGATCCAGGACGTGGCCGCCGGGGGAGGTGCGGGTTACTTCGTCTGCCCGGCCAATCCGCGTCTGGTGGATGGCAAGCCGACCAAAAATCCGCGTTACCTCCAGCTTCGCCCCGACCTCGTCCATCCACGCGAGAGTTACCTGGCGGAAATGACCGCGCGCCTGCGCCGCCGTTTGCCGCCGGGGAAACCCGTGCTCAATCCCGTCACCGCCGTGCTGCCCGGACGCCGCAACAATCCGCCCGAACCCGGCATCCGCTCGCTGGCGTGCTACAACCCGATTCATTATTTCGAACTGCCGGAGCTGTTCATGGAATTCATCTGCAGCATGACCGGCAAATCGCCGTCCACCACCGGCGCGGGTTCGGAAGGCGCGCTTACCAAGGGCCCGTTCAACGCGCTCCCGCCCATCATCGACTTGAACAACGCGCTCGTCTCGTTCATCCTCACCGGCCATCACGCCTTCGTGACCGCCGCCGGCTACATTGGTCCGAAAGTGCGGGTGGACCACGACGTCAGCCTGCTCGTGCCGGAAGTCTGGTGCCGCATGACTGTGGCGGAACGCGACCCGCAGTTCCTGATCGCGAACGGATTCCTGGAAAAATGCGCGGATTTCGAGCACGCCGGGAAAAAGGTGCTGGCCAGCCGGCTCGGGTACCGCATCAATGCGCATTTCACCCGCGCCTTTTTCGGCCGCGTGTTCAACCATCCGCACGTCATTTTCACCGACGAAATGCTGCGGCCGGAACTCCAGGGCCTGGACGTTTTCGCCGACGGCATGGACAACATTGTCTCCACCCAAAAACGCGTGGCGCAGATGTATATTGACGACGGCAGCATCGCCCAGGCCTGTCCGCCACTGAAGGCATTGCTCCACGTCATGTTGAACGACGAATGGGAGGGCAGGGGACTCGACCATCCGGACGTCCGGAAACTGTTTACGCTCGATTATCTCCTGGCGAGCGACTGGTATGCGGCGCGGCTCAAGGCGAAACAGGCCGTGGATCGTGCGCTGTGGAAACGGCACGTCGAATACCTGGGCCGCTTTTTGCACAAAACCAGCCATGCGGATGTGGCCGCGCAACTCGGCATCGCCGACCGGTTGACGCGCGCCCGGAAAACCCTGGAGGCGGTCGAAGCGCCCGATTATCTGAAAACCCTTTCCGGCACGCTCGGCGCGGAACCGTTGGAAGCCTATTCATAACCATGAATCAAACAAGGATATGAGATTGGAACGTTGGACCGCCCTCACCCCGGCCCTCTTCCCCAGGAGGGGGAGAACTGTCGTCAGTCGGCCGGCGAAACGGGCGTATTTGGAATTTTCACGGGCCGTACTTTGCTGTTCCCTCTCCCCGGGGGAGAGGGTCAGGGTGAGGGCGGACGTTCTCGCATTCTTCTTCACGCCAGACCGGACCAGCCTTCACTCGGAAGCTTCGGCGCGGGAGGGACCAGCGCTCCGCCAATGTTCTCGTCACGTGTCACTTGTCACTCGTCACTAGCCCATGTCCATCCACGTTGCTCTCCACCACAAGACCCATTACCAGTACGACCGGCTGGTCAATCTCGGCCCGCAGGTGGTGCGGTTGCGTCCCGCGCCCCATTCCCGGACCCGGATCTTGAGCTATTCCCTCCGCGTCACGCCGGAAAAACATTTCATCAACTGGATTCAGGATCCGCAGTCGAATTACGCGGCGCGGCTGGTTTTTGACAAGCCGGCGCGCGAATTGTGCGTGGAGGTGGATCTGGTGGCCGAAATGGCAGTGTTGAATCCATTCGACTTTTTTCTCGAACCGCAGGCGGAGAAATTTCCGTTCGAATACGATCCCGCGCTGGACCATGAGCTGGCGCCATTTCAGCGCAAATGCTGGCTGACGCCCGGATTCATGAAGTATCTGAAGGCGGTGCGCGCGGATTTGCTGGGCGAAAAGAGCTCAAACCGAAGCAAGACAAAGAAAATGGGTTCAGGCAGGGCGGGCAGTCCTATGCCCGCCGATGGCGCTCATCCCGCGAGTGCGGGACGCCCTGCCACGGATTTGCGCACCATCGATTTCCTCGTTGCCGTCAACCGACGCCTCTGGAAGGACATCAAATATACCATTCGCCTCGAATCTGGCGTGCAAACGCAGGAGGAGACTTTGGAAAAGATGAGCGGTTCATGCCGCGATTCCGCCTGGCTGCTGTGCCAGTTGCTTCGGCACTGCGGCCTCGCCGCCCGCTTCGTCAGCGGCTACCTCATCCAGCTCAAGGCGGATGTGAAGGCGCTTGATGGCCCCAGCGGCACGGAGAAGGATTTCACCGACCTGCACGCCTGGTGCGAAGTCTATCTGCCCGGCGGGGGCTGGATTGGACTCGACCCGACGAGCGGTTTGCTGGCAGGCGAAGGCCACATCCCGCTCGCCTGCACACCCGACCCGACGAGCGCCGCGCCCATCAGTGGAGCGGTGGACGAATGTGAATGCAAATTCAGTTTCGAGATGGGCGTCACGCGCATTTACGAATCGCCGCGGGTCACCAAGCCTTACACCGAGGAGCAGTGGAAAGGCATCGAGAAACTAGGCCATGCGATTGACGCCGATTTGAACGAACACGACGTCCGCCTGACCATGGGCGGCGAACCGACGTTTGTCTCGGTGGACGATCCGGACGGCCCGGAATGGAATTTCACCGCCGTGTCACACAAGAAACGTGTGCTTTCCGGCGAACTCATCAAACGGTTGCGGAAACAATTCGCGCCCGGTTCGCTGCTGCATTACGGCCAGGGCAAATGGTATCCGGGTGAACCGCTCCCGCGCTGGGCGCTGGCGGCTTACTGGCGCAAGGATGGCGTGCCCATCTGGAAGGACGACTCGCTCATTGCCGACGAATCGAAGGACTACGGCCACGGTGCCAAAGAGGCGAAAGAACTGCTCACCCGCATCGCGAAAGTGGTCGGCGCCGACCCGAAACATCTCCTTCCCGCCTACGAGGACGCGTTCTACTACCTGTGGAAGGAACGCCGCTTTCCATCGAACGTCACGCCGGAAAAGTCGAATCTCAAGGACAAACAGGAACGCCAACGCATTGCGCGGATTTTCCAGCAGGGCCTCGGAGAAGCCGTCGGTTACTCGCTGCCCATCAAGCGCGCGTGGCAGGGCAACCAGCCCGGCTGGATGTCCGGCGCGTGGTTTTTGCGCGACGACGACACGCTCTGGCTGATACCCGGCGATTCGCCGATGGGCCTGCGCCTGCCGATTGATTCGATACCGTGGGTGGCGGAAAAGGATTATCCGTGGATCTGGCAGCAGGACCCGTCGCAAAAAAAGCTGCCGGACCTGCCGAAGGAGTTTCCGTATCGCGCCGGTCAGCGGTTTATGCGTGGCAGTGGTGCGCCGCTGCCTGCCGGTCGCGGTCCGGGGCAACGCGCGCAGGAACTTGAACTGCCGGAGTTGCCAAAAGAGATTGATCCCAACCGCCGCCCGGTCCAGGGACAGAGCGCGCCGTGGATCATCCGCACGGCGATGTGTGTGGAACCCCGCGATGGACGGTTGCACGTGTTTATGCCGCCGGTCACGACCACGGAGGATTATCTCGACCTCATTGCGGGCATCGAAACCGCCGTCACCGAAATGGGCGTGCCCATCATCATTGAAGGTGAAACCCCGCCCAAGGACCCGCGTCTGAACAAGCTGGCCGTGACGCCCGACCCCGGCGTCATCGAGGTCAACCTGCATCCCAGCAAATCGTGGGACGAACTGGTTCAGCGCACGACGGTCCTTTACGAGGAGGCGCGCCAGGCGCGGCTCGGCACGGAAAAATTCATGCTCGATGGCCGCCACACCGGCACCGGCGGTGGCAATCACATCATCATCGGGGGTGACACGCCACCGGATTCACCGGTCTTGCGCCGGCCCGATTTGTTGCGTTCGCTGCTGGCCTACTGGCAGAACCATCCGTCGTTGAGCTGGCTGTTCAGCGGCCTGTTCATCGGCCCGACCAGCCAGGCGCCGCGCGTGGACGAGGCCCGCAACGATTCGCTTTACGAAATCGAAGTCGCCTTCAATGAACTGGATCGGCAGCTTGGCAGGCGCCGACTTGAGGGGGCGGACGGGCAAACGCTTTCAACCAATCCGCCTCCTCACGTCGGCGCCTACATTCCTCCATGGATCGTGGATCGCGTGTTCCGCAACCTGCTGATTGACGCCAGCGGCAACACGCATCGTGCCGAGTTCAGCATTGATAAACTGTTCTCGCCGGAAAGCAGCAGCGGCCGGCTCGGTCTCGTCGAGATGCGCGCCTTCGAGATGCCGCCGCACGCGCGCATGAGCCTTGCCCAACACCTGCTCCTGCGCGGCCTGGTCGCCAAATTCTGGAAGGAGCCGTACTCGAACGGTCTGGTCCGCTGGGGCTCGGACATTCACGATCGCTGGATGCTCCCGCATTTTTGTGAAACCGATTTCAAGGACGTGGTTTCCGATTTGCGTGACGCCGGATATCCGTTCGAGTTTGACTGGTTCGCACCGCACTTTGAGTTTCGCTTTCCGCGCATCGGCGACCTGGAGCAGCGCGATTTGCAGATCGAACTCCGCACCGCGCTCGAACCGTGGCATGTGCTGGGCGAGGAGCCGGGCGGCGGCGGCACGGTGCGCTACGTGGACAGCTCGCTGGAACGGCTCCAGGTCAAGGCGCGCGGCCTCGTTGGCGACCGCTTCGCCATCACCTGCAATGGCCATCGCGTGCCGTTGCATCCGACCGGCACGAACGGCGAGGGGGTTGCGGGCGTGCGTTACCGCGCCTGGCAGCCGCCGCACTGTCTCCAGCCCACGGTTCCTTCGCACGCGCCGTTGCGTTTCGACCTTTATGACACGTGGAACCGGCGTTCGCTGGGGGGTTGCACCTACCATGTCGCGCATCCCGGCGGACGCGGCTATGACACGTTTCCGGTGAACAGTTACGAAGCCGAGAGCCGCCGTCTGACGCGTTTCTTCCGCCAGGTCCACACGCCGGGCCGGATGGAAATTCCACCCGTCAAATCAAATCCGGATTTCCCGTTTACCCTGGATTTGCGTAATGTCTGACGCCGATGACCAATCAACGATCCACAAAGCGCCGATGACCCAGTCCCAATCCATGATGGGCGAGGCCAGTGCTGTTCAAAATGCGGCGCCGGCCGCGGCCGGTTTGCTGGCCGGCTACCAGCAAAATGCGGCTGCATTCGACGAATTGCTGGCGGAGAGCGGCCCGGTGCGCCCGCATTATGCGAAGTTGATGGGCGCATTGGCGGAACTCAGCCCGGCGGAACTCCAGCATCGTTGGGACACGAGCCAGCGATTCGTTCACGAACAGGGCATCACCTACAATGTCTATGGCGATCCGCGCGGCATGGAACGTCCATGGCAGCTGGACCCGATTCCATTCGTCATCGCGCCGGACGAATGGCGGTCGCTCGAAGCCGGGCTGATTCAACGGGCGACCCTGTTGAACCGCATCCTGGCGGATTGTTACGGCTCGCAGGAACTCATCCGTTCCCGCTGGCTGTCGCCCGCGCTGGTGTTTGCGCAGCCGGATTTCCTGCGTCCGTGCCACAACCTGCGCCTGCCGGAGGATATTTTCCTCCATTTTTATGCCGCCGACCTGGCGCGGTCGCCGGATGGGCGGTGGTGGGTGGTTTCCGACCGGACGCAAATTCCCACCGGCGCGGGCTACGCGCTGGCCAACCGGCTCGTCACCTCGCGCATCCTGCCGGAATCATTCCGCGACAATCATGTCCACCGGCTGGCCGGGTTTTTCCGCGAAGCGCAAAACACGCTGACGCGTCTCGCGCCGCGCAAGCCGGACAACGCCCGCGTCGTCATGCTCACGCCCGGCCCGCACAACGAAACCTATTTCGAGCAGGCGTATCTGGCGCGTTACCTCGGCTACCTGCTCGTCGAGGGCCAGGACCTTATCGTGCGCGACAACCGGGTGTTCCTGAAAACGCTGAGCGGGCTCGACCGCGTGGACGTGATCCTGCGCCGGGTGGACGACGACTTTTGCGACCCGCTCGAATTGCGCAACGACTCGATGCTGGGCGTTCCCGGCCTGGTCGAGGCATTGCGCGCGGGCAATGTGGTGGTGGCGAATGCGCTCGGTTGCGGCCTGATGCAAAGCCCGGCGTTCATGGCGTTTTTGCCCGGCCTGTGCCGGCATTTGCTCGGCGAGGAATTGAAGCTGCCGTCGTCGGCGACCTGGTGGTGCGGCCAGGATTCGGCCCGGCGATACGTCGTCGAAAACCTTGACCGGCTGATGGTCAAACCGGCGTTCCGCACCCACCTGCGCCTGGCGGATGCCGGAAAGCAGTCAAGTGCGGCCGAACGCGAGGCGCTGCGCCGGCGGATTGAATTTGATCCCGACCTGTTTGTCGCGCAGGAGCGCGTGGAATGGTCCACCGCGCCATCCTGGGACGGCGGCGGATTGACGGCGCGTCCGGTCGGCTTGCGCGTTTTTCTGGTGTCGAGCGGCGGCGGTTATTCCGTCATGCCGGGTGGGCTGACCCGGGTCTCGCCCGACACCGGGGTTTTCATTTCCATGCAGCACGGGGGCAGCAGCAAGGACACCTGGATTCCATCCCGGATGCCGGTGGAGGAAACCACGCTGCTTTACACGCCCAATCAGAATGTGGACCTGCGCCGCACGGGCAACAACCTGCCCAGCCGGCTGGCGGACAATTTTTTCTGGCTCGGACGTTATTCGGAACGCGCCGATGAGACGGCCCGGTTGCTGCGCAGCACGTTGCGCCGGTTCAACCCGGAACGCACGGGCAGCGCGATGCCCCTGCTGGGGCCACTGCTGCAGACGCTTGAAAAACAGGGCCAGTTGCCCGGCTTGCTCGACAAAACCGAGTTGCGCCAGAATCCCGAGGCGTTTGAGGCGGAACTGCTCGCGGCCATTTTTGATCCGGCGCGGAACGGCAGCCTGCGAAATGTCGTGGACCATTTGCAGCGCCTGGCGATGTTTGTGCGCGACCGGACCTCCAACGACATGTGGCGCGTCCTCAGCCGGCTCAACGAACGCCTGGCCATGCCGGCCACCAGCCTGGTCCTGCTCGCCGGCGACGCCACGGCGGTGCTGAACGAAACGCTGCTCGGGCTCGCCGCGTTTCACGGCCTGGCGCGCGAGAACATGACCCGCGCGCAGGCCTGGCGGTTTCTCGACATGGGGTTGCGCCTGGAACGCGCGATTTATCTGGGCACGTTGCTGGACGCCACGCTGCGGTCCCCCCAGGCGGAGGATCCGAGCCTGCTCGAGGCCGTGCTCGAGGTGGCGGACAGCTCCATCACGTTCCGCTCGCGTTACACCCTGCTGCCGCACCTGCCGGCGGTGTTCGACCTGGTGCTGCTCGACGATAAAAACCCGCGCTCGGTGCTGTTTCAAATCAGCCAGCTTGCCCAGCATTTTGAATATCTTCCGTGCGATCGCGAAGCCGCGACCGGTTCCGGCAAGCAAATCCTGGCCGATTGCCTGGCCCGGCTGAAACAAACGGATGCGCGCGAACTTTCCGGCCGCCGGGCCAGTTGGGCGGAAAGCGAGTTGGGCCGTGCCATCGCGGAGTTGCTGAATGACCTGCCCCGGTTTTCCGACGCCATCGCGGCGGATTATTTCGCGCATTCGGCCATCTCGCGCACCGGCCGGGGAAGCGAACAATGAACTACCACATCACTCATCGCACGCTTTACGAATACGCCGCGCCGGTCACCGTGTCGCATCACGTGGCGCGGCTGGAACCGCGCACCACCACGACGCAGGAACGTGACAATTTTTCGTTGAAAATTTTTCCTGAACCGGCCCTCCGCAAATCGCGTCCCGATTATTTTGGCAACCGGCTTTGTTTTTTCACCATCCAGCAGGTCCATAGCCGCCTCGAAATCATCACGTCCAGCCGCGTGTCCGTGTGCCCGGAAAAATCATCCTCGGCCGAATCCGCGGCTTCGTGGGAATCGGCGGCGGAAATGTTCCGCGATCCGGTGTCGCCGGAGGTCGTCGAACCCTATCAATTCATCTTCGACTCGCCGCAGGTGCGCGCCTCGGTTGATCTGGCCGATTACGCCGCCCAAAGTTTTCCCGCGGGCACGCCGCTGGTGGCCGGGGTGCGGGATCTGAACCGGCGGATTTTCTCGGATTTTAAATACGATCCCAAGGCGACGACGGTGGCAACGCCGCTGGAGGAAGTCTGGGAAAAGCGCCGGGGCGTCTGCCAGGATTTCGCGCATCTGGGCATCGCCTGCCTGCGTTCGCTGGGCCTGCCGGCGCGTTACGTGAGCGGCTACCTGCGCACGCGCCCGCCCGAAGGCGGGGAACAACTCGTGGGGGCCGATGCGTCGCACGCGTGGTTCGCGATTTTTTGCCCCGGCACCGGCTGGATTGATTTCGACCCGACCAACAATCTGCAGCCGGCGGAGGAGCACATCACCGTGGCGTATGGCCGGGATTTTGGCGACGTCAGCCCGGTGGCGGGCATTCTCACCGGCGGCGGCAAACATGTTGTCAAGGTGGCGGTGGACGTAAAACCGCTGGACGGGGACCTGCCCGGGATCGCGGGCGAGGGGAAGCAATAACAAAACTGTTGCCGAAGCAATATATTGCGGCAAGGAGGACTGGATTTTGGAGGCGGACTTTGGCTTGATGGACGCCTTTGTTGATCGGGTTTTGGGTTTGGCGAAATGAAATACGACATTTTACATCGCACGCGCTACGTGTATGCCACGCCGGTGCGCGACAGTTTCAACGACGTCCGCCTCGAACCGCTGCCCGGCATCGAGCAGACGGTCGAATCGTTCCTGCTCCGCGTGCTGCCCGCCGGCCGGGTGAACCGTTACGCCGATTTTTACGGGAACTGGGTCCACCATTTTGAAATTCCCGAGGCGCATCCCTATCTGCTCATCGAAAGCCAGTCGCGCGTGAAGACCCATCCCATCGTGCCGCTCGCGCCGGAAGCCCGGCCCTGTGCCCTGGCCAAGGCCGGCAGCGCGCAGGACATCGAACGCTGCCACGACTTTTTGCAAAACAGCCGCTACGTGGAAATCGAGGTGGAATCCTGGCGGCTGGCGGTGGACGCCATTGCCGGCCAGAACGACGCCTGGCAAGCCGCGCTGGCCATCATGCATTTCGTCCACTCCTTTTTAAAATATGAGGCGAAATCCACGCACGTGCACACGCACATGCGCGATGTCATTTCGCAGCAACGCGGCGTGTGCCAGGATTACGCGCACCTGATGATTGGCCTGTGCCGCAGCCTGAAAATTCCGGCGCGTTACGTCAGCGGCTATCTGGCCACGGAGGCCGCCAGCGCCACCCACGCCTGGGTGGAGGTTTTCATCCCCGGTTGCGGCTGGCAGGCGCTGGACCCCACGCACAACTGCCAACCGGAGGCGACGTATGTGAAAATCGGCATCGGGCGCGATTACGCCGACGTGCCGCCCGTGGCTGGCAACTACCGCGGCACGCTCCAACGCACAATGGAGGTGGAGGTCCAAATCAGGCCGGTGGAGTAAAAACCATTCAATCCTCCTCGTTCTCGTTCTCGTCCTCGAAAAGAACGCACAAAAAGCCGATTACGAGAACGAGAACGAGGACGACGACGAGGACGAAGTTCGACCGGCAGTTTGTATCACGCCGAGACCGTTACTGGTCCTTCACCAGTCTCTTGGGCAGGTCCTCGCGATTGATGATTCGCGGGTCGTTTAACAGGTCCACCACGTTGGTGTTCGACGCCAGGCTCCACTTCGCGTTCCAACTCATGAAGAAGACCGTCCGCGGAAAGTTCGTTTGCACACCGGCCAGGAAACGCCGGTAATCGTAATCGCCCGGCGGATTTTCCGGGCTGTGCGGGCCGAATTCAGTGAACCCGAACGGCTTGGGCAGCCGCGCGATTTCCGCGTAACCCAGAATGTGGTTGGTGTCCACGAAGTCGGTGTAGGCGTCGAGGCCCACCAGATCGACATAACGGTCGCCGGGATAATAGATGACGGTGTTGGTGCCGTGGTTGGGGGCATAGACCCAGAGCAGGTTGTCCAGTCCCCTGGTCTTCGTGAAATAATCAAACATCTGGCGCCAGAGTTGGACGAAGGTTTGAGGATCCTTGCCGTCCCACCAGAACCAGTCGCCGTTCATCTCGTGGAACGGCCGCCACAAGACCACGACTCCCGCGTCCTTGAGTTGTTGCAGGCCGTCGGCAATCTGGTCGAGTTCGTGCATCCAGCGGACGTGAACCGCCGTGTTGGTGTCGAGCAGGGTTCTCAAATCCACGTCCTTGTCGCGGAGACCGCTGAACGGGACGTTGGTCCGTGCCGGGTTGTACAGGTGGGCGCTGAGGGTGACCAGACCGCCTTGCTGCCAGTATTCGAGGACGGCCTGGTTGGGCGCGTTGGTGGAGATGCCGCCCGGGCCGGCGTAATCGGCGCCCAGCAGTGCCGGCCAGTGGCCGGTCTGATCGTGGATTCGCGTCACCAGCCGTAGATTCGCCCGGTCGCCGAAATTCGAGAACTGGCCGGACACCACGCGTTTATCGGGCCGTGCATCCAGGTCCTGGAAATACTTGAGGATGGCTCTTGCCCGTTCGTTCGTTTGGGGATTGGCGGGCGGCTGCGCGGCCTGGCTGTCAAACAATAGAGCTGCGGCCAGGGCAAGGGAGGCGATGAATTTCATGAGCAATGATTCATCATGATGCTTTTTCCGCGGCCTGGTGCAAGTTTATTGGGTTCTGGTGCGGTTTCGGACCTTTCAGCCATGTTGACGGAAAAAAAGCTCCGGCGCGGCAACCGGGGACAAAATGACCGTCCTTTCCCCGGAGACGCCGAATCTCCATTCGCTTTTTTAAATTCGTGTCCCACTGTGCAATCCGTGTCACGGTCTTTGCTCGTTTGGTCATCGCCGGCGCGGCGAAATCCAGTTATTGCTTGCACGAACCGGCTGGCGCGGTTCATGCTCGTTTTCGGGATGTGTTCGCACAATTATGAAAATTATATCCATTAATCAGGCCTTGTCCGATAAACGCAAGGTCGCTTTTCGCACCGAACCGCAGATTGAGGCGCCGGTGTTCGACCAGATCCGGCGGATGTTGCAATCGTCGTCGGCCTTGCGGGGCGTCGGTGTGGAATTGAAGGAAGGCTATCTGGTGGTGACGCATTCCGCGTTCACGCCGGAGCTGGCCAAAAACGTCAACGAGCTTTTGACCGCTGCCGAGAACGCGGTGCGGAAGGTCCTCGACGATGCCCGGCAGCGGGAGGAGCAGGAGCAGGCCGAAAGACTCCACACCATCCAATCGGCATCGAGTGCGTTCGGGGTGCCCGTCGAATAATTTTGATTCAACCGTGACGGCAAAGAAAAGCGGAACCATACGGCGTTGTCGCCCCGATGAACTCGGGGAGATTTGTGAAATCATCAACGAAGCGGCCCGGGCCTACAAAGGAATCATCCCCGAAGATCGCTGGCATGAACCGTACATGCCGCTCGCTGAATTGAAGGAGGAAGTGGCCGCCGGCGTGTCTTTCTGGGGCCTGGAGCACGGCGGGAAACTGGCCGGGGTGATGGGGGTCCAGTCCATCCAGGACGTCGTGCTCATCCGGCATGCCTATGTGCGCCCGGAGTTTCAGAGCCGGGGCATCGGCGGCGACCTGTTGCGCCGGTTGCGTTCCCTGGCGCCGGGGCCGGTCATGGTGGGCACCTGGGCGGCGGCAACCTGGGCCATTGCCTTTTACGAAAAACACGGCTTCCGCAAGGTCATCCCCGCGGAAAAGGATCGCCTGCTGAAAAAATACTGGACCATCCCGGAACGCCAGATTGAAACCTCGGTGGTGCTGGCGGACAACAAATGGTTTGAAACCGCCCAGTCGGAAGCCCGGTGAGCCAACGGATTCTTTCCCGGCCGCGGCCCGGCGTCAGGCCACGACGGAGGCGGTGAACATTTCCTTCGCGATGACCCCGTCGGACACCTTCGTCACCGGGCCGGTCATCTGGATGGCGTAACCGTCGCCAATCTTGATTTCAATTTTCCCCCCGGGCATGTGGACGGAAATCTCGCGGTCGCACAGGCCGAGCCGGTGCGCCACGGCCGCCGCCGCGCTGCTGCTGCTGCCGCTGGCCAGCGTGTAACCCGCGCCGCGTTCCCAGATTTCAATCTGGATGTTTTTCCGGTCGATCACCTTCATGAATTGCACGTTGGTGCGGTTGGGAAAACGCAGGTGCGTTTCCAGCAACGGGCCCATTTGCTTCGCGAGGTCGGCGCTGATTTTGGGCAGCGGCAGCACGCAATGCGGATTGCCCACGGTGGCCGCGCAAAAATTGAACCGTTCGCCGCGCAAATGGATGGGTTCGTTGATGACTTCGCGGCGCGGACCGGCCACGGGGATTTCATCGCTCCAGAAACTGACTTTGCCCATTTCGACGCGCACGATTTTGCCGCGTTCCAGGACCGTGGCTTTCGCCAGGCCGCCGGGCGTTTCGACGTCGAACTCGTCCTTGCCGGCCAGTTTCTTGTCCCACAGGTAACGTGAAAAAATCCGCAGGCCGTTGCCGCTTTTTTCGGCTTCGCTGCCGTCGGGATTGAAAATGCGGAGCGCAAATTTCGCCGTTTTGGAGGGCAGGGGACCGAGCAGGATGCCGTCCGAGCCAATGCCGAAGTGGCGATGACAGATGGTTTTAACCTGCGCGGCTGTCAGCGGCGACGGCAGGTTTTTCGGGTCAATGACAAGGTAGTCGTTGCCGAGCGCGTGATACTTGGTGAATGCCCAAAGCATGGCCACAGCATAGCTGCGTCGCGCGCGAAGCGCAAAACAGAATCGTGGCGCCGGCCTCCGGCCGGGGGGCTTCAACTTTTCAGGATGGCGTCGATTTTCCGAAGTTCATCGGCGCCGAAAGTCAGGTTCTTCAAGGCGCCGCCGGCGTCTTCGATTTGCGCGACGCGGCTGGCGCCCACGAGTGCGGAGGTCATTCCCGGATGGCGCAGCACCCAGGCCAGCGCCATTTGGGCGAGCGTCTGCCCGCGCGCCCGGGCCAGTTGGTCCAGCCGTTTCGCCCGGGCGATCTTGTCCGGGGTGACCTGTTCCGGCCGTAAAAATCCGTGCGGTTTGGAGGCGCGCGAGCCTTTGGGAATGCCGCGCAGGTATTTGTCCGTCAACAATCCCTGTGCCAATGGCGAGAACGCAATGCACCCGGCGCCTTCCTGCGCCAGCGTTTTAAGCAGGCCGTCTTCAACCCAGCGGTTGAACATGCTGTAGGACGCCTGGTGAATGAGGCACGGCGTGCCGAGCGCGCGAAGCATCTGCGCCGCCTGACGGGCCGGTTCCGGCTGATAATTGGAAATACCCGCATACAATGCCCGTCCGCTGCGCACGATGTAATCCAGCGCGCCCATCGTTTCCTCCAGGGGCGTGTCGGGGTCGAACCGGTGGGAATAAAAAATGTCCACGTAATCCAGTTTCAGGCGCTTCAAGCTCTGGTCGAGGCTGGCGACCAGATATTTGCGCGAACCCCATTCGCCGTAAGGCCCCGGCCACATCAGATAACCCGCCTTGGTGGAGATGATCAGCTCGTCGCGGTGGGGTTTCAAGTCGCTGCGGAAAATGCGCCCGAAATGTTCCTCCGCCGAGCCGGGCGGCGGCCCATAATTGTTGGCCAGATCGAAGTGCGTGATGCCCAGGTCGAACGCGCGGCGCACCATCGTCCGTCCGTTTTCAAAGACGTCCACGTCGCCAAAGTTATGCCACAGCCCGAGCGAGATGGCTGGCAGCTTGAGACCGCTGCGACCGGTGCGGTTGTAGCGCATGTCTTGGTAACGGGAATCCGATGGTGAATATTTCATGAGTTTGGAGGACGGAGAATACCCGCGGGAGCGTGAAGCTCAACTTAAAACCTTGGGATCCTTGTCCTTCACTTGATCGCGCTTTGATTCCTCTACATGAAACCTGTGGAGGAACCGATGAAATGCGGGGGCAAAGATGATGCCAATGCTCGTGATGAACGCCAGGCCGCTGAACAGTGCGTAGCAGCCGGCAAAAATCTTGCCCGCATCACTTTGCAGCGACGCCACCGGCCCCATCCCGGACAAAATCATCGCCGCATTGACGAAGGCGTCCACCACGACATGGGTTCAAAGGCGCGGTAGCCGATCATGCCGATGCCGAGCGCGACCGCGACGACCAGCAGGGCCGCCGCCGCGCTTCGCGCCAGGCGCTGGTAAAACACCCGGCGCGGCAATAATGGTTGTGAGCGATGCTCGAACATAAATCAAGCATTGGCAGGGCGCGTCACTCCGTGCGCGCCGCTGTCCTGGTGCGTACAAGCGGCGGGCAAAGAATTGCCCGCCCTGCCCGGGGTTATTCCAGTTATCATCATATGATCAGGAACAAATCATTTCGTCGTCTGCACGCTGCCGGTGATTTCCCGCACGTTCTGGATGTTCTTTTTCCGCATGAACTCGCGGAGGCCGGCAATCACCTGCAAGGGTGTCTGCGGTTCATAAAAATTCGCCGTGCCCACCGCCACCGCCGTCGCGCCGGCCATCATGAATTCAATGGCGTCCGCTGCGCTCTGGATGCCGCCCATGCCGATGACGGGGATTTTCACCGCGTTCGCCGCCTCCCAGACCAGCTTGATGGCTATGGGCTTGATGCACGGTCCGGTCAAACCGCCGGTGATGTTCGCCAGCTTCGGTTTGCGCGTCTCGATGTCAATCGCCATGGCCGGATAACTGTTCATGATGGACACCGCATCAGTGCCGGCGTCTTCCGCCACCTTGGCGAACGGCAGGATCCTCACCACGTTCGGACTCAGCTTGGTGATAAGCGGCAGCTTCGTCGCCCGGCGGCAGGCCGCCACGACCTGGGCGAGCAGTTTCATGTCCGTGCCGAACTGCGCGCCGCCTTCCTTGATGTTCGGACAGGAGACGTTGAGTTCGAGCGCGCCGACGCCGCCCAGCGCGTCGAATCGCCGCGCCACCTCGGCATATTCGTCAACCGTGGTGCCCCAGATGTTGATGATGGTCGGGACCTTGAGCTTTTTGAGGAACGGCCAATATTTTTTGATGAACCCGTCCACGCCCGGTCCCTGCAAACCGATGGCGTTGAGCATGCCGCTGGCGACCTCCGTCGTGCGCGGAGTAGGATTACCACGGACCGGATGCAGCCGGATGCCCTTGACGACCACGGCACCGAGCTGGTTCAGGTCGAGGAGTTGCGCGTATTCGACGCCGTAACCGAACGTGCCGGAGGCGACCATGACCGGGTTTTGCAACCGAAGAGTTCCAATCTGCACGGACAAGTTGACTTCGTCCTTCGCCCTGCGCACTTCAGGTTTCATTTTGTCGCCTCCCACTCGATTTGGCGCGCGTCAAACACCGGTCCTTCGGTGCAGGTGCGCTGGTATTCCCAGCCGCCTTCGCGCTCATGCGCTTCGGCGCGCCTCAGGCCGTCGCCGGTTTTTACCGGGATCACGCACGTGAGGCAGACGCCGACGCCGCAGCACATGTGCTCGTCCATGGAAAGTTCCGCCGGCACATTGAATTCCCCGGCGATTTTGCCGACCGCCTTCAGCATTCCCGTCGGGCCGCAGGCAAACAGCTTCAGATTTCGGATTTTGGATCGTTTAGTCAGCGTTTTGTCAGCCCGGCTCCTGCGCAATTCCGCGAGCAGCAACTCCGTCACGAGGCCTTTTTCACCGTGACTGCCGTCCTCGGTCGTCGCGCGCACCTCCCAGCCGAGCGCTTGAAATTCCTTTTCACACAAAATATCCGCGCGGCGCCGGCCGCCGACGAAGACGATGCCGCGTTGCGGCGAGCGTTGCGCGAGCAGATACATGGCCGCCATGCCATAACCGCCCGCGACGAGCAGGGGGGTCTCGCCGCCGCGTTTCGGCACGGTGAATCCGTGGCCCAGCGGGGCGATGACGCTGAGTTCCGCGCCGGCTTGCATTCGCGCGAGGACTTCGGTGCCTTTGCCGACGGTTTTGTAAAGGATGGAAAAGGTGTCGCCGGAAACCTGGAAGATGCTGAACGGCCGCCGCAGCAGGGCGTCCTTGAGCGGCAGGATGCGGACGTGGGCAAACTGGCCCGGCTGGATGAGCGGTGCGATCTCCGGCGCGCGCAGCACGAGCCGGAAATAGGAATCCGCGTCGCGCTCGTTGGAGACAATCTGGACGGTTTGCTCAAGCATTCGCACGGCCAGCATGGTCGGCAGCGGCAAACCTGTCAACTTTGGGTAATTATATATTTGACTCACCAGTTGGTTTCCTGCCATTCTGTCCGGGCAAGCTGGTAAGCTTGCTGGACATTATGCGATTCTTTTCCACCAGTGGCTTTATCTTTAACTTGGATGAACTGGATTCTTTGCGCAGGGAAGCAGGTAACGCAGTGAGACAGGACGGTATGGATAGCCGTCCGAACGACCAATGGAAACAGCAATTACAACGGCTTCTTAAAAAGTTTTTGGAGCATTGTGACGCGCTGCAATTTAACGAAGCCGAAGGGAGAATTTATGAACTGCAAAATCGGCTTGGCGGACTGATAAGACCTGATTCGGTCGCTGTTTTAACTTTTCAGGTCATTGAATCCGAATTACAGGGGCTACAAAATGCCATTGATGTTGAACTGGCCCACCGAAAGTTTGCCTATATCCCGACGCAAAAAGCTGATTTTTTTGAACAGGATGCCCTTTTGGGAGAATCGGTAAGCAAGGCTTTTCCATCCGCACAGGCTGACATTAAAGATGCTGGAAATTGTTTGGCTGCGGATTTGCATACGGCGGCGGCCTTTCACCTGATGCGAATTGTTGAAATTGGCCTGCGGGAATTTGCGCAAAAATTGAAAATTAAAATCTCTAAAACCCCACTGGATTACGCGGGCTGGAAATCAGTGGTTCAGGCAATTGATGCCAAATTGTCGGCGAAAATCCCAAAAGCACGAGGGCCAAAACAAGCTCAAGCTTTACAGTTCAAGCATGATCTGTTGGCAGACTTCAAATCTTTTGAGATGAAAAGAAATGAAATAATGCACTGCCGCTGGCGCTGCAACGAAGGGGAGGCAATGGGACTGTTTGTTCGCGTGCGCGATTTCATGCAACGGTTGGCGGCAAGGATTTCTACTTGAATGAAAACCCTGAATTTTGGAGGCTCAACCTAAATAATCTATGAACCCACCCCGCTATCCGCCACTGGTTCAAAAAATGTTGGATGATTTCTCCAAGATGGAAATACCAAAGGGAATACAGGAGGCTGATTGGGTTGAAATGATGCCGCCCACTTTTACACGTGAAGAAGTAAAACGAATGCACGAGTCATTCTACAAGGCTGTAAACGAGGAGCATAACCGCGTCCAATTTTGGAAGGCCGTCTGCTACGTGTTGGCGTTTGTGATTCTGCTGATAATCTTTTGTCATTTTTTCCTATGAAAACCGAAATCAATCCGGCAAGCGAAACGCCGTTTGAAAAGTTTCGGCAGTTCACCAAGAAAATCGTCGCCGTTCCGAAGTCCGAAATTGACCGGCGCGAAAAGCAATACCAAAAGGCCAGAAAAACGAAACGACACAGCTTATGATTTACGCCGCTTGCCACGCCCCTGACGCTGGCCTCGTAAAGTCCCCGGTCACGTTTTCGCCTATGAGCTTGGCGTATTGTAACCGCCGCCCAATGATGCCGATGATTCCCTTTAGAAACCTGCCAGAGTCAGTGCTTTCACGTTCATTAAACCGAAAGGCTTGCTCATCCAGATAGCGGAACAAATGAAAAGGTTCAACGCTAACGTATGTCCCGCGAATCCCGCGCTTGAGCAGACTCCAAAAGTTTTCAAGCCCGTTGGTGTGGATGTTGCCACGAACGTATTCCTTCGCGTGGTCAATCGCTTCATGGACATAATCAGGATTCAATCCGTTGTAGGATGGGAGTGCGTCTGTGAACACTTGCGAACCCGCTTCAACATGCTCGCGGATTTCACCTTGCACCGTGCCGCGTCTGGCGTTCGCAACATGCTTCATTTTCACCGTGCTCGCCTTAACTTTGCTTCGGCGCTCCAAAAGCCCCATGACGATTGCCTTGCCGACGCCACCCGTGCCGCGACCGCGTTTGCGTTTTCTGTCGGCGTGCATATTGCGAACCTTGCCGCCAATGTAAGTCTCATCCGCTTCCACTTCGCCGGAAAGTTTTTCCATGCTGCCGTTTTGCATGGCCAGCCGGATGCGATGAAGCATGAACCAAGCGGTCTTTTGGGTGACACCCAAGGCGCGGCCAAGTTCGCACGAACTGATTCCGTTCTTGGCATTCACAATCATCCAGAAAGCGGGAAGCCATTTGTCAAATCCAAGGGCGCTATCCTCGAAAATCGTTCCGGCCTTGACGGAAAACTGTTTGCCACAATCGCGGCACTTCCAAATCCGGCGCGTGGACAGGAAAGCAGCGTTTGTCGAATGGCAGCAGGGGCAAGTCGCCTTGCCGTCCGGCCAACGAATAGAAACCATGAACTGCAACGCCCTGTCAGCGTCCGCAAAAAATTTAACTGCGCCTGTCAGTGTTTCGGGAAACTCGTTGTTTTCTTTCATGCCCCAAATATCGCATAAACCCTATGGTGAGTCAAGTATATAATTACCCAACTTTGGGTGTTTGGCCTTGCTTTACCCAAAATGGTATTTTCACCTTGGACCGTATTTGTCCAATCGCCTGCGATATGATTTTGCGCTGGATAGTGGGATGCAAAAGAAGTTTTGAACTTTGATTTGTGTGTCGCTGAGAAATTGATTATCCAGAGCACTGAAGAAAATGATCGCGGAACAAGCAATTTTACCGGGTTTGCCTCTTCCCAAGGGACAGACAAACGGTTCTTTGGTTCTCCGGCGTGGACCTGCCAAGGCGGAACGGGAAGATAACAAGCTCAAGCTTGCCGACCGTGCCGCGCATCAGTGGTATCGCTTTGTGCTTTCATTCCCTCCTCATCTGGTACGGGAATACGTTGCCAAATTCGGGCTAGATTCGCATCACCGGGTATTAGATCCATTTTGCGGTACCGGAACGACGCTGGTCGAGTGCCAAAAGCTCGGCATTCCCGCTGTTGGGTTGGAACCAAACCCGGTGGCCTGTTTCGCCAGCCAAACGAAACTCCAGTGGGACATTGACCCGCAAAAACTGCTTCGGAATGCCTTAAAGGTTGCTGAAACGGCAAATCGGCGGCTGGAACAGGACGGCTTTTTCGATGACGACACTTATCGTCTTCTTGAACGTCCAGTTGAGGCAAATGTAAAATTACGTACGCTGCCGGACGAAGTCGCCGATCTATTATTGACGAATTCAATCAGCCCAATTCCGCTACATAAGACGCTCGTTCTGCTCGAAGTGTTGGCGGAAAACCATGACGACCGTTTCAGTAATCATGAACGCCTTGCGTTGGCCACCGCGCTTGTGAACGAAATCAGCAACTTGCATTTCGGGCCTGAAGTTGGGGTGGGGCCTGCCAAATCCGACGCTCCGGTTATTTCTCTTTGGCTGGATGGTGTTCGGGCAATGGTTCAAGACTTGGAAACCCTGCCAAAAACGAAAACGGCGAAAGCGGTAGTTTATCAGGCAGATGCACGCGATGGCGCACCCATGTTGCCTGTCAGTTCGGTTGATGCGGTTATCACTTCCCCGCCTTATCCCAACGAAAAGGATTACACTCGAACGACCCGCTTGGAAGCGGTGTTGCTTGGATTCATCCAATCCAAGCAGAACTTGCGCGATCTCAAGAAACAAATGGTTCGCTCCAACACGCGCAGCGTTTACAAGGCTGATACGGACGATCTTTTTGTGGCAGGACACCCGCAGATTGAAAGTATTGCCGCTGCAATTGAAAAACGACGGATCGAACTGAACAAAGATTCTGGTTTTGAGCGGCTCTATGCGCGGGTGACCAAGCTCTACTTCGGTGGCATGACCCGGCATCTTGCCGAGTTGCGCCGCGTGCTCCGTCCCGGAGCACAATTGGCTTATGTGGTAGGCGATCAAGCGTCGTACCTGCGGGTGATGATTCGGACAGGGCAACTGCTCGCCGGTATCGCGGAATCGCTCGGTTACGAAGTTGTCAGTTTGGATTTGTTCCGCACCCGGCTGGCAACTGCCACCAAAGAACAACTGCGCGAAGAAGTCGTGGTCCTCCGTTGGCCCGGCGGCAAGCGTGGCAAAAAGTGAGGGATATGAAACGAAAGAACCGGTACTCCGCCATCATCGAAAAAATCTTCACCTCCAAGTTTAAACCCGGAATGAAGATGGTGGATTTTGTACGGGAGGAATTTGAAACTGTCGCGCGTCAGCTTCGAGTCAAACCACCGAAAAATCTTGGCGACTTGGTTTACAGTTTTCGATACCGGACTGACTTGCCCAAAAAGATTCAAGCAGAGGCGGGCAAGGGCAAAACGTGGATCATCCGGCCCATTGGGAAGGCACGCTACCGGCTGGCATTGGTTGCTGACCTTCCAATCCAGCCGAACGTGAACCTGGCGACGATAAAAGTCCCAGACGCGACACCGGGTATCGTCACAAAATACGCATTCGACGACGAGCAAGCTTTGCTGGCTCGGCTTCGCTACAATCGCCTGATTGATGTCTTTACCGGTGTGACCTGCTACTCGTTGCAAAACCATTTGCGAACCACCGTTCCAGAAATGGGGCAGGTCGAGACGGACGAGCTTTATGTGGGGCTGGATAAAAAAGGTGCGCACTATATTTTTCCAATTCAGGCGAAGGGTGGCAGCGATAAATTGAACGTGGTCCAGATGGAACAGGATTTTGCCGTTTGCGCAAACAAATTTCCCAGCCTGATTTGTCGGCCAATTGGAGCGCAATTCATGGCTGGCGGAATAATTGCGTTGTTCGAATTTGAAAAGGCCGACGGTACTGTCAGAATCAGCGCCGAAAAGCATTACAAACTCGTCCTACCCGAAGAGGTCACAAAAGAAGATCTGGAAAGTTATCGGCAGCGAGTCGCCGATTGAATTTTTTTGAAATCCACAGGAGCGGCAAATTGATTTTCAAGCATGGGTGGCGTTTTGGGGAACTGCCATGCTGGGATGCGGCTGGCCATCGATGCCGGCTTCGCGCCGGGCGGCGGCGCGTTCGAGGATTTTGCGATAGGTGGCGAAGGCGAGCAACGGCCAGGCGTTGCGGTAGATGTCGTATTTCAAATAAAACACCTTCGGAAAACCGGTGCCGGTGGTTTCCTGCTCCGTCCATGAGCCGTCAGCGTTTTGCGTGCGGATCAGATATTCGAGCCCGCGTTTGAGCGCGGGATTGTCCGGGTCGTCAAACGCGCACAAACCCATGACCGCCCAGGCGGTCTGTGAGGCGGTGCTGGGTCCGCGGCCTTTGAAGACCGGGTCGTCGTAGGTGTTGCAGCGCTCGCCCCAGCCGCCGTCCTCGTGCTGGACGCTTTCCAGCCAGTCGCGCGCCTTGAGCAGCCACGGCTGGTTCAGGTCCAGGTTCATCGCGCGCAATCCGCGCAACACCGCCCACGTGCCGTAGATGTAATTCACGCCCCAGCGGCCGTACCACGAGCCGTCGGCTTCCTGGTGTTCGCGGATGAATTCGAGGGCCTCGCGGATCTGGTGATGGTTCGGATCCCAGCCTTCGTAGCCGAGCAATTCGAGAATGCGCGCGGTGATGTCGGCGCATTCCGGATCGAGCATGGCGTTGTGATCGGCAAACGGGACTTTTTCCAGGATGTTCTTCGTGCAATCCTTGTCGAACGCCGCCCAGCCGCCGTCCCTGCACTGGAATGTCATCATCCATTTCAAGCCCCGCTGGAAACATTCGTCGCGTTTCTTCGGATTGTCCGTCGGGATCTTTCGCAAGGCCAGCAGCACCATCGCGGTATCATCCACGTCGGGATTCCATTGGTTGTTGTATTCAAAAACCCAGCCGCTCGGCTCCACGTCGGCCGGATTTTTGTGGATCCAGTCGCCGCGGAAGCGGATTTCCTTGGTCATCAGCCATTCGGCGGCCTGTTTCAGCTTCGGATGGTCCGCCGGGATGCCGGATTCGTGCAGGCAGATGGTGACGATGGCCGTGTCCCAGACCGGCGAGAAGCACGGCTCGATGCGCATGGTGTCGGCGGTTTCGTGTTCGAGCTTCTTGAGTTCGTGTTCGGCGCGGACGACCTGCGGATGGTCGTCGGGGTAGCCGAGCGCCTTGAGGGCGATGAGGGAGTTGAGCATCGCCGGGAAAATCGCGGCCAGCCCGTCCGAGCCTTCGAAACGTTCGAGCATCCAGCGCTCGGCGTTTTTGAGCGCGCGCCGGCGGAAGGGGTGGATTTTGTGTTCGGCGAACCATTCGGCCAGCTTGTGCAGGCGGTCGAGCCAGAGGAAGAAATTGCGCCACGAAAGGTTCTCTGGGTCGGGCGCCAGCGCCAGGTCGCGCTCATGGATGCCTTCGGGGTACAATTCGTCGAGGTCCACTTCCACCGGCCGGGTGGGCTTGAAATGGTTGATGATCGACAGCGGCACGAGCATGCCGCGCGACCAGTTGCTCATGTCCCAGAATTCCACGCCGAACCATTTGCCGATGAGCAGCACTTCGGGCGGAACGGTTGGCACATATTCCCAGGGAAACAACCCGAGCAGCGCGAGATACAACTTGGAAAAAGTATTCATGCGCGGCACGCCGCCGAGGTGGAGCGCCATTTCACGCGCCGCCAGCAGGCGCGGGTCGGTGACGGGCAGGCCGGCGAGCTTGAGGGCGAGGTAGGCCTTGATGGTGGCGTTCACCTCGGACGGTCCGCCGTAATAAATATTCCAGCCGCCGTCGGACAATTGCATCGAGAAGATGTGATTGACCGCCTTGCGCTGCCATTCCTTGTTCACCTTGCCGTTCCAATGATGATAGGCCACCGTGTC
>JBKQOA010000125.1:0-10764 GCA_052145735.1 Limisphaerales bacterium
CATGACATTCTGACGCGACAGGCGGAGGTGATGTCGGCGGGGATGCAACAGGCTTTTTCAGGAAAATATGATACGAACGAGCTGGTCAGATTGGCCAAAAACGCAGGCAATCCGGACGAGCAAATCAAGGCGCTGTTGACGCCCGACCAACTGGCGTCTTTTCCCGCCTACCAACGGGAAGAAGCTGCACACACCGCAAGTCTGGCGGCGAACCAGGAACTGCTGCAAATGCAGTCCTCCCTCGACTTGACCCCGGACCAAATGGATCGGGTCTATGCCTCCTTGTATGAGTTCAGCTTCAATCAACTCACCGGCAGCGTGAAACAGAAGTTCGACAACGTGAGCGACGAGATGCAGTGGTCTCTGGAGCAAAAAGTCAAGGTTCTGGAACCGCTCCTGACAGAAACCCAGTTGGCAACCTACCGCCAGCAGCAAGCGCTTCAGACCAAACTGGTGAAGGACATCGCGAACAAGATGGGAATGCCAACCGGTACGAAATAGTCAACATATCGAAAGCCTCAAGATACCCGGAAGCGCAATTCAAGCCGGCGACTGCATCGCCTTCACCACGATATCGCAGCGGAAAGGCGCACCGTCGATGCCCGGATTTTCCAAGACGGGCTCAGTCTTGAGCGCGGAGGGTGGAGGGGCAGTTTCGCAGGTCCACGCGGCGGGTCTTGCCGCTGATGGTTTGGGGCAGTTCCGTCACGAATTCGATTTCCCGCGGATATTTGTAGGGCGCGGCGTTCTGCTTGCAATGCTGCTGGAGCACGCGCTTTAATTCCTCACCGGCTAGGGCCTCCGGACGCGGAATGACAAACGCCTTCACAATCTGCCCGCGAACTTCATCCGGCATGCCGACCACCGCCGCGTCCAGCACGGCCGGATGTTCGAGCAGCACGCTCTCGACCTCGAACGGCCCGATGCGATAGCCCGAACTCTTGATGACGTCGTCCCGGCGTCCAATAAAATAAAAGTATCCGTCGGCATCCCGCACGGCACGGTCGCCGGTGAGGTACCAATCACCACGAAACTGCTTCTTCATCTCGCCCGGGTTCAGCCAGTATTCGCGGAACAAGCCGGCCGGCCGGTGCGGTTTCACCCGCACAGCAATTTCCCCTTCTTGTCCGGCAGGCACCTCGTTCAAATCATCGTCGAGCAGCCCCACTGTAAATCCGGGCGTGGGTCTGCCCATCGAACCGGGGCGCACTTCGTGGCCGAGGGAACGGAAGTTGCCGATCAGCACCACGGTTTCCGTCTGGCCGTAAGCCTCGTGAAGCGTCAGGCCGGTGGCATCCTGCCAGAGTTTGAAAACCTCGGGATTCAGAGGTTCACCGGCGGTCACACAATGGCGCAGGCGGGGAAATTTCCAGCGCGAAAGATCCTGCCGCACAATCAATCGCAATGCCGTCGGCGGCGCGCACCAGGTGTTGATGGGAAAATGCGCCAGGGTGTTCAACGTCTGAGCCGGATCAAACTTGCCACGGACATCCAGCGCGAACACGCAGGCGCCCATCTGCCACGGGCCGTAGAAACTGGACCACGCGGCCTTGCCCCAGCCGAGATCGGAAATGTTCCAGTGTACCTCGCCGGGTTTGCAATCCAGCCACAATTCGCCTGTGAGCCGGTGGCCGAGACCGTAACTCACCTGTGTGTGCAATACCATTTTCGGATCGCCGGTCGTGGCGCTGGTGAAATAAATGATGCCCGGGTTGTCACTGCGCGTTGGCTCGGCTTGAAATCTCGTGTCCGCTGCGCGCAGCCGGGCATCGAAATCCATCCAGCCTGACGGCGCTTCGCCAACAGCCAGGCGTACGCCATCGAATCCGTCCAGCTTGGCAACGCCATCCGCACTGGCAATTACCGCGCTGATCTTTGCGGCCTGAATCCGGTAGGCCACATCGCGCGGCGTGAGCAGCAACGTGCCGGGCACCGGCACAGCGCCCAGCCGGATGAGGCCCAGCATGGCGATCCACCATTGCGGCACGCGCGGCAGCATGATGAGCACACGGTCACCACGGCGCACTCCGGCGGAGCGGAAGACATTGGCCGCCCGGGCGCTCAACCCGGAGAGATGTTCAAATGTGAACTTTTGTTCCGCGCCCGATGTCGCATTCACGCACCATAACCCGGTGACATCCGGCTGCGTTTTTGCCCAATGGTCAATGACATCAGTGGCAAAATTAAAATATTCCGGGACTTGCAATTCCCAGGAAGGTTCCGAAACAGCTTGAGCGCGGGCGGGCGTGAGATGGGTGATCATTTAAAACTTGGGCGGTAATATCCCGATGAGAGCGTTTGCCGTCAAACTGGATTTTTTTCAATATCAGCAGCCACAGGCTCAAAATTGAAAATCTTTGTCGGATTTTCAGCCGGGCGGTTGTTTAATGGGTGAGATGCAGGACAAATCCGACGTCCAACTGCTCCGCGATTACGCGGAACGCCGCGACGAAGCCGCCTTCCGCGAAATCGTCATGCGCCACACGGACTTCGTGTATTCCGCCGCGCTACGACAGGTGGAATCGTCCGCCGCCGCCAGCGACATCGCGCAAAGCGTTTTCACCGATCTCGCCCGCAAGGCTGGAACCCTCGTGCGTGGCGGCGGCGCCTCGCCGCCGCAAAGCCTCGTCGGCTGGCTGCATCGTGCCACCCGCTTTGCCGCGCTGAATCATCTGCGCGACACCCGCCGGCGCGTCACCAACGAAAGGCAGGCCATGGAACATCTTCTCACCAACTCCGAACCGTCAGCGGATTGGGGGCAAATCCGCCCGGCACTCGACGAAGCCCTTGACCATCTGGACGAGGAAGACCGCGAGGCGTTGCTGCTCCGCTATTTCAAAAATCTGGATTTTCGCGCCGTTGGCCTCGCGCTCGGTGTGAGCGACGATACCGCACAAAAGCGCGCCAGCCGTGCAGTGGAACGGCTGCGTGAATTTTTCTCCAAACGAAACGTGACGACCGGCGCGGGTGGATTGGTGGTGTTGATTTCCGCCAACGCCGTGCAAGCCGCGCCGGCTGGTTTGGCTGTCACCCTTTCCGCCGCCGCCGTTCTTGCCGGAACAACCATTGCCACCACCGCAACTGCAACCGCCACCAAAGCCATTGCCATGACCACATTGCAAAAAACTCTTGTCACTGCCACGCTCGCCGTTGTCGCCGGCGCGGGAATCTACGAAGCCCACCAGGCCACGCAATTGCGCCGGCAAAACCAGACGCTCCAGCAACAGCAAGCGGAACAAATCCGGCCATTGCAGCGCGAGCGCGACGAGGCGACAAACCGGCTGCCTGAATTGTTTGCGGAAAACGCGCAATTAAAATCCCATTCAAATGAAAATGAACTTTTGAAACTGCGCGGCGAAGTTGGTGTTTTGCGTGCCCAGCTTGCGAGCGCAAAATTGCTGGCTGCTAAACCGGATTTGACTGCACTTCCTTCAAGCCAGGCAACTAATGATGGATCGAACCAGGCTATGCTCGATTATCTGGGGAATCCTGTTCCGCCACCGCCAAATTTAGACGCAGCATATTCCAAGGAAGGTTTAATAAGTGCGTTTCAAAATGCCGCCCAAGCCACCAATATCTCATTAAAGAAGATTGTGGTTGATGATTCAGAATTTCCATTTCTGGTCTATGTCGAGGTTGAAAACAAAAGTGACCTGCGAAAGTTGAAGGATCAAATGGCGACGATGGGAGGATACAATTATACTGGAGGCGTCGGCGGGAACACGAGTTTTGTGATGAATATTACACCGTTTGACCAGTATCCCGCAGGGAGGAAACATGACATTGAAAACAGATTAAGACTCCGCGAATTAATGCTGTCCGATAAGATGGACACGGCAAACTGACCATGCTTTCATAACGCCTTCGCCGCGATGTCGCGGCGGAACTCCGCGCCGTCGAAATGAGTTTTTGGGGAGCGCAACCGTCACGGTTGCTGTTCTCGGCGTCGCGCCGAGAACCTTTGTCCGCACTGTTCGGCTTTGCGGCCTGATCGGATCACATTTAACCGAAATCATTCGGGCGCGACGCCCGAATGTGCGCGCGAGACGCACGCGCTCCCCTTCGCCGCGATGTCGTGGCGGAAATGTGCACCCTCGAAACGAATTTTTTCCACGGCGGCATACGCGGCCGCCTGCGCCGATTTCAAATCATGGCCCAGCGCCGTTACGCCCAACACCCGGCCGCCGTTGGTCACGATTTGATCGTCCTTCAACGCCGTGCCGGCGTGGAAAACTTTTGTGCCGGGCATCGCATTGGCGGCGTCGAGACCGGTGATGACCTTGCCTTTCGGATAACTGCCCGGATAGCCGCCGCTGGCCATTACCACGCAAACCGACGCCATCGGGCTCCATTTCAAATCGATCCCGCCCAATGTCCCGCTCACGCTCGCGGCGAGCACCTCCAGCAAATCGTTTTCCAGCCGCGTCAGATAAACCTGCGTCTCCGGGTCGCCGAAGCGGGCATTGAACTCCAGCACCTTCGGGCCGGATTTCGTGAGCATGATGCCGGGATATAAAATGCCGTGAAAATCAATCCCTTCCGCCGCACAGCCGCGCAGCCAGGGTTCGAGAATCCTTTTGCCGGTGTCGGCCAGTTGCGCGTCGGTCAAAAACGGCGTGGGCGAATACGTGCCCATGCCGCCGGTGTTCAGGCCGCGGTCGCCGTCCAGCGCACGCTTGTGGTCCTGTGACGTCGGGAACAGTTTCGCCGTCCTGCCGTCGCAAATTGCATGGAGCGAAATCTCCACGCCTTCGAGAAATTCCTGGATGACGATGCGCGACCCGGCCGCCCCGAAAGCCTTGCCGACCATGATTTCGTCCACGGCCTTCTCCGCTTCCGCCCGCCCCGTGCAAATCAAAACACCTTTCCCGAGCGCGAGACCGTCGGCTTTCACGACGCATCGGCCGAGGGACGCGGCAAAATGCTTTGCCGCCGCAGCGTCGTCGAATGTTCCGGCGGCCGCGGTCGGAATGCCATATTTCTCCATGAAATTCTGGGAGAACACCTTGGACGACTCAAACTGCGCGGCCTTTTGGTTGGGACCCCAGATGCGCAGGCCGTTCTTCTGGAACAAATCCACGATGCCCAGCGCGAGCGGATTATCCGGGCCGACGACAGTCAGGTCCGCCTTCTTTTCCTGCGCGAAGGCGAGCAGCTTCGGCAAATCCTCGGCGCCGAGGTTTACGCATTCAACCGGGGCGGAGCTTCTCGCGAGCAGTTCCTGGGCGATGCCGGCATTGCCCGGCGCGCACCACAGTTGCGTGACGTGCGGCGACTGCGCCAGCTTCCACACCAGCGCGTGTTCGCGTCCGCCTGATCCGATGACAAGAAGTCTCATGAAAAAAGCCGCCGGCAGATTACGCGGCCCGCCGTATCGAAGCAATGCGAAGACAGGATGCGCGGATTAAAACAGGGCACGACTATGCTGGTGGCGGTTTTGGTGTTCCAAACGTTCGCATTGAGCGCCAGAAATTGGCAAACCCGTGTGCGCCAAAAAACAGCCCCAGCCCCAGCGCGGCTTTTATAAACGTTCCAATTGCCGACAATAAACCAAATCGGTTGAAGGGCCACCCGGTGTCTGGATAAGGATTTTTCTCTTTGAGCTGAATTAAATAATAGACAAAGGCAAAAATATAGCTCAGCAGTTGTGGTAGCGCCTCGGCAAATATCAGCACACCGGCAACCGCAAAAGCAAGTATTTGAATTTGTTCGAATGAAACAATTGTGACACTTCCGTCACCGGCATTTTTTGGTGTTAACCTATCACCCAATGGCTTGGAAAACACAATTAATGAAATCCCGGCGGCAAGCCAGCAGGCGGTTAATAAAAATGTAATAATGACCACAACTGTTTGTGAACCACCGGAACTGTGTTGCGCGCCGAAAATTACGGTGTTGAGCAGTTCAACCATGGGAATTAACACCGTCAGACAATAAATTCCCATCAGTCGTAGCACAAGTGTCGCCAGTTGATTTGGTTTCATGGGGTTTTCTTGTTTTGGAATGGGCAGCCCGTGGTCATCGCCTTGATTAAACAGCACAACTAACGTTCTGGAAAGTTTTTTGATTTCTTCTTCTGTGTCTTGACCTGTTGTCATCGCTTTCGCAAAATCGGCGCCTATGGATGTCCTGACCTTATCCCGCATCCAGTTCGGAGCGACCGTTGCGTTCCACTATCTTTATCCGCCATTGAGCATCGGGCTCGGCATCCTGCTCGTGGTCATGGAAGGGTTGTGGCTGAAAACCAACAAACCGGTTTATCACCAGCTGGCGCGGTTCTGGACCAAGGTTTTCGCGCTCACGTTCGCCATCGGCGTGGCCACCGGCATCGTGATGGAATTTGAATTCGGCACAAACTGGGCGACCTATTCGCGGTTCGTCGGCGACGTGTTCGGCAGCGCCCTGGCCGCGGAAGGCATTTTTGCGTTTTTCCTGGAGTCCGGTTTTCTGGCGGTGCTGTTGTTTGGTTGGGACCGGGTGGGCCGCAAGCTGCATTTTTTCTCGACGTGCATGGTCTGCCTGGGCGCGCACTTCAGCGCCATCTGGATCGTCGTCGCCAATTCCTGGATGCAGACGCCGGCGGGTTACCAAATCGTGACTCACAACGGCGTGGCCCGCGCGGAAATCACCGATTTCTGGCAGCTGGTCTTCAACCCGTCCATGGTTGACCGTTTGTTTCACACCTTGTGCGGCGCCTGGCAGGCGGGCGCGTTTCTGGTCGTGAGCGTCAGCGCGTGGTACTTGCTGAAAAAACGGCATCTGGATTTTGCCCGCGCCTCGTTGAAAGTCGGTTTGGCCGTGGCGCTCGTGGCTTCGCTGCTGCAACTGGTCAGCGGCCACTCCAGCGCGCAGGGCGTGGCGAAAAATCAGCCCGAAAAACTCGCGGCATTCGAGGGGCTCTACAACACCACCTCGAACGCGCCGCTGACACTGATTGGCTGGGTGGACGAAAAAAAGGAAAAGGTTAACGGCATTCAGGTGCCGGGCATGTTGAGTTTCCTCGCGTTCAACAACACCCACGCCACGGTGACCGGACTGGATGACTACGCCCCCGCCGACCGCCCGCCGGTTCAGGTCTCGTTCCTGTTTTTCCACGGCATGGTGGGCATCGGGTTTGCCATGATCGCCATCGCTGCGCTCGGGTTTCTTTATTTCCGCCACGGTTCATTGCACGAACGGCGCTGGCTGTTGTGGATCCTCGTGTTTTCCGTGCTCGGCCCGCAAATCGCCAACCAACTCGGCTGGTTCGCCGCTGAAGTTGGCCGGCAGCCCTGGATCGTTTACCATGTGCTGCGTACGCCGGCCGGGCTGTCGGCCGTGGTGCAGGCCAACGTGGTGCTCACATCGCTGATCCTGTTCACCTTCATCTATTTTTTGCTGTTCGCCGTGTTCATCTACCTGCTCAACGACAAAATCCAGCACGGCCCGGATGACGCCGATCTCGTGCCGTCCGGCAAGCTGGCGCTGCCGACGAAAACCGAATGAATACGAACAGACACAAATTTGTTTGGAGTTCCGCCTTTAGGCGGTTTGGAAGCACCAGCATCCAGGAGAACCGCCTGAAGGCGGAACTCCGAACCCAACTTTCTTTTCTGCATGAACTTTGATCTGAACACCATCTGGTTCGTCCTCGTCGGCGTGCTGTTCACCGGCTACGCCATGCTCGACGGCTTCGACCTCGGCATCGGCGCCCTGCACCTGTTCACGCGGGACGACAACGAGCGCCGCGTCATGCTCAATTCCATCGGACCGGTCTGGGACGGCAACGAAGTCTGGCTCGTCACCGGCGGCGGTGCGCTGTTTGCCGCGTTCCCCAATGTCTATGCGACGGTATTTTCGGGCTTTTATCTCGCGCTGATGTTGTTGCTGGCGTCGCTGATTTTCCGCGCGGTGGCCATCGAATTCCGCAGCAAGCAGCCGATGCGCTGGTGGCGGCAGATGTGGGACATCGGGTTTTCCGTCGGCAGCCTGTTGTCGGGCCTGCTCATGGGCGTGGCGCTGGGCAACATCGCCTGGGGCATCCCCATTGACGAACACGGCGAATTCGCCGGGACGTTTCTCGGCCTGCTCAAACCGTATCCGGTGTTGGTCGGCATCACGACGGTGGCGTTGTTCATGATGCACGGGGCGATTTACGGGACGATGAAGACCGAAGGCGCGTTGCACGACAAACTGCGCCGCTGGGCGATGAGCTGCATCATTTTCTTCGTGATTTGCGCCGTGACCCTCACGATGGCCACGCTGCTCTTCGTGCCGCACATATCCGCACACGTGCGGGAATATCCGGGCCTGTTCAGCATCGCGCTGTTGAACATGCTGTCCATCGCCAACATCCCGCGCGAATTCCATCACGGCCGGGACTGGCGCGCGTTCCTGTCGTCGTGCGCCGCCATCATCACGCTGATGGCCCTGTTCGCCGTGGACATCTTCCCGAACCTGGTTTACAGCCTGCCCTATCCGGAGAACAGCCTGACGATTTACAACGCGTGCTCCTCGCAGAAAACACTGGGCATCATGCTCGTCATCGCCTGCATCGGTGTGCCGGTGGTGATTGCCTACACCGTCTGCATCTACTGGATCTTCCGCGGCAAGGTGAAGCTGGACCGGATGAGCTATTGAGGATTTACGATTTGCGATTGACGATTTACGCGCCGCTCACAAATTCAGCGAAAGTATTTTTGGACTGCGCCGGCAGAGCACAGCGGCGACGGCGCTTTTGAATTTGTAGGAGTCGAGGTGACGAGACTCATTCTGTCGGAAAAGATTCCACTCTTGCTTCGCCTTTGCCTTTGACGACCCCGCCAATGAGCCATGCCCGGTGTTTCTGGGAGCGGATGAATTTCAAGACCGCCTCCGCCTTGTCCGCCGAAACAATCGCCACCATGCCGATGCCCATGTTGAACACCTGATAAAGTTCCGCATCCGGCACACCGCTTCTCTGCTCGATGATTTTGAAGATCGGCAGCATGTCCCATGAACCTTTGCGGATGACGACGTCCAGGTTCTTCGGCAGCACGCGCGGAATATTGTCCACAAACCCGCCACCCGTAATATGGGCAAAAGCTTTGACCATTTGTAGCCGCGTTCGTGAGAACGCGGACGAACGGTCCGCACTCTTACGAGATGCGGCTACGGGGGCAGCGTTGAATTTCTGCAACAGCTTCCGCACCAGCGGGCCGTAGCTGATGTGTTCCTTCAACAGTTCCTGACCCACCGTGCCTTTCAGTCCGGGCAAACGGCTGGATGTCTTCAATTTCAACTGTTCGAAGAAAATCTTGCGCCCGAGCGAATAGCCGTTCGTGTGCAGGCCGCTCGAAGCGATGCCGATGACGGCGTCCCCTGCCCTGACGGTTTTCTGGCCGTTGAGCATCTTGGATTTCTCGACCACGCCAACGATCGTGCCGCTCACGTCGTATTCGCCTTTCTGGTAAAAGCCGGGCATCTGCGCCGTCTCGCCGCCGATGAGCGCGCAGTGGTTTTCCGCGCAGGCGCGCGCGAAGCCTTTGATGATGTCGGTGAAAACGAGCGGCTCCAGCCTGCCGGTGCCGAGATAATCGAGGAAGAACAGCGGTTCGGCGCCCAGCACGGCGATGTCGTTGACGCAATGATTCACCAGATCGGCGCCGATGGTGTCGTGCCGGTTCATGGCGAAGGCAATCTTGAGCTTGGTGCCCACGCCGTCCACGGACGACACGAGCACCGGCTCGCGGTATTTTTTCAGGTCGAGGGCGAACAAGCCGCCGAAGCAGCCGACCTTGCCGAGCACCTCGCGGCGATGCGTGGCGGCGAGCAGTTGTGGCAGCGTTGCCTTGACCTTGTTGCCCAAATCGATGTCCACGCCCGCGCGGGCGTAAGCTTTTTGTTTCATGCGCGTGGGGATTAAACCGGGAAATGAGATTGCGGGCGAGAAAATTTCTGAAGGACTATCGCGAGACGGATTGGTAAATAGAAATTCAAAAATGATTTTGTTTTCCCGTTGCTTGGTTAGTAACGTGCCAATCAATTATGAATAAAAGCTTGGCACAAGAACTCGTTTCTAAATTTGTCCAAAGCTATGATTCGGTTGCCAAGGACAAGATTTGGCAACAGCAGAGTGCGGATTTTCGGCGGTTCTGGTCAGAACGGGTGCTTGCGCCGGGAAAGACGAGTATACTGCTTGAAGAACTTCCGGTCACATTCAATTCGACCACGATGAGAACCATCGAACAGATTGACGTGCTTTGGCTCAAAAGAGCAGAAATTGTCAGAGCTTTTGAGGTCGAACATACAACGTCAATTTATTCTGGGATTCTCCGCATGGCGGACTTGCTTGCGATGCAGCCGAATATCACAATTAAATTGCACATCGTTGCTCCGACTTCACGGCGCGAAAAGGTATTCCAAGAAATTGGCCGGCCTGTTTTCGCCGCGCTGGGAGGACGCGCGCTGTCGGAAATTTGCACTTTTCTTTCATACGAAAGCCTTACGGATTTACACGAACAAAAATTTCTTGAGCATTTGTCCGACAAGGTGATTGAGGATTACGAAGACAAATTACAAGAGGCATAGCGCCGCAGGTGCGGAATCTTTGTAGTTTGTCGTCCGAATCCGTTCAAGCTCCGTCAGGAGCGACATATTTCGCGCGATTGTCTGACGATATCGCTCCTGACGGAGCTTTATCCCGATTAAAATTGCGGAACTACAAAGATGTCAGCCCTGACGGGCTTTTCCCCGGAGCGCAGAGACGATTTGGTGGGGCGAGCGTCCCCGCGAGCCGTTTTCGTT
>JBKQOA010000126.1:0-16512 GCA_052145735.1 Limisphaerales bacterium
CCACCCGCTCGGCAGCGGCAGCGGCGGCGGCGAGGCCGTGTGCGCCAGAATCATGTCAATGGTCCGGGTGGGAATGGCGCTGATGCTGTGTTCGGAAGCCAGCGTGAGCAAAGGTGGTTGGAAGAGCCGGGGCGTGACCAATTGCCGCAGCGTCGTTTCGGCGATCTGTTGGTCGTTTTGATGGAACCGCGTGCGCGATCCGTCTTCAGTGCAAATGTCCAGGGTCAGGTCAAAGTCGGTGGTTTTCATAAATTTGGTTTGTGTGTTTTTCTTAATAAATTCAGTGCATCATCACTTCCCGTTTGCCGTCGCCCTTTTTGAGCAGCAGCACCAGTGGGACGGACAAAAAGCAAACCATCGCCAGCCAGCGATATTCGTCCGCGAAGGCGAACATGTTGGATTGCAGCAGCACTGATTTGTAAATCACACCCAAGGTGCCGGGAGCGGCTTGTGCTCCCATCGCGGGTGTCAGCGCCGCTTGTCCCATCTGCACCGCGTTCTGATAAGGCATATCAAATTGCGTCAGATGAGCGGTCATGTAGGCTTGATGCCGCAGCGCGCCGCGCGAGACCATGGCAATGGCCACGGCGATGCCGATGCTGCCCGCCAGGTTGCGCACCAAAGCGTAAAGCCCGGTGGCGTTGCCCATTTGTTCGTTGCGAACGGTGGCCAAGGCCACGGTCATCAACGGGACCATTGTGAAGGCCATTCCCATGCCTTGAATGAAGTTGGGCCAGAAAAAGTCGTGGTTGGAAATATCCAGATTGAATTCACCCATCATCAAGGAGGCGACCGCGATCAGGATCATGCCCGGGCCAATCAGGAGACGGTCGTCCACTTTCCCCATCAGAATCCCCACCAGCGGCGTGAAGAGCAATACGCCCAGGCCGCGCGGCGCTTGGGCCAGTCCGCTGATGTAGGCCGTATAGCCCATGAGATTGCCGGCCATGAGCGGCTGCAAGTTCATGATGCCATACAAAAGGAGAAAGACGATGCCGACGAGAATGCTGCAGGATAAAAAATTACGGTCGGCAAACACCCGCAAGTCGGCGAGCGGTTCGCGCGTCGAAAATTCCCTCACGACAAACGCGACAAACGCGATAACCGAAATTACCGAGAGGGTGCAAATGAAATTGGAATTAAACCAATCTTCATCCTGTCCCTTGTTCAGGACCGTTTGCAGCGTGCCCAGCCAGATCGCCAGGACGAGGAAGCCGAAGGCGTCAATGCGTCCGGGTTTCAGATCGCGGATGTATTTCGGGTCAAAGACGAATTGTTGGATCATCCACAAGGCGACCACACCGCAAGGGATGTTGATGTAAAAGATCCAGCGCCAGGAATAATTGTCGGTGAGCCAGCCACCAATGACCGGTCCCACCACGGGCGCCACGACCACGCCCACCACGTAGGCCGCCATGGCCAAGCCCCGCTTGGCGGGCGGAAAACTCTCCATCAAAATGGCCTGCGAAATGGGCTGCAACGCGCCGCCGCCGGCACCTTGCACAATGGAAGCGAAGATCAGAGAGGACAGATTTGGCGCGGCACCGCAAGCGAAGGAAGCCACGGTGAAAATGCCGACGCAGGTCATGAGAAAGCGCTTGCGTCCACACAAGGCGGAAAACCACGCGGCGGCGGGCAGGATGATGGCATTCGAGATGAGATAGCCCGTCTGAATCCACGTCGCCTGGGAGATCGTGGCTGACAGGTTGCCCGCGATATTATTCAGCGCGACGCTGACGACCGTGGTGTCGAGCACTTCGATGAAGGTCGGCAGAATCACCGCGAACGCGATAATCCACGGATTGATTTTAGGCTGGTTCGAATCGCCATTCATAAGCTGCGGGCAATAGATTGTTTCTCGGCAGGGTGATGGTGATTACTTCACGCGCACTTTGGGGACCACGGACATTCCGGGGCCAAGCGCGAGCTCGTTTCCCGGCATATCATCCAGAAGGATTTTCACCGGCACGCGCTGCACCACCTTGATATAGTTACCGGTGGCGTTCTCCGGCGGGAACAGACTAAAGCGGGCGCCGGCACCGCTCTGAATGCTCTCCACGTGGCCCTTGAATTTGTGGCCCGGATAGGCGTCCACAACGACCTCGACCGGCTGGCCGACGCGCATGTGAGTCAGTTCGATTTCCTTGAAGTTGGCAATGACCCAATAGTGGCGCGGCACAATCGCCATGAGCGCCTGGCCGGGCTGAATATACGCGCCTTGTTCCACGACGCGGTGCGTGACCCGGCCTTCTTCGGGCGCGGTGACTTGGGTGTAGGAAAGATTCAACTCGGCCTGCCGGAGCTTGGCTTCGGCCTGTTGCACCGCGGCGCTCGCGGTTTCAACGCCCGCCTGGCTCAAAGCCACTTCCGCCTCGGCGGCCTTGGCCTGGCTGCGCGCCGCTTCCAAATTGGCGCTGGCTGCGCGCGCTTGAGAATGCGCCAGGTCAAACGCGCTCTTGGAAACCGCCCGGCTTTCCACCGACTCGTAACGCTTGAGATCGTCCGCCGCGCGTTGATTCTCCGCGTCGGCGGCAACCACTGTCGCCTGCGCCTGCGCGACTTTGGCTTCGCTGGCGTTCACCTGCGCCTTCGCCTGCTCCACCCGGCTGTGTGCCGCCGCCAGATCGGCGCGGGCTTGCGCCAGGCTGGCCTCGTAATCGCGCGGGTCAATCTTCAGGATCACGTCGCCCTGTTTGACCGCCTGGTTGTCTTTCACCAGCAATTCCGCGACTCGTCCCGGGACTTGCGAGGCCATCGGTATGACGTTACCTTCGATGAACGCGTTGTCGGTGGATTCATACGGCAAGACGAACCAGAAGTAATACACCGCGCAGGCAGCGCCAACCAGCAGCGCGGAAACCGCCATGGCGATGCGCCCTTTGGTCTTGGACCGGGCCGGGACTGCCGGAGTGTTCGGAGTCACTTCGCCATTGCCTTTGGTTCGGTTCTGCGAGTCAACTCCGGGCCGATGCTGCTGAATGTCGGCCTGCGGCAGTTCCTCGATTTTCGTCGTTTCGTTATGGTCTATGGATTTCATGTTGTGTTTTGTTTTCCTGTTATTGCTGGAATAATTGGTGTTTGTTAAGAGGCTTTAGGGTCGTTGCGTCCACTGGACGTCTGAGAAATTCGGTTCCAGGGGCACCCGCCCGCAGGTGAATGATCAACGGGACAAATCTGCCGTGCTCCCAACGAGTGACGGAAAGCTGCCCTGGGCATCCCCTCCGTGAACCTGGTCTCCGGGTTCGCTTCACGCATAGTGCCTCTGGTGGGAATGTTGGATACCTGTTCATGGATTCGAAATATCCGGCTCTTTCCCTTCTCGTTCGAGAGCCCCCAGTGAACACTGCGTGAGACAGTGGGCCAAACGCGCCCGATTTGGCAAACGGACGGCCAATTGAATCAAGGGGTGCGCCAGGTTCTCTCCCGCCAGAGAGTAAAAAACACACTCACTAATCACGCTCAACGCATGAAGACGAATCGTTTCGCTGTTGGTGCCGGCGCCAGGTAAATCCCTCATCACGGCTTGGAGCAGGACAAAATCGCGCTCCAGACCGGATATCGTGTAGTTGTGCACTCCGCAGGCCGGGTTAACCAATTCCCGGGTCAGTAGTTTCGCAATCCATGCACCCTCGGCGCTGAGTTTCTGCAACAGGGACTCGACGAGGTTCAGCAACCGCTCTTCCGGTGGCAAATGCGCTGAGGCGACCAAGCCCTCGTCATAATCGGAAAGCCGCCGTCCAGCCTCCATGACTACGGCCTGATAAAGTCCCTCCTTGCTGTGAAAATGATAACAGACTCCCGCCACATTGGTCCCGGCGCGCTTGCAGATTTCGCGAAGGTGCGTTCCGTGAAAACCAGCCTCGGCAAACAACTCGCAGGCGACTTCGAGCACGCGGTCGCGGGTGGGTAAAAGGCCACCTATGGGATTGGCCGCCCCATCTGTTCCTTTGCTCCGTGGGAATGAGGTTTTCATAACGCCTGAAAACTCTTTCTCCTATTAACGACGACCGCCTCCGCGCTTGGAACTCGGTTCTTGTTCAAACTGTTGAATGCAATTCGCATACAAAAACGCATTATGCGATTCACATGCCAACTATCCGAAAAACGCTTAATATGCTAATTATCAGGATATTACGAATTACAAACGACTTGATGGGTGATGCTCGAAATTTCGAGAGTTCGAAGATTCGGATAACAATCGTTGGTTTAAGGTAGTGCCCCGCAATTGTTGATGAGCAGCAGCGGATCGTGTTGTTTAATCCGACCGCCGAGAAACTGCTGTTTGTGACGCTGTTTCTTCTGTTTTCAACAAGTCGCCGAATCAGAACTGTTTCGATTGTTCAAGGCGGCTTTATGCGCGAGTGGCCACCAGCCTGTATAGCAGTTCACATTGGAATTGCCACATCGTGGCAGGTAGGGCGGGCAGTCCTCTGCCCGCCGCCCTTTTGCCAATAAGTGCGTTCTGATTCACTAAGTCGGCGCGCACGGAGTTAGGCGCCCTGCCTTCACCCGCTCTGCGTTTTCCCAGCAACCTCGCAAACTGTGCCAACGTTAACTGAAACCGCTATACGTCGGTTTCCAATTCATTTTGTGCGGTGGCGGTTACAGTATTTTTTATGCAGCTTGCAAGTGGACGAGCTTCCCAACAATCGGGACTGTCTCTCGATACAGCGCCAGGCGACCGTGGAGATGGGCGACGGCGTTTGCGTCGGTGACGTTTTTGATTTCGACGGCAAAAGTTTTTTCGAGTTCCGCCAGCGCGGATTTGAAATCGGGCCAGGGACGTTCGGGCTTGCCCTGTACGCGGTCGGAAAGATTTTCGAGCACGCCGGCCAGTGTCGTGCGGAAGCGGAGTGAAGCGGCGCGCAACGGTTCGGGCACCGCGTCAGGCCGCAAATCAGGCCGATGCTGGATGATGGCCAGCAGGTGCAGCAAGAGTGATTTCGCCCCGTCGCCAAACGCCTCCAGCTTTTTGCGGAGTTCGCTGCCACCTTCAAATTTCGAGCTTTCCTGCATCTCGCCGACGACGCCAAAGTCCTGATAAACTTTCAGCCGCAGGTTGTAGGCTTCGGCCAGTCGCGGCGCGGGACTTTTGCCTTCATCAGGCAGGCCGGCCAGTCGCGCAAGCTGACGGAAAACATCCGATAATTTCACCCGCATGGTTTCCAGCGCGCGCACCGGCCAGAGCCGGCTGTTGATGACGCCAAACACCAGAAGTCCCAGCGCGATCCCGATGAGGCGGTCGCGCGCCACGCGCAGTTCCGTGAAAGTCCCGTAGGTTTGGAGGGTGCATTTGCAAAAGGCCAGGCAAATCTGGATGCCGACGTAGGAAATCCGGACACTGCCGAAGTTGACGTAGGCCGCCAGCGCCATGACCGTACCAAACGGAAACCAGAACCCCACCAACGAGTCAAGGTGCGGGAAAACATACATCAGCGAGATATATCCAAGCGCGCCGCCAACGACGGCCCCGGCAAAGCGCAGGATGCCCTTCTGCACACTCGCTCCCACCGTCGAAAGCGAGCAAAGGATGCAGGTGATGACCGAGGTGTATATTCCCGGATAAGCAAACAACGTAAAGAGGAGATAGCAAATCGTCGCCGCGATCATGCCTTTGATGGCGAAGTGAAGGTGTTCCGGATTGGTGAAGGCATCGGGAGCGAGGACCAGGAG
Source organism: Limisphaerales bacterium (assembly GCA_052145735.1). GTDB lineage: Bacteria > Verrucomicrobiota > Verrucomicrobiia > Limisphaerales > UBA11358 > UBA11358. The sequence continues at coordinate 5,674 of JBKQOA010000126.1, forward strand.
GCCGCTTTTTTTCTGAGGCGGCAGCTTGAGTTCATCCGGCAGTTTCTCGCCGCAGGCGGCCAGCGGCAGCAAGGCGATGACGCGTTCCATTTCGGCGAGCGCGGGAAGCGCGTCATGATCGGCGAGAGTGATTTGATCTTCGGGTGGCGGAACGGGGGTTTCCGGCGCGCGGTCTTCATTGATGGCCGCGCGCCAAGCCGCGCAAACCTCCGCCAGCCGCAGTAACCGCTTTTTCACCGCCTCATTGCCGGGCGCAATCCGCTGAACTTCCAGCACCGACGCCGCCGTTACCAGCCGGTCCACCAAAATGATTTGCGCGCTCAATTCCAATTCGCGCTTTTTGAGCAGCGACTCGATTGCGCCGGCAACTTTCAGGAGACGCAATTGTTCCGTCGCGCCGCTGAAGGCAAAAACAGCAATCGAAGAACGCAACGGTTCAATTTCCCTTTCCGCCGCCAGTCCCCGGAGCAAAGCTTCAACGGCTTCCAGTCTTGAGATCAATCCGCGAATCAACAGCGCATGGGAAGTGTTGGGGTTCATCAGGCGTTGAACCACCAGATTCACGCTCAATCCCAGAATCCACGCCCAACCATAGTAAAAGGGAATGCGATTCAGAGTTTCGATGTCGGAAACGGTATCGGGAATCGTAACGCCAAAACCGACGCAGATTGCGACGCCCAATCCGAAGATGCTGGGAGTCACGACCCGCATCATCAGCAGGCCCACTCCGATGAAGGCCGGCACACACAGCACCCGGAGCCACGTCAGGTCGAGCGCGCACATGAAGTAAAGGAGCAGCAATCCGCACGTAAGGATTGCGGCGACGATTGCCAGAAGCGTTCCGAACAACGTGGTCGAGATGTCCTCTCTGGTGACCATGAACATGCCAATGATCATCATGACTGGCTGCTTCAGGTGAAAAGCCATGATCGGAATGGTGCAAATCAAGCAGGCCAACGTAATGCGCACCGTCGCCTGCCAGCGCTCCGGGGTGGGCGCCATTTCGCGCCGCAAAAATTCCCAAAACCGGGACAGATTCAACCAAGGAAATGGAATGGAAGGATTGGCGGTCATCAGCCTGGCAAAAATTTACGACTTTCTTGGAGCAGGACCGGTAATGGTCACCACCGCCGATGCACCCACGCGGAAACTGTCGTCGGGGTTTTCCACCTGAATTCGCACGGGAAAGCGCTGCGCCAAACGCACCCAGTCCAGATTGCGCGGCACGTTCGGCAGCCCCATCGCGCTCGAGCCGTCTTCGGGAATGACGGCCCACGCAAGGCCGACGACTTTTCCCTTGAAACGTTTTCCGCCCTTGAATTGCAGATAAATTTCCGCTGGCGCGCCTTCCTGAATGTGCTTCAACTGTGTTTCGCGAAAGTTCGCCACGACGAACCACGTGCGCGTGTCCACCAGGGTGAAAACGTCCACGCCGACCCGCGCAAATTCACCCAGCGAAATGTTGAAGTTCACAATCTTGCCGCTGAACGGCGCGCGCACGCGGCAGTATCCCAAATTCAACTCCGCTTCCTGCAACTGCGCCTCGGCCGCCGCGATGTGTCCGTTCAAATCCCCTTCCTGGCCGATGGCATCCTCGGCGCGCTGCCGTTCGGCCTTGGCCTGTTCCACTCCGGCGGAGGCGGCGGTGAGGCCTTTCTTGGCTTCCTCAACAGCGGCGGACGCGATGATTTGCCGCGTGCGCGCCGCCTCGACTTGATCTGACGTGGTAAATTCCTTGGCCAGCAGCGGCTCCACCCGTTTGAGATGATCGTCCGCATCTTTGAATTCCGCTTCGGCCCGCTTCACCGTCGCTTCGGCCGCCGCTTCTTGCGCCTCGGCCCGCGCGATGGAAGCGTCCGCAACTTTGAGCGCCTTCTGCGCGGCGTCCACTTGTTTGTGCGCCAGTACCAATTGCGCTTTGGCGCTGGCGACCGCGTCTTCATAGGGCCGCGGGTCAATGACAAACAGCAAATCGCCTTCCTTCACCAGTTGGTTGTCTTTGACGTTTAACTCCACGATGTGCCCGCTGGCGTGCGGCGCGATGCCGATGAAATTTGCGCGCAGCGTGGCGTCGTCAGTTTGCGGCCGGTGGTCAAACATCCAGATCGCCGCGATGGCCACAGCCACTGCGCCGAGGATGATGGCTAGACCGATTCGTTTCGCCAAAATTTTCGGATCCGTTTTGGACGGTGTGGGAGAAACATTTTCTTCAGACATAATTTTAACTCCTGAAAAACAACAGCCATGAGGCCACCGTGATCAGCATCCACAGACAAAAATAAATCAGCGGACGCGGCTTCAGATAAGATTCGACTCCGAGCTTGATGAAAATCTGGTGCGCTGCCAGCGTTCCAATTACGCCCAGGGCAACACACAACATCCACGCCGGAAAGAATGAACCGAGCACGTTGATGGATGGCGCGCCCCGGCAACCGGTGAGGAAAATCAAACCCAGCGCGGCGGCAGCTCGCCACCGTGGCCGGCCTGGAAGGGATCGGGGTGCGGCGGAGCGGATTTTTGAAAGTTGGATCAAGTTCATGGTTCGTTGCTCATGTTTCCGGGAGTCCGCTTCAACAGTTGCGGGCCGAGGTCGCCGGAAGCAAACGCCAGCGCGGCGGTGGATTCGAGCACGGTTGCTCGAGTGTCGAGTTGGTTGTATCGCGCCTGGCTCAGTTCATGTCGCGCCGCCAGAAGATCCACCAGGCTGCTGAGTCCGTTTTGATAAGCTTCAAACGTTTGTTGGTAGGATTTCTCGGAGGCGTTCACCAGTGCCGCGGCCACATCGAGCCGGTGGATCGCCAGCTTGGTGTCTGTGTAGGATTGCCACACCTGCGAAATCGCCTTGTCACGGGAGTCGTCAAGTTCATGCTGGGCCGCCTCGAATTCGGCTTTGGCGATCTCCAGTTTGCGTTTTCGCGCGCCGCCTTCAAACAAAGACCAGCTCAAGGCCAGCCCTACGTCCCAGGCGGGCTGGCGCGTTGACTCCCAGGGATACGTGTGGCCTGAAACCTCCATTTGCGAGCGCTCAAATGCTCCGCCAGCATCCCCTTGGAAGGAAAGGGTTGGGTAGTAGGCCGCGCGGGCGCGACGAACATTGGCCTCCTTCTCGCGCAGGACGGCCACCCTGGCCAGGAGGTCGGGGCGCTGCGCCAAACTTCGGTCAATAAACTGTTCGACGGTTTGCTCCAGGTTGGTGGGCAAGGGCAGTTTTGAAAAATCAACGACGTGCAGCGGAACCGTGGGGGTAATCCCGATGCTTTCAGCCAGAATCACCTGCGCGTCACGTTCTTTGGCCAGAACATCTTCCAGGTCGAATGCCGCCTGCGCCGCTTGTTGCCGCGCCCGCGATACATCGGGAGCGGTGGCCAGACCGTTCTTGAAACGCTCTTCCGCCGCCTCCTGAACCTTCAAGGCCGAATCCAAGGACGATTGCGCCACATCAATCCGGCCACGAACCGTGGATAAGGCATAGAAGGCGCTCTGCACCTTGAAAACGATCTCCTGATGTCGCGCATTGAACCCGAGGTTGGCGGCGAGCAACTGTTCTTTCGAGGCGGCCACGCCGGCCTTGCGCCGGCCAAAATCGAGCAGCACCCATTCCAGTGTGGCGACCGGTTGTGCCTCCTGAGCTTCCAGATCATAGTAACCTGCGGTGGTGGGCGATAGCGGCAGCGGAACTGGCTCACGCACGTAACCGGCCGAGGCGCGCAGTGCCAGCTTTGGCAAATACTCGCTTTGCGCGAGCCCAACCGCTGAAGCCGCCTGCTTTGCATGCTCCCAGGCGACTTTCGTCTCAGGGTTGGTGCGCTCGGCGAGATCAATGAGTTCGGCCAGTTCGTAATCCTTTTGGGCATCGGCTTCCGGCTCGGCTTTGACTTTGAGCATGCTGGCAAAACCGGCCATGTCCGGCGGCTGCCACGGGCGTTCCGGCGAGGCGGGGGCTTTGAGGCCCTTCAGCACTTCGGATGAAGAATCGGATGCCGCCGGTGGCCCATCCGCGCCCCAGGCGTTCAGTCCGATGACCAACAAGGCCGCAAAGATAGCGAGGGACGAACCACCGGTTTTCATTTGATGATAAGTCTCCGGATGAAATTCCGTGCTGTAAATTTGTTTACGGATATAGACCCGGGATGATCATCGGTGTTATTCATGTTATTTGGACGTGGTGCTTATGGTGCCGCCCTGGCAGACGAGCAGACCGAAGGATGACCGGCTTGTCGGTCGGAGGGTGATGACCGTTTTCACGGGCGCACCACCCGCAGCTCGATGTTCCATTCGAGCACGGACAGACGCTCGACGACCCACCGCAGGTTCTCGACGGTCAGGTCGAGCCAATATTCTGCGTGGGTAAAGACATTCCATGCGTGGATGACTTTTTTCATGACTGGATTTTCCTTTCCCGGAGCCACTTGCACATGCCCCCGGCAAAAGAGCCGTGTGGAGGGACTGATGGTGTGGTAAGGTGAACTGGAAGGCGCACACGGCGGGCGCAAACCGTTCGGGTATCGTCTGAGAGACCCATCCAAAACCGATGCCAAGAGGTCGCCCCTTCACAAAGGTTGCCTTGGCTCTTGAAGTCTGGTCTTGGTTCAGGATGTGATACCCAATTCGCATACAACCCAGCATTACGCAGTTGCCGCGCCAACTGCCTGCGCAAAGCATAAGATTCTGGCTATCAAATGGTAACGGCTTAGAAATGATTCGTGGGATGAGGCTCGAAATTTCGAGAATTCGAAGATTCGAAAAACAAACAATCGTTCGTCTGATTCCTCGTGTGCTGCGCTCATCTTGTCAGGTATTGGTGGCACCGTGGGCTGCTTCGACACGCAGTAGAATTCCGACGAAGTCCTGCACGAGGTGTCATGGAATTCGCGCGCCAGCCGGTTGCGTCCTTCGATCACGGCCAGATGCCACAAGAACGGTTGATCTCCAGGCCGAAGGCCGCTTGGTTCCAAAAGTCGAAAACGGGTGTCCATCTCCCCGTAATGCGATACAACACTCCCGAGATTCGCCAAGATTCTGGCCTGCCACCCTTTCTACGGGGATGCATTTGTGCCCAAGGCGATGAACGGCTGAACGCCAATTTATTTGTTGGTCTAACAGCCGCCTACGCATTGGAGAGCTGTACAGTGACGCGGGCTCAGCTCGGGCTTGCACCGGCCACTCCTTTGCCTCCGACGTGATTCATGCAGACCTTAATTGACTTCCAACTCGCGCTGCACACTACGCTGGAAGATCCATTGTTTTTCGAATCTTCGAAAATTCGAGCCTACCCCACGAATCGATTCTATGCCATTACAGTTTGAAACTCAGCACTTTATGCATTTCGGAGGTGGTTGGCCCGCTAGCTGCGTAACTCGGTTTTGTATGCGAATTGCATTCAACAATCTGAACAAGCGCCGATTTTCAAGCGCGAGCGCGGCTCTCATAAACGTGGCGCGAGAATTATGGCGAACCTCGAGAGCGATCCGTCGCATTACGGGGGAAATGGTCTCAGGCTTGTTCAACTGAACCACAATAGAAAATGCACAACATGGAAATTCGAGTTCATACTTGTGGAGGGTCGGTTGAGACCTATTTTCAGGACAATCCGGCTTTGGCAGCTCGTATATTGAAGGACATCCAGTCCAGAACAGTCTTCGCCGGCGACATCATTACCATTGCCGGCGATTACTCCCTGACGTCCTTCGTCGCTTCGCGGGTCAATCGCGTTGATATTATCAGCGAAGATATCCCTGTCTGGAAATATCACGCCGACATCTTCGATGTGGTCGAGCTGTCCGAGGACGAATTTCGAGAGCGATGCCATCTGAACGACCCGGCGCGGCTGGAGCAACGCCGAAGCCCGAAAAAGACAGGTGAATTCGCCGTGCTCTTCGTGGATGTGGAAATGACCGGCGGGAATCAAATATTTCTGGCGGCTAAGATCAAGGTGCCATTGGAAGCGGAACGGCTTCATCGGCTGCACATGCTGTTCTCCGCGCCCGCGGTCCACTTCCGGTTGCCGCAGGGAGGCACCTCGATCCTGAATCTCAAAAACCTCGTCCGGTCCACATTCTATCACGGCCCCAATGTCACGCCCATTGACGCCTGGCCCGCACACCACCTTTCCTGGCGGCAAGGGTCCGGTCGCATAACCGATGCCATGACTGGAACAAATCCAAATCTATGAAACCTCTGATGCGCGCTACAACGAAATCACGGCGATCAAATGTGCCAGTAGCTCCGTTTGAATTCGAAAGCTTCGAAGTTCGTGTGCGGAGAGCGACGCGCCAAAAACCTCTGGTGATCGGTGCTGCTTTCAGGAGGGTGAATATCCATCTCCGTTCGACGCCAGCTTATTTCCTTGAGGCACTTGCTGTATGAACATTACCGTATTCGTAACGTTCTGGCTTATCGTCCTGGCTCGGATCACGGACGTTTCCCTCGACACCATCCGCACGGTCTCGGTCATCCAAGGCCGGCGCGTGTTCGCCGCAGTCCTGGGCTTCTTCGAGGCGGTTGTCTATATTTGCGCCGTCGCCAAGGTCCTGCTGAACATGAATCAACCCGTGTATGCTGTCGCCTACGGGCTGGGGTTCGCGGCGGGGACTTACCTGGGAATCGTCATCGAGCAATGGCTGGCCTTTGGCAGACAGTTGGTGATTCTCCTCACGCCCAAAGGACGGGAGTTGGCCGAAGCCTTGCGGGCGGCGAACTATCTCCTGACTGAAGTCAAGGGACATGCCCGAGAGGGCGATCTGACGATACTCTGCGTGGAAATTCCGCGGCGCGAGGTACAGAAGGTGATCCGCCTTGCCTGTGCCGTTGATGAGCGCTGCGTCTTCAGTGTCCACGACATCCGCCTGGCGGATTTTGTCGACCGGGGAGCTCCGAAAGCCAACCAGCGCAAGCGTTCGTGGCTCTTTCCTTTGGGGGCGCTTGCCTCCTTCAAAAGAGGCATCTCCTAGCACCCGGAGGAATATATGCTCATACTGCTTTGGTTATTGGCCGGTTACGTCTTCATCTTCACTGCAAAGTGGGGTGACGGCGCTTCCTGAGGATGGTCCATGAAAATCCTGGTTTGCAACTCTGGTTCCAGCAGTCTCAAGTTCAGCCTGTACGAGGCGGACCAGGAGCTGCTTCTGGCCGAGGGCACCATTGATTGGACGACCCGGCCGACCCGACTGGTCTTTCGGCACCCGGGCCAGCCGGAAATTCGGGAGGAACTGCACTTGCGCGAGCACAGCGAAGCCGCTGAACGCATCCGGGCGCATTTGCAGGCCGGACCCTTGGCCCCTTTGCAGGATGTTCGGGACCTTGACGCGGTCGGGCACCGTGTGGTTCACGGGGGCAGGCGGTTTACCGCCGCGGTGCGGATTACGCCCGAGGTCCAGCGGGCCATTGGTGAACTGAGTGAACTGGCGCCGCTTCACAATCCGGCCAGCCTAGAGGGCATTTCGGCCGTCGAGCAAGTCTTGCCCTCGGTTCCGCAGGTCGCCGTGTTCGACACGGCTTTCCACACCACCATGCCCGCCGCGGCGCAGACTTACGCCCTCCCGCGGACCTGGAGGACAGAGTGGGGAATTCACCGCTACGGATTTCATGGCTTGAGCCACGCCTACTGCGCCCGGCGGGCGGCGGAGATGTTGGGTCGAAACGATTCCCGGCTCGTCGTTGCGCATTTGGGCAATGGCGCGTCCGTGTCGGCCGTCCGCAACGGCATTTGTATGGATACGTCCATGGGCTTCACACCGCTAGAGGGAGAGGTCATGGGGACGCGCTGTGGCAGCCTGGATCCGGGCGTGCTGCTCTACGTCTTGCGGCGCAAGGGGCTGACGGTCGAACAACTCGACCATGCGTTGAACTACGAGTCCGGCCTGCTTGGCCTCTCCGGCATTTCCTCGGACATGCGCCAAATTCTGAAGGAGGCCCCGAACAATCCTGACGCTCGCCTGGCCTTGGAAGTCTATATCCACCGGCTGGTGCAAACCATCGGGGCGATGGCCGCAACACTCGGAGGAGTCGATGGCTTGGTCTTCACCGCCGGCGTAGGCGAGAATTCCGCGCAAGTCCGGGAGCTTGTCTGCGAGAATCTTGGCCACCTCGGATTGGAACTCGACACCACCTCCAACGCGCGCTGCAAGCCCGATGCGGACATCGCCAGCCCTGTGTCCCCCGGGCGAATCCTTGTCATTGCAACCAGAGAGGATTTGACGATTGTGCGCGAAACCAAGCGACTGATCTGCTCGGAAGCAGGAACCCAAGAACATGTCCCATGGAGACAATTAACAGTACCACCTGAAACCGTTTAATACCTAATCCAGCGGCCCGGGTCGATGATCCGGACGCTAATCAAGAAAGCCATTAAATATGAGAGAAACCGCAATCGTACTAAATGATCGAAAAGGAGCTCCGCACAACGAAGCGAGCCTGGTGTCGGCGCCCACATTGTCCAAGGATGAGCTCAGCAGAATTGACGCCTACTGGCGGGCGTGCAATTACCTGGCCGCCGGAATGATTTATCTTCGGGCGAATCCGCTGCTGCGCGAGCCGCTAAAACTGGAACATATCAAGCAGCGGTTGCTCGGCCATTGGGGCACAAGCCCAGGGTTGAGCTTCATTTACATCCATCTCAACCGGCTGATCAAAAAGTATGATCTGAACACCATCTTCATGGCCGGACCAGGGCACGGCGCGCCCGGCGTGCTGGCACCGACCTACCTTGAGGGCACCTATTCGGAGGTTTACCCCAATAAGGGCGAGGATGAGGTAGGAATGCGCGAGTTCTTCAAGGAGTTTTCCTTTCCCGGGGGCATTGGCAGTCACTGCACACCGGAAACACCCGGTTCGATTCACGAGGGCGGCGAGTTGGGCTATAGCGTCTCTCATGCCTTTGGCGCGGCCTACGATAATCCCGACTTGCTGGTCGCCGTAGTGGTTGGCGACGGGGAATCCGAAACCGGGCCACTGGCCGCGGCGTGGCATTCCGACAAGTTCCTGAACCCGATCCGCGACGGCGCGGTGCTGCCGATCCTGCAACTTAACGGCTACAAGATCAACAACCCCACTGTGCTCTCGCGCATCTCGCACGACGAATTGGAATCCCTGTTCGTGGGTTACGGCTGGACGCCTTACTTTGTGGAGGGCAGCGATCCGCAAGACATGCATCAAAAAATGGCCACGACCATCGAGAAGTGTGTGCTCGAAATCCGGCGCATTCAGCAAGAAGCTCGCGCAAGCGGCAAAGCGACCCGCGCCCGCTGGCCGATGATTGTCCTGCGCAGCCCCAAAGGTTGGACCGGCCCCAAAGAAGTGGATGGCCATAAAGTCGAAGGCTATTGGCGGTCACACCAGGTGCCGCTTGCGGGCGTGCGGGAAAACCCGGCCCATTTGAAGCAGTTGGAAGATTGGTTGCGAAGCTACCGGCCCGAAGAACTGTTCGACAAAACCGGGCGGTTAATCCCCGAACTCAAAGCCCTTGCGCCCGAAGGCGCCCGGCGCATGAGCGCCAATCCCCACGCCAACGGCGGCTCACTGCGCAAGCCGCTGCGCCTCCCTGATTTCCGGGACTACGCGGTCAAGGTGGATGCCCCAGGCCGGACCACCGCCGAGAACACGCGGCCTCTGGGGCGCTTTTTGCGCGATATCATGCGCAACAACATGCAGAGCTTCCGTGTCTTTGGGCCGGACGAAACCGCTTCCAACAGGCTGGATGCCGTTTATGAGGCCAGCAAGAAAATGTGGCTGGCCGATTACCTTCCCGAAGATGCCGATGGCGGCGAACTGGCGCCCGACGGTCGGGTCATGGAACTGCTTTCGGAGCACACACTCGAAGGCTGGCTGGAAGGTTATCTGCTCACAGGACGCCACGGGTTTTTCTCCACCTACGAGGCCTTCGTCCACGTGATTGACTCGATGTTCAACCAGCACGCCAAGTGGCTGGAGAGCTGCCGCGGGTTGTCCTGGCGCGCGCCGATCTCGTCGCTCAACCTGCTGATTACCTCAACGGTCTGGCGCCAGGACCACAACGGCTTCACGCATCAGGATCCAGGCTTTCTCGATCTGGTGGTGAATAAAAGTCCCAACGTCTGCCGCATTTACCTGCCGCCGGATGCCAACTCACTCCTCTGCGTGGCGGATCACTGCCTCAAGAGCACCAATTACATCAACGTCATCGTTTCGGACAAACAGAAGCATCTTCAATACATGACCATGGAGCAGGCGATTGTGCACTGCACCAAAGGCCTCGGCATCTGGCCCCAGGTGAGCAATGACGAGGGAACGGAGCCGGATGTGGTGATGGCCTCCGCCGGAGACATCCCGACCAAGGAATCGCTCGCGGCCATCGTCCTGTTGCGCGAGCACTTCCCAAATCTCAAAATCCGGTTTATCAATGTGGTGGATCTCTTCCGGCTTACCCCGTCCAGCGAGCATCCGCACGGTCTGTCCGACCGGGACTTCGACACCCTGTTCACCGAAGACAAACCCATCATCTTCAACTTTCACGGCTATCCGTGGCTGATTCACCGGCTCGCTTACCGCCGCACGAACCACAAGAACCTGCATGTCCGCGGCTACAAGGAGCACGGCAATATCAACACTCCGCTCGACCTGGCGATTCGCAACCAGATTGATCGCTTCACCATTGCGATGGACGTGATCGACCGAGTGCCGACGCTGCGCGCATCCGGCGCTCACGCCAAGGAGAAGCTGCGTATCCTGCAACTCGAATGCCAGGCCTACGCCTATGAGAACGGCATAGACAAGCCGGAGCTGGATGGCTGGACTTGGCCCGGCAACCGCTGATCAGCATTCCTTTCAAATTCATAGCGCAAGCCCGCGTTTTCACCGAAAAAC